>NZ_JBEWTB010000002.1:0-300000 GCF_040549045.1 Endozoicomonas sp. NE40 | reverse complement strand
AGGGTAGAGTAAAAAGCAGGTTATGCAAACGCTGGCGGTTCCGGAAAAACAGCTTTTTCGGGCTAAAGGGCTCAGGCTACTGGTTCAAAATAATCAACCAGTAATTGCAGGGATTGCTGTCCACGGAATTCGTTGATATCCAGTTTGTAGACGGCACGGATACGGTTGATGGCAGGGTTCGGCCAGAGCTGGGGGTCGATATTGAAGGCGATGCCGTCCAGATAGAATTCACTGTCCGGAATTTTTAATACCATCTTCAGGTGTTTCTGCCCCACCAGTCGCTGTTGTATCAGCTGAAAACGGCCATCAAAACAGGGTTCGGGAAAGCTTTGCCCCCAGGGGCCGGCATCTCTGAGCATCTGTGCGGTCTGCAGGGTGAAGTCATGGCTTTCCAGTGTTCCATCGGTGTGGATTTCCGCCTCCAGGTCGTCGGCATCCAGCTGTTCCCGAACGATTTTGTCAAAACACTCTGAGAAGGCTGTAAATCCATCCTGCTTAATGCTTAATCCTGCAGCCATGGCGTGGCCGCCAAATTTTATAATTAAGTCCGGATGTTCTCTGGCGATGGCATCAAGGGCGTCACGCATGTGCAGCCCTTTGACAGAGCGGGCAGAACCTTTCAGTTCACCATTATCTGCCGCAGCAAAGGCAATGACCGGGCGGTGCAGTTTATCTTTGATCCGTGAAGCCAGAATACCAATAACGCCCTGATGCCAGCCCTGCTGATACAGGCTGACTCCCCAGGGCAGTTCTGTATCACTGTCCAGGTTGAGTTTGGCCAGTTCGGCCAGTGCTTCCTGCTGCATTCCGGCCTCAATATCCTTTCTGTCCCGGTTCAGGCTGTCCAGCTCAGAGGCAATCTCTCTGGCCTGCTCTATATGTGGAGTGAGCAGCAGTTCGATGCCGGTGGACATATCGTCCAGTCGGCCAGCCGCATTGAGCCTTGGTCCCAGGGCAAAGCCAAGATCGCTGGCGACCAGTCTGGGCTGGCTGCGACCGGATACGTCGATCAACGCTTTGATACCGGGACGACAATGACCGGCTCGAATTCTTGCCAGTCCCTGATGGGCAAGGATGCGGTTGTTTTTATCCAGGCTGACAACGTCAGCAACAGTGCCGAGCGCCACCAGATCCAGCAGGTCAAAAGGGTTGAAGGCAGGATGATGATCAAACCAGCCGCGCTGGTTCAGCTCGGTACGCAGGGCGCACATGACATAAAAGATAATGCCGACACCTGCCGTGTTTTTGCCCGGGAACGGGCAGCCGGGTTGGTTTGGGTTCACAATAGCGTCTGCGTCAGGCAGCTCTCGCCCTGCCAGGTGGTGATCGGTGACAACGACCTGCCAGCCCCTTTCCCTGGCAGCTGCAACACCTGAAAGGCTGGAAATGCCGTTATCGACGGTTACCAGAACCTTTGGCTGAAAGCATTCTGCGGCTGTGACAATTTCTGGGGTTAAGCCATAGCCGTATTCAAAACGGTTGGGTACCAGGTAATCCACCTGTCCGCCCATGGCGCGAATAGCCAGTACACCGAGGGCGCTGCTAGTGGCACCATCGCAGTCAAAATCACCAACAATCAGGATTTTCTTCTGCTCGACAATGGCATCGGCAAGGATGCGGGCTGCGACATCAATATCTTTCAGATGGGTGTAATGGTGCAACCCCTTTAGCTGGCGCGCTATTTCGTCTTCACAGGTGATCCCCCGGGCGGCGTAAATACGCGCCAGCAGAGGAGGGAGAGAGGAAGACAATAATTCAGTGACGTCTCGACGGATAATCTGTTTTTGCATGGTAGCCAGAAAGCAGGACAGTGATCTGCTTAATAATGCGGAATCACTGCCCGATACTCAATAGTTCTATTCGCTAATTAGTCGTTCTCTAGAGTCAGCTATCATACGGTTTGCTAATCACTTTCAGCCATCGTGTTGCAACACCTTTTGCCAAAGGGTCAAGGTTTTTATTTTCCTGCAACGACTTAATGAGTTGCTCTACTTCTCTAACGCTGGGGGGGACAATCAGGACAGTTAACTGCCCGTCCTCATCGGGTTGCCACAGTCCATCGCTGAATTGTTGCCTGAGATCCTGTAGTTCTTCGGAATCTTCTGCCAGTTGCTTTTCCAATGCTTCTAACGGTTTGGATCTATTGGGTGATTTCCCGGCAACCTTCAGAAGATTGGTATACCGTTCGCGACTCTTTTCCGCAAGCTTACTGTTGCCAAATGACTGGGCTGCGTTCAGCAGGGGCGTAAGAAGATCGTCTTCGAACACCTTTGTGTAAGCTGAGTCAATAAGCTGCTTTGCAGTGATAGAGTATGTCTTTGACGTGCTTGCTTCACCCGCTAATTGCTCCATGGCGTCCCGGGTAGGAATATTCTCAGCAATCCAGTCCCTGATGGCTTGTTCTGAATTATCCTGTAGTATGTTTTGTTTTTCACTGTTGAGTGTCTGGGAAGCCTTCTGATTATGGAGAGTGTCCAGAAAGTGGGTCACAGGTTTGGCCTGGTCGATATCTATTTTTTGGGTTGCCGGAGTCATGGCTTCTGTAAAAAGAAACCCATTATTTTCAAGGTTTTCTTTCAGTCCGGCAATAGCTTCCGGGGTTGTGAACCTTTTCGCCACATAATCTTTAAAACCGTCAATATCGTTATTCAGAAGTCGTTGTTTGGCTGAAATGACGGACTCGTTATCAAACCGCATTGAAAACGATTTTATCTGGTTGCGAACGCGGGGTTGGGAGAAATAGCCTTCATTAAAGAGGTCGTTGCGCAGGGCTTCGAAGTCTTCTCTGTCACTGAACTGACTCTCCAGTTGCTGTTGCAGATCGCTTTTTTTCGTTTCCGCAAGCTCTTTGAGTTTCCGGGTTTCAGGTCCATCAAAACGTTTAGAGTGGTGTCTGAACTGCACTTCTGCACCTTTGTGTTTCTTTCCATCAGCACCAACCCAGTCATACATCGCGCCACAGCTGAGCAGGTGATTACGCAATTCAAGGTACTGTGATTCGCCCTCATCAGTGGTTTCATCTATTTTGCTCAGCATGGCATCCAGTTGGGTGTGTTTGCCTTGCAGGACTAGCTGTAAGGCCCATTTTTTTTCGGCTGAGCCGGGATCTCCACCTGGATGAACACCCGGGTGTTCAGCTTTCCAGACTGATTTATCGTTAGAAGGCAGGGCTTTGTTCAGGCCATTGTTAAAATGTTTGGCTTTGCGATCCAGTAATGCTTTGTCAGGGCTTTTTGCAGAGTTAGAAGACGCTGTGGATTTTTGCTTCAGCAGATGAATGACCGGGTCAGAGGTGGTGACTTTGCGGCCTGAAAAAATAGCTTTGAAATTATTCCAGTTTTTTGCTTTGGCAAATATCTGAATGCGTTCGCTGAGATTTAAACGAAAAGAAGCCTGTGCGGATTCTGGCATGATGACTGTCCTGAACAAAATTATTACAGAACATATCGGCAGGGAGGTCGCAAGCTGAGTCAGGATGGGCAGGAGGTTATGTCTTTGCTTGAGGGGGAGAGGAATTCAGCAGGGTCTTTGACAGATCCTGCTGAATTCCCGGTTTAATGGCGGGTTTGCTGCCTGATAAAAGCCTGCAGCTCTGGCAGGTCATTCTCAAGCACGCTATAGCGCTCTTCGCGTTGCAACAGGTCGCTCATGTGGGGAGGCAGGGAAGGTGATTGCAGACCTGCCTTTTCCACAGCTTCCGGGAATTTTACCGGATGGGCTGTCGCCAGAACTACCTTTGGCGTACGGGGGGCAAGGTTAAGCTCCTGCAATGCCCGAACACCGGTGGCGGTGTGCGGGTCGGCAAGATAGCCGGTTTCCCTGTGCAGCTGTGCAATGGTTGAACAGGTGCCAGTGTCGTCAGTACGACAGCTTTCAAACAGTGCTTTGATTTCCAGCCAGTCTGCTTCAGGTGCCTGCAGCTTACCGGTAGCCTGGAAGGTTTCCATCAACTGTGCCAGCCGGTTTCCATCCCGCCCCAGCATATCAAACAGCAGACGTTCAAAGTTGCTGGACACCATGATATCCATACTCGGCGACAGGGTGTGTTCCAGTTGCTGCTTACGGTAATCGTTATCTTTGAAGAAGCGGTGCAGAATGTCGTTTTGATTGGTGGCGACGACCAGCTTGCCAATCGGAAGACCCATACCCCGGGCAATGTAACCGGCAAAGATATCGCCAAAGTTGCCGGTAGGAACTGAGAAGGCGATTTCACGATCCGGAGCGCCCAGCAGCAGTGCGGCATAGAAGTAATACACCACCTGCGCCATGATGCGCGCCCAGTTAATGGAGTTAACGGCTACCAGTCGTGTATTGTCTGGCAGGAATGACTGGTTGGCAAAGGATTGTTTCACCATTGCCTGACAGTCATCAAAATTACCTTTGACAGCAATGTTATTGACGTTGTCAGCCAGTACGCTGGTCATCTGGCGACGCTGGACTTCTGAAACCCTCTGATAAGGGTGCAGGATAAAAATATCCAGTGCATCGCTATGGCGGCAGCCTTCAATGGCTGCCGAACCGGTGTCGCCAGAGGTGGCTCCCAGTACAATGGCTTTTTCGCCACGCTCTGTCAGTACATGGTTCAGTAGCCGGCCAAGCAGTTGCAGGGCAAAATCCTTGAACGCCAGTGTTGGGCCGTGAAACAGCTCCATAATCCATTCGTTGCTGCCAATCTGGTGCAGAGGGGCAACCGCATTATGGCTGAAGGTATCTGTTGTGCTGTAACTGTCGTCAATCAGCTGTTTCAGCGTGGCGTCATCAATTTCGCCACCAACAAAAGGCTTGATGATCGTATATGCCAGCTCGTTATAAGGCAGCCCCCTTAGTTGACGAATGTCTTCTTTTGAGAACTGCGGCAGTTCAGCGGGTACATAAAGCCCGCCATCGCTGGCAAGACCTGTTAGCAGTACGTCCTGAAATCCTTTTGCCTCACCCTTCATCTCGCTGGTGCTGGATCGGGTTGTAATATATTTCATGTTGTCCTCTGTGATCCGTTATCACGCCCATCGTTCAGGTCATGGCTCAGGAAAGCGCTTCGACACGAATATGGGCAACCGGAGACTGTACATCTTGCAGGGCTTCAATCTTTGTCAGAGCCTGCTTCATAACAGACTCCCTGACGGTTTCAGTGAGAATCACCACATCGGCATGCATGTCGTGTTCACGGCCGGCTTTCTGGGTCATTGCAGAAATATTGATATTGTTTTCGCCCAGCACAGAACTCAGTGCCGTGATCACACCGGGGTGGTCGTTTACATGAATACGCAGGTAGTAGGCGCACTCGATTTCATCAACAGACAGCACTTCCACTGGTTGCATGGCATCCGAACTGTAGCCGAGAGGGAAGGGCATGGACTGAGGTGTTTCCAGGTTGCGGGCAATGTCGATGATATCAGCCACAACGGAAGAGGCGGTAGGCTCTGCGCCTGCTCCGGGGCCTACCAGCATGGTTTCACCAATGGCATCTGCATTGATCACAACGGAATTGAGTACGCCATTGATATTGGCCATCGGACGATCAGCAGGGATCAGTGCCGGATGTACCCGAAGCTCAACGCCTTTCGTTGTTTTTCTGGAAATGCCCAGATGCTTGATTCGGTAACCCAGTTCTTCAGCGTACTGGATATCGCCTGGTGTTACCTGGCTGATGCCTTCGGTAAATGCTTTGTTAAACTGCAGTGGCATACCGAAAGCGATGGAAGCCATAATGGTTAGTTTATGACAGGCATCAATGCCTTCCACGTCAAAGGTTGGGTCAGCTTCGGCGTAACCCAGCTCCTGGGCTTCTTTCAGTACCTCTTCGAACGGACGGTTTTTGTCGCCCATTTCGGTCAGGATAAAGTTACCGGTACCGTTGATGATTCCGGCCAGCCAGTTGACATCATTGGCTGACAGACCTTCACGCAGGGTTTTGATAACTGGAATTCCCCCGGCCACAGCGGCTTCATAAGCGACAATGACATTATTTTCCCGGGCGGCGTGGAAAATCTCATTGCCGTGTTCGGCAATCAGAGCCTTATTTGCGGTCACAACGTGTTTGCCGTTGCTGATGGCTGTCAAGATCAGGTCTTTGGCTACGTCGTAACCGCCAATCAGCTCAACAACGATATCAATGTCCGGATTGCGCGCAACATCAAAGATGTCCGTGGTGACAGATGTACGGCTGGTGTCGCAGGTTGGGTTGCCGCGACGGGTCCCTACCTGTTCAATAATAATCGGTCTGCCAGTTCGGGCAGTAATACTTTCAGAGTTACGGGTTAATACATTGAAGGTACCGCTGCCGACGGTGCCCAGACCGCATATTCCTACCTTAACCGGTTTCAAGGTGTTTCACCCTCTTATTAAAGCTTATTGTTAATGGTTTATTCGTTGTTGTGAACTTCTGCAGGAAGCCTGAAAGAGTGTTATTGCTGTAGAGTCTGGATTGATACAGTGCTGACTTCCCGGGCAGAGTTGTATTATTCAGGTTTGTATAACAGGGGCTGATTATAGCTATAAATACGGGGCTGATGCGAGCTTTGTCGCTACCTCATGTCTGGTAGTGGCGCAGCATGGCTACATTAAATCAACATTAATGACACTTTTGTCCAAAAAAGAGGTTTTAGTGATCTGGTGTCCCCATACAAACTGTTTGTTAAATAAAAAAATCAGTGTATTCGATGCAACGATAACAGCGATAGGGTGGCTCAATGTAACAATACGTATAGCCAGCCTGCTCAACAGACTGGGATCGGGACTGAACTGGTCACGACTGATATAGTGAGCTGCCCGGACAGGTATTTTTTTGGTGAAATTATCAACAAACAGCTCTTGAAGTTGTCTGCGGATATGCAATGGGAAATTCATTTTTAAATTAATTTCAAGTATCTTTACATCCTCTTTCCTATAGCCCATTCCTTTTACCGTATTAATTATGTTGGGCAAATCATCTTCGAGTTCCCGGGGGCTTTTGTATTTATTTAGAACTTTAACTTTTGAGTGAAGCTTCATGATGCAAGGCCGGATTGACTAAAAAGCTCTTAATCTGAATATAGTTCAGACAACATCCGACTTGTACTATAGACGACACTTTATGAAATTATAGGTCTGACCGTTGTTTGTCCTGGTGCAAAGCTAAGAGGTATTACGTAAAGTTAATACAGCGGTCAGCAGAGAGAAGGTGCAGCTCAATATCACCCAGCTTTCGTTCATCCAGTCTGTCCGGATCCAGAGTGGTGCGAGACTGGATCAGTGTGGGTTGATCAATCAGATACTGTCGTCCGTCCGGAGCATTGAGTTTGTACTGGTTAAAAGCGAGGGTTAATTCAACGACCAGTTTGCCGTCCGGTTTTGGTAGCAAACGTGTTTCTGTTTTGCGTTCCTGCGGGGCAACAACGTAGCCGGGTTCCAATTTTTCTTTAAGCAACTGGTTCATGGTGTGGCACAGAGGATTGTATGGACTCTGGCTGGCCAGATCAGACACGACGGTCAGCATATTAACGGGGTAGCCAGCGCATAATTGTATCAGTTCCCTGTGGCAGTCTTTCTTGAAGCACTCCCTGCTGTTTTCAGTGTGTTCCTGTTGATACTCATAGTTTTTCACTGCTGAATGGAACTGTAGCTCTTCCTCCTGATTGAAAATGGCGAAGTTGGAGTTTCGCAGAATATCCCTGTCAAACTGTTCAGATATGCCTTCTGAGTCAGCCTTGCCTGGATTACCGCAGGCAACATTGTTGCAGGATGCCCAACTGGATTCGCTGGCTTTATGGGAGCCTGCCAGCTGGTTTACCTGCAGCTGTTGAATTCTGGGACGCAGGGCGTTACATAAGGCTCTGGTATGTTGGATGACCGCTTCAGTGGGTAGCAGTAGGGCGGCCAGCCCCCGGTAACTTTCGTAGATTTCCTCAAGCCGGGATTGAAGGTGTTTAATTCTTTGGGCAGCTTCCGGTCTTGAGCTTTCTCTGACCAGTATTGTTGCCAGATCGTCCGATGAAAAGGTGTTAAGCAGCTGGGCAAAGGCTCTTATGTTCTTTAGGGCGTCTTGTTGCTCTGCTTCGTTCAGAAGCCTCCATTCTTTCTGGCAGATTATGTTGACACTGCTTGTATAGTACTGGAGGAGATTACAGACCTGTCTATCTGAATCTTGCAGATCAACAACGTCATAACTTTGCAGTAACTGTTCCAGTTTTTCGTTCTCGTCTTCTTCTGTTGGTACTGTTCCCAGAGCAATATTGCCCGATACGGTGGGAGATGGGAGCCGAGGCTTGGGTTGGGGTTCATCTTCAGGTGTGTACTTGTTCCAGATTGCATCCTTAAGCAATTCAGTGAAGTTTTCCGCAAAGTGGGCAACAGGCTCGGGACTATTCGTAGAGCTATGTATGGAGCTATGGGTAGAAACAACATCTCTTTGTCTTACGTCTTTATTTTCCGTAAGGGCAGGATCGGAGGGTGATCTGGCAGTCGTCAGGGAAGATTCCGGAGGAACGACGGAAACATTCGTCGGTTCGCCGGAATCCACCGATTTCTTTCTCAGGCCGGGGAAGTCGGGCAAGTAGCTGTACCAGCTTGGTGAAGTAGCTGGGGTAGTGTTTTGTCCTTCCATCGTATGCAAGTCCGTTTGGTTATCCAGATACTGTACAGACAGCTCTGATCTGAGAAAGTTCAACGGCCAATATAGAGAGGGGGGGAAGTTGCCCTGCCAGCCTTGCAGGGCAGCTATTCATTAAGAGCTACTCATTAAGAGTCATACATTATTGAGACGCTGCGGGGAGAGCTGGTGGGGTAATGCCCATGATTTTTGCCAGTTCAGCTGCAGGACGGTAACCCGGAATGGCCCGGCCATCTTCAAGAAACATGGCCGGTGTGCCATTGACGCCAAGCTTATTCCCCAGTTGATACTGCTGATCAACCAGCGCTCCGCAGGAACCTTCAGGCTGTGGTTCGCCTTTTTTGGCAAGCGCCGTGGTTTGTATATCGTTGCCGGTTTTAAGGTCAGTAATGGCCTTTTTACGGTCTTTTGCACACCAGGCACTGATCATCTTGTTGTAGGCCGGGGAATTCGCCCCGCCTCTTGGAAAGGCAAGATAGCGCAGTTCGATACCCAGGTCATTCATTGCCTGCACTTCCTGATGGAGTTTCCGGCAGTAACCGCAGTCAACGTCAGTGAATACATAAACGACACCTTTGACTTTGCCTTTAGGCTTGAAGCTGATCATATCGGCAGGCTTTATTTTGTCCAGCTGCTGAGCTACGGCGGTATTACGAACACTTTCTGTCAAATTGGTAATGCCGCCGTCGTCTTCCAGCCGCAGCATATCGCCCCTGAGGATCATGCGGCCGTCTTTGCTGGCATAGATGACCAGCCCTCCAGTCAGAACCACCATGTAGACATCAGGCCACCCGGTTCGCTCAACACGTTCGATAGGAATGTTGGGGTCACGGGACTTAAGCTGGATTTCTATCGCCTGGCGGATTTCAGCCAGTTCTTTGTCGTAGGGGGCAACAGCCGTTGTTTCAGGCTTTTGGCTGGTTTTTTCTTCTGCCAGAAGAGGTTGTGTGGCTATCAGTCCAGCCAGAAGGAGCAGTGCGCTGTGCCGCATGAGGGTTCCTCGTTTCTATTGTTTTTGGTCCAGGCCTTTTGGCTGGTTTGATTGTTTTTGCTAAATCGTTATTGCTAACAGAGTTGATCGGATTGTATGGCACAGAAGTTTAGTCGCTGTTGAGGCTTTGTCATCCCCGGGGGTGGTGTTCCGCGTGAAGTGTTTCCAGTCGGTGTCGCGCCACATGGGTGTAGATCTGGGTGGTGGAGAGGTCGCTGTGTCCAAGCAGTAACTGAACCACCCGCAGGTCGGCACCGTGGTTAAGCAGGTGAGTAGCGAAGGCATGACGTAACACATGGGGGGATACATCCGCTGTTATGCCTGCTGTCTGCTGATGGTGTTTGATCCGGTGCCAGAAGGTCTGACGGGTCATGGGCTGGCTCCGTCGCCCCGGAAACATGACCGGGCTGTCAATGTCATTGAGCAGTTCGGGTCTGGCACGTTTCATATATTCCAGAACCCAGGTCAGGGCTTCTTCACCCATTGGGCTTAAACGTTCTTTGCCGCCTTTGCCGCTGATTCGAACAATGCCCTGTCGCAGGTTGATCTGGTCTACCGTCAGCGTCACCAGTTCTGACACCCGTAAACCGCAGGCATAAAGCAGTTCCAGCATGCATCGGTCACGAAGGCCCAGTGTTGTATCGGTATCCGGCGCATTCAGAAGGGTTTCGACGTCTGATTCTGTCAGGGTTTTGGGCAATGGACGACCTTGTCTGGGCAGTTCTATATTGGCGGTGATGTCCCTGTCCAGCTCACCTTCTCTGAGCAGGAAACGATAAAAACCACGCAGGCTCGACAGGCTTCGGGCGGTTGAGGAGGGCTTGTAGTGTTGTTCATAGCGCCAGGCAAGGTAGTGGCTGAGGCTGTCACGGGTTGCTTCGGTAACCGACTTTTGTTCGTGTTCCTGCAGCCATTCCTGAAATTGTCTGAGGTCTCGTTGATAAGATGAGCGGGTATTCTCACTCAGGCCTTTTTCCAGCCAGAGATGCTGGAGAAACTGGGTAACGGGGTCGTTGGTTTGAGGGTGTGCAGGCATTGGTAAGACTGGTTGGTGTATTGAGTTGATGGTATAGGAATTTTGTCCTGGCAGGCAAATGGCGCGGGAAATTGGGGGCAGAGATCGGGTACAAAAAAAGCGACCGAAGTCGCTTTCTCTGATGTCTAACAAAAGTTGCCGGATTGTCAGAACAATAAATAAAGATTTTTCTGGTCCCGGTTTGGGCCGGGATCAAAGCGATCTTACTTGAGCTTTTCCTTGATGCGAGCAGCCTTACCGCTACGCTCACGCAGGTAGTACAGCTTGGCTTGACGAACGTCACCACGGCGCTTAACAGTGATGGAGTCGATCAGTGGGCTGTAAGTCTGGAATACACGCTCAACGCCAACACCGCTGGAGATTTTACGAACGGTGAAAGCAGAGTTCAGGCCACGCTTACGGATAGCGATAACAACACCTTCAAACGCCTGCAGACGCTCACGGTTGCCTTCTTTTACCTTAACTTGTACAACAACGGTGTCACCCTGTGCAAAGGCAGGGATTTCCTTGTTCATTTGCTCGTTTTCGAGCGCTTCAATAATTCTGTTCTTGCTCATTTTAGCTTTTGCTCCCGATAGTCAAGATTTCCGCCAAGTAAGGGGTTTACCCTTTGCTGGCTTCACTGTGTTCACGCTGGAACTCAGCGAGTAATTTCTTTTCCTCGCCGGTCAGCTCACGACCTTCAAGCAGGTCAGGGCGTCGCAGCCAGGTTCTGCCCAGAGACTGTTTCAGGCGCCATTCGCGAATTCGCTGGTGGTTGCCTGACATCAGTACTTCCGGCACATCCTGTCCTTCAAATACTTCCGGACGGGTGTAGTGCGGGCAGTCAAGAAGGCCGTCCGCAAAGGAGTCTTCTTGGGCGGAATCCTTATGACCCAGGGTGCCCGGTACAAAGCGTGATACTGCATCAATCAGGGTCATGGAGGCGAGTTCGCCACCACTTAATACGTAATCCCCAATCGACCATTCCTCGTCGATTTCGCTGTTGATTACGCGCTCATCAATACCTTCATACCGCCCCGCTACCAGAATGATCCGCTTTTTTGCGGCGAGTTCCTGAACCCCTGCCTGATCTAACGGGCGTCCCTGGGGAGACAGGTATATCACTGTGGCATCGGTTCCAGCAGCCTGTCTGGCTGCATGGATGGCGTCACGCAGAGGTTGAATTTTCATCAACATGCCGGGACCACCGCCATAAGGTCGGTCATCCACAGTCCGGTGTTTGTCGTGGGTAAAGTCCCGGGGATTCCAGGTTTCTACCGCTACACTGCCTTCCTTAACGGCCCGCCCGGAAATACCGTGTTCGGTAATCGCGCGAAACATTTCAGGAAACAGTGTGACCACACCGAACCACATATCTGCCGTTATGGCATCATCGTTGTGATGTTCCATAACGGATTAAAATTCCGGATCCCAGTCAATCCGAATGAACCCTGCTTCAGGATTCACTTCTTCAATCACCTGATCGACCAGCCACGGCACAAGGCGTTCGGACTTGTCGATGCTGCCCCTGCAGGGGCGAATCACCAGAACATCGTTAGCTCCGGTTTCCATCAGATGACTGACTCTGCCCAGAAGAAGATCTTCGCCTGCATCGCTGCGGGTGATGACATTCAGTCCTTCGAGTTCGTGCCAATAAATTTCATCATCGGCTGCCTCGGGCAGTTCGCTGGCGTATACCTTGATCTCGGCGCCACAATACTGGCGGGCGATATCGCGGTCATCACAGCCTGCGATGTGTGCGATCAAGCCCTTTGCCTGACGGCGGCCCTGATCGACTTCAATGGTCTGCTGGCGACCATTGTGATCCAGAATCCAGTGCTTGTAATCCAGGATGTTGGTCATGGGGTCAGTGTGTGAATACACTTTTACCCAGCCCTTGATCCCGTATACAGCAGTGATTTTTCCCAGAGTCACCAGACTCTTGCTGGATGCTTCAACTGCAGCTTTTGTCACTGGTAAATTCCTTCAAACAGCGGATTAAGCAGCTTTCTGAGCTTCTTTAACCAGCTGAGCTACGCGATCGGACATGCCTGCGCCCTGGCCCAGCCAGAACTCAACACGTTCGTTGTTTACACGCAGACGCTCTTCCTGACCACGGGCGGTAGGGTTGAAGAAACCTACGCGCTCGATGAAACGGCCGCCGTTAGCCTTACGGCTGTCAGCTACGGTCAGGTGGTAAAATGGGCGCTTCTTGGAACCGCCGCGAGCGAGACGAATTGTTACCATGGAATGGGTTTCCTGTAATCGTGGTCCGGCAACTTTTGCATTGGTATTCTGGCTTGCTTCCGATGCTTATGAAATAAGCATTTTCTGCAGACACAGACTACCTTGACGGGGTAAACCCCATCACAAAGGGCGCATATTCTAAGGAATAAAATCAATGCTGACAACTGCGAGTGGTTTATTAATGGCGCAAAGAGGGGGGTAAAAGGGAACGGGAGGATGAAAGATAAGGGAATATCGTTTCAATAACAAAAGAATCTGATGCCTGACTTGTGCTGGCATAGACTCCTAATCCCTACATAGTTCATGACAGGTATTGTTTTGGCCATGAATAAATATATCCAATTATCCAGTTGGCAATATTGCCTGCCCTGGATGCTGGCTGGCTTGTTGTTTGTTTCCACTTCCGGGACTGGAGCGCCAGTGCAAATTGGTGACGGTGTTGCCACTTCCCCCTTAACGGAAGAGCGGTCTGATTCGCATCACAGGGTTCGGCGTGTAGTTGGAGGACAACCTGAAAACTGGAGCCAATATCCCTGGCTGGCCGGGCTGGAGCAGATAAGCAGGAAGGAGCGAACAAAATTACTTGAAACCTCACCAGCTCCTGTTTTATCAACCACCAGCGAGCCTGACTTATCAACCACAACCCCTATCACAACCACGACCGCCTTATTAAAGAGTTCTGTTCCGACGGGTGCTCTACCCTCTGTTTTGAAGATAAAAAAATATAAGGAAACATCGGATTTTAATTGCTCTGCTGTTCTGGTTCATCGATCCTGGGCCATGACCGCTGCCCACTGTGTGGATGACAACAAAAAGAAGGCACTGAGCAAATTTGTCAAACTGACCTTTCTGGACACTGCCAAAGATAAAACGATGGTAAGAACCAGTCGTTTCTATTTACGTCACCCAGACTTCAGGGATAAGAGTGATCGTAATGATATTGCTTTTATTTTGCTGGATAAGCCTGTCGATAATATCACTCCGGTAAAAATAGACTGGAGAAACATTTCTGACGATTTCATTGAATCAGACAAGCCTAAAGCAAAAGTGTGTGGATGGGGGCGAAAAGAAGCCAGAAAGGATGTTGACCCGGATCGTTTACAATGCGCTTCGCTGAATCTGGTAACAGGAAAACTCTGCAATAAGCATTATAACCCTTTTAAACATCAGGGATTCATCAGTTTTTCGGACTCTGAACTCTGTGCAGGCAATATTGTAGAAAAAAAAGATGCCTGCTATGGCGACAGTGGCGGCCCTCTGTTTAAAAATAAAATGAATCCGGAAACCGAAGAAACCGAGGCTTATCTGATCGGTATTGTTACTCATGGTGAACGTTGTGGTAAGAAGCGGAGGCCAGGGATTTATGCGAGGCTTTCCCACTTTGAGCACTTTGGGAAGAGTATTCTTAGAGACGGTGTCGATTGTGACTACGTCTATAACTTCCTTACTGAGCGGCAACGAGAGAAAGTATCAGCGATCTTTAGCAGTCATTCTGACCCATTGGTAAGGCAGCCTGAATAATTATTTTCAGGGGTGCAAGCGGTCGGATTGCTGCCATGCAGCAATCCGATAGGGAAAGCTAAGGTCAGAAAGGGAACTTCTTACCGCCGCCCGGTGGCATCATGCCGCCCATTCCTCCCGGCATTTGTCCTTTCATGCCGCCAAGGCCGCGCATCAGTTTGTTCATGCCGCCTTTTTTGGACACCTTCTTCATCATCTTGGACATTTGCTTGTGCTGCTTGATCAGACGATTAATGTCCTGAATCTGTGTGCCGGAACCCGCTGCGATACGCTTCTTACGGGAACCGTTCATGATATCCGGATTGGCACGCTCAGCCGGTGTCATGGAGTTGATGATGGCTTCCATCTGGACAAATATCTTGTTGTCCATCTGTCCCGGCATGTTGCCAGGCATACCAGGCATGCCCGGCAGTTTGTCCATTACACCGGCAAGGCCGCCCATTTTCTTCATTTGCTGCAGCTGATCACGGAAGTCTTCGAGATCGAAGCCTTTACCTTTTTTCAGCTTTGTGGCCAGTTTGTCGGCTTTTTTCTTATCAAGCTTCTGTTCGGCTTCTTCGATCAGGGACAGAACGTCGCCCATGCCGAGAATCCGGGAAGCAATACGATCCGGATGGAACGGGTCCAGGGCATCGGTTTTTTCACCCACACCGATAAACTTGATGGGTTTGCCGGTAATATGGCGAACGGACAGGGCTGCACCACCACGGGCATCACCGTCTGCCTTGGTCAGGATGACACCGGTCAGAGGCAGGGCATCACCAAACGCTTTGGCGGTGTTGGCAGCGTCCTGACCTGTCATGGCGTCCACCACAAACAGGGTTTCTACCGGGTTGATGGCTGAATGCAGAGACTGGATCTCTTCCATCATCCCGGCATCGATATGCAAACGACCGGCGGTGTCGACAATCAGTACGTCGTAATGACCGATACGGGCTTCCTGAATGGCAGCGTTGGCGATATCCACTGGCTTTTGCTGGATGTCAGACGGGAAGAAGTCAACACCGACCTCGCCTGCCAGGGTTTCCAGCTGTTTAATCGCTGCCGGACGGTAAACGTCGGCAGACACCACCATGACTTTTTTCTTGTGGCGTTCTTTCAGGAATTTGGATAGCTTGGCGACAGAGGTGGTTTTACCCGCACCCTGAAGACCCGCCATCAGAATAACCGCCGGAGGCTGGGTAGACAGGTTCAGCTCGTCGTTGGCTGCGCCCATGACCTCGATCAGTTCAGCCTGAACGATTTTTACAAACGCCTGGCCGGGACTCAGACTTGACTGGACTTCCTGACCAATCGCACGTTCCCTGATGCGATGGGTGAATTCTCTGACCACTGGCAGGGCAACATCCGCTTCCAGCAGTGCCATGCGCACTTCGCGCAGGGTTTCTTTGATATTGTCTTCAGACAGCTTGGCCTTGCCGGTCACGTTTTTTAACGTTTGCGACAGGCGTTCGGTTAAATTCTCAAACATTCTGTATTCCCGGAGTCGCTGTATAAGCGGGCGACTCATAGAAGGTGTGAAGCAGGTTGTGAGGCATTATATCCAAAATTCGAAGAAAAGGGGCAGAGAGTCACTGAGAGTTCATCAGGCCGGGTCGATTTGCGTGGAGTAATTCATTTTGCTTCTCAGGCTTGAGCCTGAAGAGAAGGTGATTCTGGGTGAGAGGATCTGGTTATTTTGACTGTCGTAAACGATCTCTTTGGACAGGAAAGCAGTTTCCTGAATTATTCCCCGACAGTTTTCCATAATTAGCTGTCCGCGGTGGAAATAAGCGCGTTCGAACTGAATTTCTGAGTTTTTCAGCGTTAACGTTCCATCATTGAAATGTTTTTTTTGCGAGGCTCCTGCACGGTTGAAGCTTCCTAGTGTTGCCTGAAGGCTTATTATTTCGTTGAGTTGATTTGCCCGGATGGTGTATTGAAGACGGGATTCACCATCGTTGTGTTGCTGGTACTGGGTGAGTCGTATGTTTTCGTAATTTAAGGCAACCTCCCGGGCATCGGCCCGGAAAGTTGCGATAAAAAAGCACAAAATGAACAGGCTTTTTTTCATGGGCGGTTAAAATTCACAAGAGACTTTGTTGCCTGCTTCGTCTTCGTCGCACCAGATTACACGGTTGATGCGGTCGTAGATGGGAGTGAATTCAGTATTGTCTCTGGCTGGTACGGCGGCTATGTCTTGATATACATGCGTTCCCAGATTCTCATTAAAGTAGTAGCCCACTTCCTGAGTCTTTCTGTAATCTATGTTACCCCAGTCATTAAGAATGCTTTCATCATGAGGGCACAGTGGATACGAGAGCAGTTTGGAGGTGTCCAGATCGTATGCCCCCAAGTCATCTCGGCAGCTGTAACCATTTATCGTGATAGAGAATGAGTTTCGGTCAATACCTGTGTTGTTGTCATAAAAAGCATGTAGATTGGCGTAATAAGTGCCATCTTCACTGTCAAGAACGAAAGGTGTGGCATCACCATCTTCAGATTTGAGGTGATTATCCAGGCTGGTTAGTATTTTGGTAAACTCTTCTGCTTCTTCAGCAGACATGAATCGTTCCAGATCAATAGCCTGCATGACAGGTACGCTATCAGTTAATGCTTGTTTGGCAAGGTTGAGGTATTTGTTGTCACTGCGTAACGACAGTAGAGTGCTGTTACTGTTGAGGAAGTCAACGGGGTCGGTGGTCAGCTGTATATATTCACTTTCGAAATTTTTCAGAATGACTGGTTGGACGATATATCTTTGCAACTCATAGTCATACCAGCTTTCATAGGCGGGTAATTCATCAACCTTGTGTGATTGTGGAATATAGTACTTGTCGTCCCCAAGCTGGTAAGCCGACATAACTGAGATCGTGTTAGCTGCCTGAAGTGCGGCAGCTTGTACAGCAAGTGAGTCCTGATAGGTAAACCCTTCAAGCTCTTCATAAGGCAAGATGTAAGATTCTGAAGGCATAGCTTTGCTTAGCTTCTCACTGGCATTAATCAGACGATTTGCTGATTCAAATAGTAGCTCTGCAATGTCGTCTGTTGTGCCTTTGGCTTCAGAAAGTACTATTTCTGCTTCGTCATTGAAGGCAAAATCCAATGCTTTAGGTAGTATACTCTGGTAGTCAAAAAGGCTGCCTTCGAAATCAATTCGCTCAGCAACTTCGGGCTCGTTGAGTACTTCTGCGATTTCCAGAATAGCGAGCAGAGCTTCTTTGTGGTAGCCATTACTGGCGTCGGAGCTTTCTAAAAGGTGGCGAATATCAGCCAGCTCATTCTCAAGGTGAAGTTCCGTAATGTCGCTTTCCAAAAGCACTTTTATTTTGGAAATAGCCATGTGAACGGCTACGCTTTCGTAACCTGCACGGACATTGCCTTCGGCTTCTGATGGAGGAACGGTGCTTCCACCTGTCGCTGAGCTGCCATCGTTGTTCTCAATGGTTTCCAGCTTTGCGACGAATTCATCTTCATCGATATCAGGGTTGGTCAGCAGGTCGGTGGGTATAGTGTCACCCTTTACATTGCGTGTATCTATACTGCCATAACTATTGAAACTACTATTGGCATCGACAGACTGAAGTAACGAAGAAACTCTTGCGTTGTAATTCATGCTGCCATTGCCTGAGTTTTTACGTTTTGTCGCGCGCTGGCCGGTTTCGGTTAACTGCATTGTGCTGATAACTGAGTTTTGAGCAGTCACCGGCTGGGTTATGCCCAGGTTGAAGCCATCAAGGCTCATGGTGCAAACAGAACCGGAAGCAACGGTCATTTCACCTTTTGAGTCAGTGGTGCCTGCTTCAGTTGTGTCACCGTTTTTACAGTTGAAGCCAGCCCCCTCTATTACTCGTGAATCGCTAAAAACTGCAGTCACTTTCGGGATGGTTGAATCTCCTCCTCCCCCGCCATTGTCCCCCCCCCCCCCCCCCCCGAGCTGGAGTCTGAACTACTGTTACAGCCAGCCAGAGCCGCTGCAACCATGGTTGCCAATACAACTTTTTTGAATTCCATGTGTGTGCTCTCAAATTCCTAATTAAAAATGTTACAAAAATACCCAGTGAATCACTGTTCGCTTGTTGTTTTTTTTATTTGGAAAAGTTGTGCGCACGCGCTGTATTGACTGTTCAATGCAGCGAAAAGGCTTGAGTTCTAGAGGACTTTTGTAAGTTTTGTATTGTTTTGATTTTGGGAGGATAAATCAAGTGACTCATATCAACGTTTGTTTCGGTTGTATTTTGCTTCTGGTGGGCAGTTTCAATTAAATTTGCAGCTTTGTGTCTTGCGGCCAAGTATGACACACTCACCCGATAACAATACCGCATGGTTGAGGATGTCACGGGCAAAATGAATGTTATGCTGGCGAGTATCGGGGCGTTTGTGTTTTATTCTCTGGGGGCTGTGACCCAGGGGCGCAGGGTTTTCAGCCAGTCCGGGTCTCGTCAGGTGGTGCTGGCTGCTACGGCTGTGGGAGCAATTTTTCAGACGGTTGCCCTGTATCTCTCGCTGCATGGGCCTGGTGGTATAAATCTGGGTTTATTTAATATAACCTCACTGAGTTCTCTGATGGTGACCATGGTGGTGCTGCTCAGCAGCCTGCGCAAGCCCTCTGAAAGCCTTTTTCTGCTGATTCTTCCTTTCACCATTCTAACGGTGCTGCTGGCCTGGCTGGCGCCGGTTGACCATATTGTCTGGCAGCCGCCCTCGATGATGGTCGCGCATGTACTGCTGTCGGTTCTGGCTTACGGGATTCTCATGGTGGCAGCGTTTCAGGCACTGATGCTGTCCTATCAGGAGCGGCAGCTTAAACACCACAATCGTCGTAAAATTATGCAGGCGCTGCCGCCTCTGCAAACCATGGAAAAGCTGCTGTTTGAGTACGTGGCGGTGGGGTTGATTCTGCTGACGCTGGCATTAGTGTCCGGATTTCTGTTTATGGATGATATGTTTGCTACACGTATTATTCATAAAACGATTCTGTCGATTCTGGCGTGGGTGCTGTTTGCCACCCTGCTGATCGGGAGGAGGCTCTATGGTTGGCGGGGTCAGACCGCCATGCGCTGGACGGTTGCCGGTCTGGTGATGTTGATGGTGGCTTACTTTGGCTGGCATCTGATTGTTGAGTTATTGCTGACGAGTACTTAATCAGTTCTGACAGGGCTGCATTTTTTGTCATTCCGACGTTAGAATGCGGGTTTAGGAGCCTGTCGGACTTAAGCGTCCGTAGCGAGGATTGCAAGAAATTGAGGATAAAAATTTCTGATTTTGAGGCGAATAGCGAGCTATTCAACGAGAAAGCAGGAATTTTTAGACCAATTTATTGCAACCGCAGTAGGACAGCCTTAAGTCCGACAGGCTCCTGGTAAATCATCCATAAACGAGGCGTTATCCCCCTTGAGTGAAGCATCCCTGAGTATTCTGGTGGGCATTCTTATTGTTCTGCTGCTGCTTTCCGCTTTTTTTTCCAGTTCTGAAACCGGCATGATGGCGATCAATCGCTATCGTCTGCGGCACCTGGTGCGCAAAGGGCATCGTGCAGCCAGGCGAACTCACCACCTGCTTGAACGTCCGGATCGTCTGATCGGGGTGATTCTGATCGGCAATAACTTCGTTAATATTCTTGCCTCGGCGCTGGCCACCGTGATTGCAACGCGTATCTGGGGAGATAGCGGTATTGCCATTGCCACCTTTGGTTTGACGCTGCTGGTTCTGATTTTTGGTGAGGTAACACCGAAAACCCTTGCAGCCATGTTTCCTGAACGGGTGGCTTTCCCTGCGTCGATTATTCTGGCTCCGCTGCTGAAGGTTTTGTACCCGGCAGTGGTGGCGCTTAACTGGATTTGCGGCATGCTGCTGCGGCCTTTTGGGATTAAACCGGGTGAAAGCAGTCAGGATCAGTTGAATGCGGAAGAGCTGCGCACCCTGGTTAACGACCCTGGTATGTTACTGCCCCAGAAGCGCCGTGGCATGTTGCTGGGTATTCTGGATCTGGAAAAGGTGCGGGTCGATGACATTATGGTTCCCCGCAATGAAGTGGTGGGAATTGATCTGGATGACGATATCAAAGACATCATTGATCAGCTGCACGACACTCAGCATACACGGCTTCCGGTGTTCCGGGGCGATGTCAACAACATTGTTGGTATGCTGCACATGCGTAAAGTTGCGCGTCTTCTGAGTCAGGAAGAGGTCAATAAGGCAACGCTGATGCAGGAAACCATCGAGCCTTACTATGTGCCGGAAAGCACGCCTCTGCACACCCAGCTGTTTAACTTCCAGAAAACCAAAGAGCGGGTTGCGCTGGTGGTGGATGAATACGGCGATATCCTCGGACTCGTCACGCTGGAAGATATTCTGGAAGAGATTGTCGGCGACTTTACCACCGACGTTTCTGACAGCAGTCAGGACATTACGCCTCAGGATGATGACACTTATATTATTGATGGCTCGGCGTCCCTGCGTGACATCAACCGGGCACTGGGCTGGGCTTTGCCGACGGAAGAAGCCCGCACCCTGAATGGTTTGATTACCGAAGAGATGGAAACCATTCCTGACTCCAGTGTCTGCCTGAAAGTCGGGGACTATAAGCTGGAAATCATGCTGGTGAAGGACAATCGGGTGAAGTCAGTGAAGGTCTGGCAATAGCCGGATCTTCACTTTATTGCACATTGGTTTGTGTGGCATTTTCAGCTTTCGACAGGTTCTAAAGCGATTAACTTTCTGGCAGATACATAAGTTGAAAAGCAATTTACGTTGACAGTTCAAGCTCGGTGGTCAGCCGTTTTCAAGCCCCTGGTATTGAATAAATGATGCTTTAGCAGGTGAAGGGATGCGGGAACTGATTTTTAAACTGTCACTGTCCGATGGATTGTCGGAGGATTACAAGAATCTGGAAAATAGTCAGGATTTTACTTTGATTGACTCGCCAGGTGCTTTTCTATCGAACATCACGGTTCTTTTCAGGCATTTTGGGTTTAAAGAATCCGTTAAAACATTCCTCAAGTCTTTTGTGGGCAACAGAGTGTTTTATTACCTTTCTGTTGAAGGTTCTGTTGCAGCCTGTGGCACTTTAGCTATTGGATTCTGTCGGTTTTACTCCGTTAAAGATGGAGATGTTGTTATTGGTTCGGTGTGGACTGAAGAGAAATTGCGTGGCAGAAATCTTGCAACACGGTCAATACGCCATGCCATCCATGCTATGTATCTCAAAGGTTATAAGACGTTCTATATCGATACTCAAGTGACCAACAAGCCCATGCTTCGAGCTATAGAAAAGCTGGGTTTTGGTGAGTCCATCGACTCTTATGAGTCCTGAGAATAAAAGAGGGTCTTGTTGTGAGTTTGAAAAAATTATGGAACATGATCAATGAGGCAGGGCATATTCCGAAAATCACTATTGATTTGATGGGAAAGCGGGCTGCTGTTGATAATGACCCGTTCTACCTGAGAGTGGTTGAAGACTTTTATAAGGATGCTAAACGCCCCCACCCCAAACTGCTCGTTATCGGTTTCCTTGAGTATGGCGTAGCTGTCAATCCTTTTCCGGAAAGTCATGAAGAGTGGTTGAAGAGCATTGAAGGTTCAGCTCGCCGCAATATAAAAAAAGCGATTCGAAAAGGTTACCGGTTTGAGAAAATAAACTACAACGATTACCTTGCAGATATTCAGGAAATTCACCGGTCTACCTCGGTGCGTCAGGGGAAAATGCCTGATGAGTTGCTTCACGGTGAGTTAAAGCCTGTCGAAAACCCTCCCTCAAAGACCAATGTTCATGATTATCCGTATTTTGGCGTGCTGAAGGACGATAAGCTATTGGCCTACGCAGGTTGTCTCGTTGCAGGAGAGATGCTGTTGAATGCCACGTTTTTTGGCCATGACAAATACAAGTCTGATGGATTGGTTCCCTACCTTTTTTCAGGGATCGCGGAATACCGCTACAAGCATTATCCCCACACTGTCTATTATGTTTACGATAAATATTATGGTGCCAGTGAGAATCTGAAGCGATTCAAGCGCAAGTTAGGCTTTATGCCGTATCGTGTGATCTGGAAGCTCTAAGCTTTAAACGTTTATAACCCGGCAGTCAGTGAAGGTCTGGCAATAGCCAGACCTTCAATTTTCTTGCACGCTGATTTATGTGGCTATTCTTTCCGAAAAAGCTCACCCCACTGATGACTGGAATTTTCGATGGTCCACTTCGCCAGTGCTGACATCATGTTTGCTACAGGGGCGGAGAGATAAAGCTTTGTGAAGTCATAAATAGGGAATAAGTCAAAGTCTTTATTCCCGGTTATTTTCTCTTTGAGCGCGGGTTGAAGGTGGTTGAACCAGTTTTTGGGCAAATCGTTATATACCCAGAATATATCGACCGTTGAACCTCCTCTGATGCCGTAACAGCTGTTATTGAGAATGGTTAATTTTTTTTGCAGGTAGACAATGGGAGTACCGTCAGTTTTTGCCTGCCACAGGGCATTGGCCAGTTCCCTGAAGTGACTGCTGTCGAATACTTGGTTTCTTGAGCTAAGGGTTGTGCAGTCTTTTTCATTCAGGCTGCTGTCCTCTTTAAATTCGGAATAGTCTGCCATTTCAGCGGATTCATCAGGGATCACGCCAAAATAGCTTGGTATCACTTTTTCCATACCAATAACGCCTGAAACACCCTGTTTAAGGGGAATGCCGGTGTTCACAAAAGCAATGATTTTTTTCTGGCCTCTGTGCAGTAGCGGCATAATGCTGACAAAATCTTCATTGCCACTGTCTGCGAACATCCGGCTGGACGCTTCAACGGTTTTTTTCTTTTGGTTTGGCTCCAGGTAAGTGAACATAGGTGGAAATAAAGAGAATGGGAATTTGTTAACATAGTTGGCACCTGTTGTTGCCATGACATCGGAGGTAATAAGTCCTTCACCGGGCTTCAGGGAAACCCAGCAATGCTGACCATGGCAGGATATCTTTGAAGACCGGGTCTTGCGGTTAAACCCACAGGGTGCCATTGCGTAATCAGCTTCCTGAAACTGTGTTTTTGTACCGCCGACTCTGTCCGGTGTCATCTCGAAAGGTATTTTTTCACCCTGCTTGCCTTTGAGGTAGGTATTGACAATAAGCTCGGTATTATTGGTTTGTCCCGGAAGTTGCGTAGGATTATATGGAGCATCCCTGTTCAGCTGGTATGGTTGCAGAGTGGCGTCTGCCAGATAATTTTTCCATCCCTGGTAACGGGGTAATAAATACGGATAATGCTTTGAGATGAAAAAAGACAGTGCAGCCGAGTAATAGCCCATTCGCTGCGGTACTGAAGCCAGGCGCCCCGGGTTCATCCAGACAATATTGTATCTGTTTTTATCATCGGAGCTGCCCCAGTACAGTTGCTCAAGCTCCGCTGTATTATGCCCCAGAAATACTTTCTGTTGTTCTGTTGTCTGCATGTAGTAAGGGATAATGGCCCAGGCTCCCCCTGAGGTGGCTGAAACACGGGTAATCTGCTGACGGTATTGTTCTTTCTGCATGAACAGGGCCAGCTGTCCCTCGGAGAGAGCGACAGCGCGGGTTCCTCCGCCAGAAAGCGCAATGCCTACCCCATCAGACAACAGATGTTTTCTTTTATCATTTTCAGCGTCCGATGTGTCTTCATTGTTATCGAAATAGATTTCAGCGGTGGTTGGGTCAGGGCAGGGGGAGGTGTTATTGGGGGAAAATGCAAAAACAGTGGTCACGTTTAGCAATGTCACAAGTACCCAGTATTGAAGTGAGTTCATAACATTTACATCAGTTTTGGATAACGGGCTACAAGTTTAGTGTTAAACAGACTGTTTGTGACATTTCACAGCAAAGCAAGTTCAGGAAAGTAACCAGAACTTGCTTTGCAAACGGTTTTTAAGACCTGGGCTGGGAAGCTGGAGATCTGACGCGTTGTCGGGGGCGCAGGCCAAAATCGCTGTCGAAGTGAGGAACATCCAAAGGAATGCTGGCATCAAAACCAATATTGAGAAACTCTGCCAGCATTATGGCCGTCAATCCCCAGACGCGGTATTCCCCATAGCGGAAGAAAGGCATCTGGTAAGTGTGGTCACTCATCTGCCAGAGGTCGGTTTCCAGATTGTCCGGGTTCAGCAGAAACTCCAGAGGGATAGAGAATATTCTGTCCAGTTCATCGGTGTTGGCACTGAGTTCCGGCGTTTGCGAAATGATGCCCACAAAAGGTGTCACTTCCAGGCCATAGCGCGATATAACACTGCTGCATCGTCCAACAATGCGCACCAGCTGTGGTTCGAGGTGGATCTCTTCCCAGGACTCTCTTAGCGCGGTGAATAGCAGGTCTGAATCCGTTGCGTCCTTTTTCCCTCCGGGAAATGCCACTTCACCGCTATGGGTGTTCATATGGGAAGCACGCCGGGTCAATATCAGGTGGAAGCCGTTATCTTGTTTGACCAGAGGAATAAGAACGGCTGCCTGTGGCAGGTTGGTATTCAGGCTTCGATAGGGGTAACTCTGGAACCTTTGTTCTAATTCTCTAAGCATACGATATAAATGCGATTTTCGTCCGTGTTTGTTGTTGTTTCCAGCAAAGCAAAAAGCAACTTACGTTTCAGGTCTGTCGTTTATTTGTGAGTGATATAAAAGATGCTTTTTAGTGGTATCTTTTGATACTAACACAGTCTTTTGAAATGTCCTGTTTTTTGTGTTGACGCTTTTCTTCAGCTCTCTATAGACAAGCAGGAGCTCCTCGTTTTAATGTGGAATGAAAGCGAGGTGAGAAAGGGAGTGAATGTGAATTATTGCAGCCACTGTGGTGCCACGATTCGGCAGGAAATACCTGCAGGTGATAATCGACTGCGGGACGTTTGTACCGAATGTGGCATGATTCATTACCAGAACCCCCGGATCGTCGCTGGTTGTCTGCCTGTATACGACAATAAGGTTTTACTGTGCAGACGTGCTATTGAGCCGCGTAAAGGGCTCTGGACTCTGCCCGGAGGTTTTCTGGAGTTGGGTGAATCCATTGAGCAGGGGGCTGTCCGGGAAACCTTTGAAGAAGCCGGTGCTGATGTCAGAGTGACTCAGCTCTATACTCTGTTTAATGTGTTGCATGTTGGTCAGCTGTCGCTTTTCTTTCTGGCCGAGATGGATTCACCGGTATTTGCCGCCGGTGAGGAAAGCCTTGATGTGCAACTGTTTGAAGAACAGGATATCCCCTGGGATGAACTGGCTTTTACCACCATACGTCAGACGCTGGAGTATTTTTTTTCCGACCGTAGGCAGGGGGAGTTTATCCAGCGTATTCAGGATATTGATTACAAAAACGCTATGACTCAGCCCCGGACAGTGGGAACTGCCTGACAGGCCATACTTCAAATGCCGGTTCCTCATAAGGGTGAGCCTGCCTGAGAGCTGACACGGCAGCATCAACCTTTTCGTCCGGGCAAATGACCTCGACCTTGTACTCTCCAACGTATTCCAGTTCGCCGGGTACCCCCAGAAACGGGGTGCTGTTTTCCAGACCCCGGAACTGCCCCTGTCCCAGTGTCTGCCAGCAGCATCGATCATAGTTTCCGAAGTGTCCTGCGCCAGCGTTAAAGACGGCGTCTTTGACAGCTTCAAGGTGAGAAGCGGGTACGAAGAAACACAGTTTATGCATAGTTGTTAAAACATAGTTGTTAAAAATAGTGGTTAAAGATAGCGATTAAAGACTGGTGTCGCGTACATTTTTAACAGCCAGTCCCGATGCTGCTTGTTGGCGGTAGCCAGTCTCTGTTCGAAGATGGCACGCTTGTCATCCAGGTTTTCATTGGGAAACAGGGTTTCAAGGCCAGGAACGGCTGCTCCTGTGTGCTGGTCTTTCAATGCTTCCCAGGCGAAAAGGTTGGAGGGCTGCAACTGGTAGTTTTTATGAATCTGGCGGTCGACTTCGCTCACCACCTCGTTAGCTGAGTCATAGTGATCCTTCAGAGGTTCTCCGAAGGCAATATGAACATGGCCTTTCTGACCTTCAATGCCTTTGACGATACTGTACATGTCCTCGCCTTCAGACTTGGTGTAATGGCCATTTTTTTCCGTTTCGTACAGTTCTCTGGCTTTCATGTTATCGCATGGGTCGTACTCGTAAGAGATAGACACAGGCACAATGTTCATGGAACGAATGCTCTCGGAAAATGACGTATCTGCGGCTTTTCGGCTCATGTGAAACATCTTGATAATAGCACTGTCGGTCAGGTCGTTACCGTCTTTTGCCCGGCCTTCACTCTGGGCAATCCAGACGGAATGGCCGGTATCAATAGAGTGGTGGATGTAGGCTGACAGGGTCTGGTACGCCTTCAGCCTTTCTCTGCGACCCGACAGAGAGCGCTTGACAATAAAGCTTTTGTTCAGGCGCATCAGGTCGCTGACAAACGGGCGTTGCAGCAGGTTATCACCAATGGCTATTCGGGCGGTGTCCATACCGTTTTTGTAGACGCCGTAATTAACAAAAGCGGGGTCCATGACAATATCACGGTGGTTGGACAGATAGGTATACGCCTCGCCTGGTTTCAGGTTTTCTATGCCAGAATAGGTGATACGGCTGGTGCTGGATTCGATCACACTGGACAGATACGGCTCGATGATTTTCTGAAGCGCATCAATATTGTCGACCCCTTTAAGACGGGATCGTAAACCTCGTCCGGTCAGCCAGTACATGATACCACCCAGCCACTGAGAGAGGCGTGGGAACTGATGATGTGACAGCAGATGCAGTAGTTCAGCATCCTGAAGCAGGCGATCCAGTGTCGGGCGCACTTCATCATCGTGATAAGGTCTTATTTCGTCGAAGCGTTCCATCAGGTCGTTATTCTACGGTCAGGTTAATGGCTCTTTCGAATTATATAGCCTGTTTTTTTACTGGTCTGTAGTCAACGTGTGCCACTTTGTAACTGAAGCAATGTAACTGAAGCTGTGCAGGTAACTGGCACAATACATTCTCAGGATGAGACCAGGGCAGGCGATAGTGGCTTTGCTGGGGCATTATACGTATTATTCTCGTGAAAGTGGTGTACCCAATAGGTTCAGACGACAATTCAGCGTAGTCAGCAGAGCAGTAAGGTCAATAAAAAAATGTCTATAAAAACACAGTGCCAGTGCGGAGTCTTTGCAGGTTTGATGCTATTTTCAATGGCAGGCGTGAGTTCAGATTTTCAGCAGTTGATGGAAAAGGCTGGATCGGGTGACCAGGCAGCGATTCTGGAAGCCGGTATCAGTCTGTTGCAACGCCAGGAGAGACCGGATTCTGACCAGGCGGAAGCTTTGTTGCAGCCACTGGCTGATAACGGTAACACTCAGGCTCAGTTATGGCTGGGACGTGCTTATCGCGACGGTCTTGGTGGAATCGGGAAAGACATTAACAGGTCTTTCCGGTACTTTGAGCTGGCTGGAGGTCGTGAGGGCATGAATCCTGAAGCCCAGATGGAGCTGGGGCGAGCCTACATGAATGGCGAGGGAACCGATAGAAATCTGATAGCCGCTTATATGTGGACAGCGTTGAGTGCTGAACAGCAAGGGAGCTGGACCAGTAAAGCCATTAAACAACGGAAGGCATTGCAGGACAGGCTCACATCTGCCCAGCTGGAAAAAGCAAAGGAGCTGGTGGAACAGTTACACTCTATCTATCTGAAACAGCCCTGACACCGTCTGGTTATGATCAAGATATACAGCCCGGAAAACGTCATCGAAGCCCAATGTCTGAAAGACTTTCTTGAACAGCGGCATATTCCCTGTTTTATCGGTGGCCAGTATCTGGTTGGAGCCATAGGAGAGTTGCCCATGGCTGGTTTGCTGGGGCTGTATGTTGAAGATATGGATGCGGGTCTGGCCAGACATCTGATCAGTGATTACCTTAATGCGACACCTGTCTTATAAATTATAAGCTATCTTGATTGAAAATCAGATTCTAAAAACAACTTGATGAAACCAGACAGTAATGAGTGGGAGAGAACGGGTGGCTGCCTGTGCCACCATGTTCTGGCGTTGTTACTTTCGTCTAGCTTGATAGCTGTTGTGGCACCAGTCAGGGCTGGAGAGGGGGGGACTCCTTTCAATTTTCTCTCCACCCTGCAGTTTCTGGGAAATCGTGATAATGAGATTATCAATGCATTATTTGAGTTAATGTGCCGGCGCAGGCGGGAAGAGGTTCTGATTAACTCATCTCGCTATCATCGGATGATCGTGATGGTGCCCAGAAATGAGGCCGTGTCTGAAGAGACGCCGGATAAGAAGAAACCTGCCAGTCAATTTTCGTCACCTTCATACCTGTCCCCGCCTCATGGTTCACCCCCGTTCCTTCAACCCTTATCTTTTTTTCGACAGGACAGCCCGGCACAGATGCCACTGCGTTCTGGTGTCCGGGGTATCTCTCAGTCAAGCGCGCCAACGATGAGCGCTCCATTCGATCAGAACACAGGAACTCAATACTTTGGGGATGAACTCAGGCTGCGTTTAGAAAGGCTGAGGCTGGGGTCTTCTCCGCCAGAATCGACGGAGTCAAAAACTAATGTCAGTCAAGTCTACCTTGAGGAGGATGTTTTTTTTCAGGGAATGGACTTTTTGAGTCCTCCTGTGTCAGTAAAACAGGAGGTGAATCCTTTGAGCCCTTGTTTGTCTAAGAAAAGGGGGAACGTACATAGTGGTGTAAAAAATGAAAATACAAAAAAAGTTAAAAAGGATGCAGGTTCAAATCTTCGTTTTTTTATTGAAAAGGGGTATGCCGGGGAAGAGGAGACGGATTCTGTGCCGGGAGATGGCGTAAAATCACCCCCGTTTTCTGGCTCTATGGAACGCTTGAGCAGCAGTCCTTTGGGGATAAGCCCTGCACGGCTGTCCAGTATGAAAACGGGCCGGTTGTATGATGAGAAACAGGCGAAGAAGCGACGTACCCGCAATAAAAATCGTAGAAGTTCGCAGAGTGTTGGTCAGGATTCAGTAGACACGATTTCGCACTCCGCTCCTGGCTGGTTTATTCGGCCGGGCGGCAGGCAAACCGTTTTTGACTGTAATACGGTTGATCTGTTTAATCCGGCTAAATTTGGCAGTTCATATGAGGAATATGCACGTCAGTGTCGATTTTTTCATGGCTCTCCTCTGCCATCAGACCGGCAGGCTGATTTTATCGAGGTGTTTGTCAGGGCGATTGATGGAACCAGTTTCCAGACCGAAAGAGCTTATATCCATGATGACCTGTTGTGTATTGTGAAGCCTGTCAACGATCCGGTGATGCCCATGACCTTTGAGCTGTGTGTAAGGTTTCAGCGGTACGACCGTTACAGCCTCTCAGCACTGGCCAGAAATGAGTTTATTCCGGTTGATAATGCCAGCAGCGACGATAAAGCTTTTGATGAAAAGGTGGATAGTTTTCTACGCGCGTTTGAAGCGGCTGCAAAGTTCGAAATGTGCAACGAGCATGACGAGCTGAGGGTTGACGTAGCGCCTTACGGTAAAGTTCGAGTGCGTTGTATTGGGCGGGGGCAGTGTAAAGCGGTCTTTGAGTTTCCTGAGCTGTTTCCCGGACTGGCATTTTCCTGGCAGCGCGGACATTCAATGGAAAGTGCCCTGCTGCTTGAAGGGCTTCAGGGGGCAAGCCTGACCGTTTATGAAGAGCTGGCCATGGGCTGGAACCAAAGAACCGGGACTCTGGTGGATACCGACCAGATTAAAAAACCGGCTCATAAAAGCATCGATTCTACCCGAATGCCCTCAGTTTACCGCCTTATTCCGGCTGCGGACGATTTGATAACGGTTGTGGAAATACAGCACCGAATACAGCCTGAACATCTTGCCCAGACTTATATCAGGCTGGCGTTGACCCACGGGCTGGATCACAGAGTTGAGATTCCTGTGGTTTACAGAGATGAAGCTGTGATGACTGTTCCGAGCTTCTATGGTGAGCCAGTTAAGGAGACCTGGTCGGTACTAAGAACTGAATTAATGCAATATACCCTGAGAGACATTCTGGCTGAAATTTTTGAAGCACTGATCAGTCAGCTGGCTCAGTTTACCGGTACGCTGGAGGACTTCAGGTCGTTGAGGAATATCCCCGTCAGTATTGGTGTTGACTCCAAGTTGCCCAATTATTATGTGTCTTTTTATCTGGGGCTGGATGGCTCGCTGAGGGCAGACCTTAAAAATTTTGATAATGAACCACCCAATCTCAAGCTGCTGAATGGAGGTGAGCCACTGTATCGCGGGGGGCCATTATACGACCTTATTTCCAGATTGTTCCCGGAATCCCGTTTACAGGAAGACTTTGTAGACCGGATACAAAAAATAACGGTATTTCGCAGCTTGCTGAAAAAACTTCTGGCCAGTATTGCAGCAGATTATTTTAAAGTTCAGGCAACTGCGAAAGTCGATTTACAGTGGTTTATTGACTTGATTAATTATGAAGCTAAAAGTCAGGAAGTGAGTGAAACACCTGTCACCTGGAGTGAGATTGAACAATACATGCAAAAAAGCAAGAAATCTCACAGGGCATTCCGACTCTACGTCTGGGCGTGCCAGATGGCGGCTCAACTGCAGCCCGGGCGCGTTAATGTGCCCCCCGCCTTTATTCCGGTGAATCATGACCAGAAAGAGTGGCTTGAGGGCATTCAGAATAAATACAGGCATGTTGTAGCCGGTCTGATTCTGCAGAATCGGTTTGATAAGCTGGATCAGCTTCTGCAGTCGATTCTTAACCACGAAACGGACAGTCCTTCTGATATACCGTTAACTTCAGATTCCTGGTTATTGGATTTCCTGGCTCGTATGCGGATGCTGGATGAGTGGGCTGGTTCCCGCTTTTCCGATTACATGAACCGGCTGTATGCCGGTCATCCTGTAGTATCGGCCCTGGATGCGATGGTCGATGAATTTCTTCATACATCGGAAAGCTTGCTCAGACAAAATTTTAAAGTGGAAGACTCTCTCCATTCATCGGAACGCTCGCAGCAGGATTTTAAGGATGCTTACGCCTCTTACTGCCTATGGGCCCGACTGCCATTTTTAAATACAGTCGAGCATGCCTTTTTCCATAGCTGGTGGGACGCCTGGAGGCAAGTGCGGTTACAGTGTGGAACGGCATCAGGACGCAAAAATACACCACCCTCGAAAGCTGCCATAGGCAAGACTGCCAGAGGGAAGGGTATGGAAGAGTTATTCCGTACTCTGAATGCTCCTTGGAAAAGTACGTTAGAATTTAGTAGCTTTCACCACCCACAGCCAGCCTTGGCGCAACTGTTTGGTTTGAGCTTTAGCCGTACCAGGGCATTGATACACCGTTTATTGTTCACAGTGCAGGGCGGCGGGGCTGAGCTGGCCACTCAGTGGCTTTATGAGCTGCAACAGTGGTTTGATCCGGGTGTGGTGACTGATGATAATGATTACAGGCTATTAGCTTTGTTTTCAGGACTTTTCCTGAAGGAGAGGATTCATGTTTTTGAATTTATAAAAGGTCAGTTTGCCGGAATAAGGGAACTGGGGATGAGCTATAACGAAAACAAGCAGTGGGTTGAACACAATCACTTTATTCCCCCCGGGCAGGTCGATCTCTCATTGTTCGCTCCCCGGGAACAGAGACAGACGTATATTTTATTTCACAATATTCCTCAAAAAGTACCGGGGCAGAAGCCTCAGAAAAACTGGTACAGTGTTGGAATACATCAGCCCCCCTCGCAAGCCGACCCGGATATTGATGGGATACAGGATCAGGACCCTATGGACGTGCCTGATGCACAGTATTCGGTTGATCCGGCCCGGTTAAACCAGGCTGTCGCGCACAACCCTGTTCATCTTGAAGAATATGTTCAAAATCTGAATACATTATTTACTGCTGCCAGTTTCACAATGATCCATACACCTGGCGATAACTCCTGCCTGTATCACGCCATTGCTGAAGTATTGACACGCAAGCTGGGCAGGCCGGTGGGTGCTGATGAAGTGAAATCGAGAATCAGGCGATTTCTGGCAACTCTGAAACACAAGTTTCAGCTTAATCTCGGTGCCAACAATAATCAGGACCCTCATGTTGTTGAGCCTTATACCAGTGAAGAGCTGTACCTGCTGAATATGCTGGGCCCTCAGCTTGACTTGCTGGACGCAGAGATAAATGTCGAAGGTGTCTGGAACGATTACAGTATGATTATTATTGCAGCCAATGCTTTTCAGACTGACCTGACTTTTGTTGTACCTTACACTGCACCTGTTCAGACCACTGAAGATGCGGCACCGCATATTGTGCAGGTGTATCCGGCTCAGGATACCCAGGTTCTGTCGATGTTACCTTATGAGTCCGTCGTGTTTTTTACGGGAGCGCCACACTGGGAAGCTGCTGAACCGCATGCTCCAGTGGGCAGCTCTATATTGGAAGTGGCTTTACCGGAAATAGTCAGGGAACATGGTCTGGCTGCTGTACTGGCTCTCCTTCAGGGTAAGTCCACATCAATACTGCCTAAGCAATAGCGCACAAGGGCTTGAAGCGTTTTATCCATAGAAATATGGTCTATTCTTAGCGTTCAAATCTAATGACGTGACAGTTGAGTTGTGCTGTTCTCAATTCGCAAAAAAATCATATTTTTTACGGTCGTTCCTGTCACGCTGCTTTATAACCTGATTTTTGGCATCCATCTTTATCTATCCATTCGGCATGCAACGGATACGGTGGCCAAACGTCTGACTGAGCAGGTCTGGCACTATGCCAATGAAGTTGACGCTTACATCGTCAACCTTATGCAGCAGGCTAACATCGTAGCAGGCGTGATCGGGTCTAACAGTGATGGGTTGAACTGGCTCCCCGCGGATTTGTTGCTGGAAACACTGGAAAGCAACACGTTGTTAAGAGGTATTGGCCTGGTCTGGTATGACCACAGTTCCAGACAGCTGGAAGGTACTCAGGCATTGCGTTATGGACAATCCATAAAAATAGTGGAGGGTGTCGAAACCTTTGGCCCGTTAATGGTAAAAGCCTGGCCAGGAGTGAATGACAGCCAGCAAGGTATATGGCTCGAGTCCGGCTCGTTGCAGAACGGTGAAAAAATCATCAGCCATGTCCTGCCATTGTATAAAGCAGGCAGGCGACTGGGTGTTTTAAAGCTGGATGTTTGTCTCAGTGACCTGCGGGTCCGGGTCATTGACACCCAGATGGGGCAGCCGAAGTTCTCCATTATCAGTCGGCAGGGGAATTACCTGCATACCGACAGCAAAACCGCGAGAAGAGCCCATCACCATAAGATATTTGAAACACTTGAGATCTACGGAACTCCGGGGTTATGGGATGATTTGTCTGAGCTTATTGATGAAGGCAAGCCGGTTCTGCGCAAATCCTGGATTCCCATGCGCGAGCATGAGTACTGGTTTTTTGGAGCCCCGATCAGGGCAGGCCCCTGGTGGCTGATTACTCATATCCGGCGGGATGTCGCTCTTGGGATGGTCAGGGAGCAGGCCAAGGTCGATGCCCTGGTGATGCTGGTTTCCCTGTTGCTGATTTTTACCTGTGCCTGCCTGGTTTCTGACCGTATTACCAGACCGTTGACGCAGTTAAAACAGTCGATGGATGAATTTACCTACCGGCAGAGTTATCCGGTGATTGCCAAAATGTCTGATGATGAAGTGGGAAGCCTGGCGGAAAGCTTTCAGGAGTTGCTGGAGAAGCTGGCTGACCGGGATCAGACGCTTCATGACATGCGGGCGAATAACATCGGGCATCTGGTGCAGAAACTCAGGGGACAGTACTTTTATTTTAATCTGGATGAGCAGGGGCGAATCATCCATGTCAGCCCGTCAATTCAATCGATTCTGGGGTATAAGCCCGTTGAATTCTTAGGCCCTTTAAACCGCTTTATTGTCGATGCCTCACAGCGAACCCTGTTCAAGGAGCAGCTTCAGGGCGTGTTGTCGGGCAATGCCTCTACTTTTGAGCTGGAGGTGTTACACAGCGATGGCCGGCACCGCCGCCTGGAAATTTTCTGGAGTGATATGTTCGATGTCAAAGGCAGCTACTCGATTATAGAAGGCATGGCCAACGACATTACCGAACGCATTAACGATACGCGCAAATTCAAGGCTTTGCTGGATTCAGCACCGGATGCGACGGTGATTTCCACGCCGGAAGGCATTATCAGCATGATTAATGGCCGGGCTGAAACCATGTTTGGTTTTGAGCAGCAGGAACTGGTCAATATGCCTCTGCGTTTACTGACCCCGCTGAACTTTCGTGCTACTCACCCCTTGCTGGGGGACCTTGGAGCCGTCAGCTGGGAGCAGTTTTGCCTGACGGGCTTTGAGTCTCATGGTATTGACCGGGGGGGCAGGGTCTTTCCTGTCGATATCACCAGCAATCCACTGGAAACCGATGATGGACTACTGATTTCTATGGTGGTCAGGGATATTACCGAGCGCAAGCGTATAGAGCGCGAACTGACGGAAGCAAAGGAACAGGCTGAGCGTGCCAACCGCGCCAAAGGCTTGTTTCTTTCCAATATGAGTCACGAACTCCGGACACCGCTCAATGGTGTGCTGGGGTACACGCAAGTGTTGCTGCAGGATCGGGAAGTCCGGGAAGGGCATGAGAAAAGCCTGCGAACCATCGAATCAAGTGGAAGGCATCTGTTGTCTTTAATAAACGACATCCTTGACTTGACCAAAATCGAATCCAGCCAGATTGAGTTGCATCCGGTAACTATGGACTTGCGGGAAATGCTAACCGATGTGCGGAACATGTTGCTGGAAAAAGCAAACAGCAAAGGACTGGTATTAAAGGTTGAATCGGCATCTGATTTACCATCGGTTATCGTGGCGGATGAAATAAAAGTACGACAGGTTTTGCTTAATCTGATGAGTAACGGAGTGAAATATACGAAGTCGGGCTGGGTCAGAATGCTGGTTGAACAAAGCGGTGAGAGTTTGCATTTTGCCGTAGAAGACACGGGTATTGGTATTGATGAATCGGGTTTGCAGCGGGTATTTGAACCTTTCAGGCAATTGAAATCTGAATATATGGCAGGAGGAACCGGGCTGGGGCTGGCGATCAGCCGACACCTGGTAGCCGCCATGGGGGGAGAGTTGACTGTATCGAGTGAGGTGGGCAAAGGCAGTTGTTTTGAGTTTGCCATTCCTCTGGAAGCTGGAAATGTTGAAGACCTTCAGGGACGTTACAGGGTACATCGCGATTCCTATTGTCCGGAACTGCCGGAAAGCTGGAAGGGGCAGTCAATCCTGGTGGTGGACGATATCGACAGCAACCGGGACATGCTGGCGCGTTTGCTGGAGATCCCCGGATTTTCGGTGCAGCTGGCCTGTAATGGCGCAGAAGCACTGGAAGCGCTTGATCAGAATGACTTCGTTATGGTGCTTATGGATATTCGTATGCCCGTACTGGATGGTATTGAGGCGTTGCGTCGTATCAGGCAAAGACCGCATGGGCGTCGTATAAAGGTGGTTGCTGTTACCGCCAGTGTTAGTCAGGAAGCTCGCTCAGGGCTGATCATGAAAGGGTTTGACGGCTTTATCGGTAAACCTTTTGATGCAGCAGAGCTGTACGAGCTGATTGAAAGGCAGCTGGGAATAGAGTTCAAGCTGACTCGCAGTAAACAGATGTTGTCTACTGACCTTGATGAGTTGATTGCAAAACTGGACAGTGACAAGCGAGAGGAGTTCACCCGGTGCATTCGTGAAGCGGTTGAGATGGGAGATCTGGAATCCCTGCAGGAGCGGGTTAAGCCGTTTGGTGAGAATCCGGATTTTGACGAACTGAATCAATATATAGTGCAGCTGTGTGAAGCAATGGATCTTGAACAGCTGGAATGTCTGCTTAATAAGTTGAATGTGAAAGCGTAGTTCTCATGAAAAGCGACCATTGAGAGTCACCATTAAGAGCCTTTATTGCGGCGGAGTATTATATTTATATAAGCCAGTGGAAAGAATCCGTCACTCACATCACTCAGGCAGCATACCGGCGATTCCGTCGTTCCCAGATGGCAGGTTCGAGTCATGCTGATATGCCTCAGAAATCTCTTGACGAACAGCTGAGTTCATTGAAAGAGCGGCTAAAAAGTGTATCGTATCAGCCTGATAACATTGACGGATTACAGGGCACTGAAATTATCAGGACTGCCATCAACTACCTTAATAACGTGTAACGCAGTGAAAAGGACACGTGCATGAGTTCGTTCTATAATGATCGGACTGTGCTAATTATTTTCGGTGCAACGTCATCTGTTGTGAATAACTTAATTTTTTGTACTATGCTTGCTCGTTAATTTATAAATAAAGTGCAAAGACAAAATAATGAAATTCCAGTTGTGTCTGCAATCAATGAGCTTATTGGTGCTTTTGACCTCGCTTCCGGCAAGTCCTCAAACTCTTTATTGCCCCGCAAACACAACCGAACTAACTTGCCCCGCTGATGGCGCTGCCTTTCAGAGAACTATCCGGAAAACAGGTCGGATAAACGGCCAGCATCCTTTTCTTTTACAACAAAAGTCTGTTGAAGATGGAGAGCTAACCGGGCAGTGTCTCTACGTAGACAACTATTACAGCTACCACCCCCATGCTGGTAAGCTCTACTTTTCTGCCATGGCCGCAGCGACTGTCAATTTAGTCTGCGCAGTTGGATTTGAAAGTAAGTTGTGTGGGGTTGCAAGTCTTCAATTAATTGTTTTAGGGCTTTGGGCTGCAATGCCCAGAGCTAAGAAAATGCTGAGTTTAAAAGACTGTCCAGCGACAACAGAAGTTGACAAAATTCCGGAAGGGTTTGTCTGGAGAGCCTTAATACCCTATGTGAATACAGTGTTTGTAGAGACGATTGACGACCAGAATACACTGTCCGGTCGGTGCATCCAAACTATAAATAACTATTTATTATTATGTGATATGGCAATTCCCGGTTCGTTATTAGCGCAGGGGGAAAAATGCTTTAGTTATGGCACGCATGATTTGGAACAGCACTTTATACCTGAGCAAAGGGGAGTTGTGGGGCCGTTAACATTTGATCATCTTTATATTGATCCCAATCACAATCACGATTTTATTGAAGTCGCTGGTCCTTAGGCAATGCTCTTAGGGTAGACATTAAGCCCCACCCAGTAAGTATAATCCCAGCCGTGTACGCCCAGAATAGACGTCCCGTGTAGGGTGTTCTTGTTTAGCGTTCTGTTCGCAGAATAAAAGGAGCTTTCTGATACAGGGCATCAGCCGTTTTCCAGACTCCATCAAAGATGAAATCATATTGCCAAATAAATGGGTTCCGCTTTTCTGTTCAAGGTGAGTTCTGCTGCTGGGAAAACTGTTTTTTTGTGCTTAATGTCTACCCTAAGAGGCAATGCTTACGCTACTCCATGCTCTTTCACACAGCTTAATCTCTGTGGGTCGAATGTTCGGCCCCTCAGAGCATGGTTGTTGATTGGGAATACTATTAGGACGATGTGAGCCTTTCATCTAATGGCTTCAGGTAACGTTTGAGTTCATTGCCAACACTTCTCAGGCTTTGTATATCTTTATGGATATGCCGGTGTTCTCTCACGATTTTATTCTTTCTTCGGTCTTTCCCCGTTTTTTGTTGGGTTTTTTGCAGAAGCGCCCCTCTTTCACCATAAATAATCTGAGCGTCCATGCAGCCATTGTAAATTAGGCGGGTACTGGAGCTCAGTTGTTTAATGTCTTCCCGAAGCTGATTGAGTTGTTGCATAAAAGCGGGGTTTGTATTTTGTTCATCAGCTATGGCATCCAGTGTTTTGGCATAGGATGCTGTCATATTTTGGATGGATGCATACAGAGGCTGAATGGTGGAAAGCTCTTCGATCGCTCTGGTATATTCTCTTAGTTGTTCAATATCCGGTAACTGTAATTGTCCTGTTGCTTCTTCCAAAACTGCGTACTGTCGTATTAATTGTCCATAGTTATAGACAGAGCATACATGCCCGCCAATGGTTTTTACCTGATTATGTAATAGAGTTTTTATTGTTAGGGCTTTAGCATAATGAGCCTGAGCCTTATCCATCCGGCTGGCTGTTGGGCTCTCGATTAATGGATTGAGAATATCTGAAACTTTACTGAGTGGCTGGCCGTTCTCGATAGCGGTTAAGGCTTCGGTAATGGCCGGAGCCAGATGTTCACCGCCTGATGCTCTACTATTAGCACTTGCACTAGCAGAGTCTGATAAATCTTCTGTTTCAGCCTGCAGCGGAGCAGGTTCAGTCGAACTGGTTATGGGCATTATGTCAGAAGTTGATTCTGAGAAGTCAGACGTTTCAGGTTCTGCAGACAATGCGTACAACTTCTGTTATCTGCACAACAGGCATAGTATAACTGTCTCTCACAACAGGACTCAGGAGATGGTAGTGACTGACAAATTATCCGATCTGGCTCTGCAACTGTCGCTTGAGTTAGGCAGACAGTCATTGAAAATGGCAACGGCTGAATCCTGCACCGGCGGATGGGTCAGCCAGGTATTAACGGCTATTCCGGGCAGCTCAGACTGGTTTGAAGGCGCAGTGGTCAGTTATTCCAATGCCATGAAACACCGGCTTCTCGATGTTCCCTGTGAGCTATTGGATAAATACGGTGCGGTCAGCCAGCCTGTTGTTGAACAAATGGCGCGTGGTGTTGCCATGAACCTGGACGTTCCCGTCAGTATTGCCATCAGTGGTATTGCCGGTCCTGGTGGAGGTTCCCGGGATAAACCGGTAGGCACTGTTCATATCGCATGGTATTGTCGGGAAAAAACCTTTTCCGAAGCCTTCCGGTTTGCAGGTGACCGGCAGCAGGTGCGAGAGCAATCTGTAGAGGTTGCGCTGTCCGAGCTTATAAGGCTTCTGCAACAATCAGCTACTTAAATCAATAAATATACTGGACAAATATACATATAGTGTTTAAATATACAGTATGTGTAGCGTTTATACTCGCCATGCCCTGCGCAGGCAAGCACTGAGGATGGAATCAGACAATGGATGAGAACAGAAAGAAAGCACTGGCAGCGGCTCTGAGCCAGATTGACCGCCAATTTGGTAAAGGTGCTGTCATGCGAATGGGTGACCAGAAGCAGGAGGCCATTCCCGCCATTTCTACAGGCTCTCTGCAGCTGGATATCGCTCTGGGTATTGGTGGTTTGCCCAAAGGCCGGATTGTTGAAATTTACGGACCGGAGTCCTCCGGTAAAACGACTCTGACTCTTAGTGCTATTGCCGAAGCCCAGAAGCAGGGTGCCACCTGTGCTTTTGTTGACGCCGAACACGCCCTTGATCCTCAGTATGCCGGTAAACTTGGGGTTAATGTTGATGACCTGTACGTATCCCAGCCAGATACCGGTGAACAGGCTCTGGAGATTACCGACATGCTGGTTCGTTCCGGAGCGGTTGATGTCATTGTTGTAGACTCTGTTGCGGCGCTGGTGCCAAAAGCAGAGATTGAAGGCGATATGGGTGATTCTCATGTAGGCCTGCAGGCGCGCCTGATGTCCCAGGCACTGCGGAAACTGACCGGTTCCATCAAGCAGACCAACTGCATGGTGATCTTCATTAACCAGATTCGTATGAAGATTGGAGTGATGTTTGGCAACCCGGAAACCACCACCGGTGGTAATGCTCTGAAATTCTACTCTTCTGTGCGACTGGATATTCGTCGTACCGGCGCAGTGAAGCAGGGCGATGAGATTATTGGTAATGAAACCCGGGTCAAGGTGGTTAAAAACAAGGTTTCACCTCCGTTCAAACAGGCGGAATTCCAGATTCTCTATGGGCAGGGTATTTACCACATGGGTGAGGTGATTGATCTGGGTGTGAAGTTGAAGCTGGTTGAAAAGTCCGGTGCCTGGTATGCCTATAAAGGCACCAAGATTGGTCAGGGTAAGGCAAACGCCTGCAAATACCTGACAGAAAATCCGGAAATTGCGGATGAAATTGAGACGCAGATTCGGGCTGAACTCCTGAATACAGATCCCGAGACAAAAGGTTCAGAAAAGGCAGGTCAGGAACAACTGTTAGCAGAATAATGCAGGAATTCTCTGAACAGGCGCTAGCTGAACAAGGGCTAGCTGAACAGGATGTTCGTCGGGCAGCAATGGATTTGCTGGCCCGGCGTGAACATAGCTATGCCGAGCTGTCTTATAAGCTTCGAAAACGTTTTCCTCCTGAGCGTATTGAAAATGCCCTGCAGAGGCTGGTTGATGAAGGCTTGCAGAGTGATGAACGCTTTACTGAAGCCTATGTTTATTCCCGTAGTAATAAAGGCTATGGTCCGGCACGTATCCGCAATGAATTGATACAGAAAGGCGTTTCACAGAATCTGCTGGCGAACTATCTGTTTGACGACGATGAGAAATGGTTTTCTGAAGCGAGTCGGTTAAAAGATAAAAAAATTGGAGAACAGAAAAAACTTTCACCAAAAGATCGTATGAAAGTATACCGCTTCCTTGCACAAAGAGGCTTTTTATCCAGTCATATCAATGCCTGCCTGGGATAAAATGTGCAGATCCATTTTTTTGCTCATATCCTTTTTTTGCTCATGGCTGTATTTGAGAGTTGATCCATGTCCTGTTGTTCCCGCTGTGGTTTTGAACCGTCCTGCTGTTTCTGCCCGTCACTGCCTGTACTCAGTTGTCAGCATCGATTTTGCCTGATAACTCATCCGGTAGAGTTTGCCAAAATCAGCAATACCGGAAAACTGGTCAGGGCGATGCTCCCGGACACGCTGGTGGTGAACTGGAGCCGGGTTGAACCTTCAGAAGAGTTACTGACATTGCTGGATGACCCACAATGGGAGCCGGTTCTGTTGATGCCTGAAGCTTACGCTATTTATCAGCAAACTGCTTATCCGCAAACTATTTATCCGCAAAAAGGGACTGAAGAAAAGGCAACGTCCTCCGGAAAGCTGTTTATTCTGTTAGACGCTACCTGGCAGCAGGCACGGAAAATGTACCGACAAAGCCCTTATCTGCACAGCTTACCCCTGATATCGCTGAATAATGTGCCAGAATCGGGTTACAGTTTGCGTAGAAATCAGCAGGCGGGACATCTTTGTACCGCAGAGGTGGCGGCTGAAGTCCTGAAAAATGTAGGGATGCCCGAGGCTTCACGCAGGCTTCATCAATCAGTGTCTGACTTTTGCAACCATTACCAGCAACTTCAGCTGGCGGGAAAGCTAAACCAATAAGTGCGTATTTATCAGGTTCTTTAAAGAAAATGCACGCATAGATTGATATTTCCTGCTGATTCTATCGTCTGCTTCTATATAATGACCGGTTTACTATTGCTATTTGAACCTCCCTGACGGAAGACCTGTATGAAAAGCTCTGAGATACGATCTGCCTTCCTTAACTTCTTTAAGGAAAAAGGGCATGAAATTGTGCCAAGCAGTTCGCTGGTGCCTCACGATGATCCAACCCTGCTGTTCACCAATGCCGGGATGAATCAGTTCAAGGATGCATTTCTTGGACGTGAAAACAGGGCTTACACCCGGGCGACCACTTCCCAGAAATGTGTTCGTGCCGGTGGTAAACACAATGACCTGGAAAACGTGGGTTACACCGCTCGTCACCACACCTTTTTTGAAATGCTGGGTAACTTCAGCTTTGGTGACTACTTCAAGCAGGATGCCATCCGCTACGCCTGGGATTTCCTGACTGGCACCCTGAACCTGCCTGCTGAAAAGCTGTGCGTCACAGTTTATGAAACCGATGACGAAGCCTATAACATCTGGCTGAATGAAGTCGGTGTGCCGGCTGAAAACATCATCCGTATTGGTGACAACAAAGGCGCACCTTACGCATCGGATAACTTCTGGCAAATGGGCGATACCGGTCCGTGTGGTCCATGTACCGAAGTGTTCTACGACCATGGCGAACACATCTGGGGTGGGCGTCCCGGTACTCCGGAAGAAGATGGCGACCGTTTCATTGAAATCTGGAACATCGTATTTATGCAGTACAACCGTCAGGCTGACGGAACCATGGAGCCTCTGCCAAAACCATCTGTCGATACCGGTATGGGGCTGGAGCGTATCTCCACCATTCTGCAGGGCGGCCACAGCAACTACGATATTGATATCTTCCAGGGCTTGCTGAAAGACGCCTCCGGGGTGCTGGGTGGCGTTGATACAACGGTTGGCTCCCTGCGTGTTATTGCTGACCACATTCGTTCCAGTGCTTTCCTGATCTCTGATGGTGTGATGCCATCCAACGAAAGCCGTGGCTACACCCTGCGTCGAATCATTCGTCGTGCCTGTCGTCATGGTCATAAACTGGGGGCCACCGAGACTTTCTTCTACAAGCTGGTGGGATCTCTGGTGCGCGAGATGGGCGATGCTTATCCGGAGCTGGAATCTAACCAGGCCCAGATCGAACGTATCCTGTTGCAGGAAGAAGAGCAGTTTACCAGGACTCTGGATAAAGGCATGCGCCTGCTGGAAGACAAACTGTCTACCCTGAAAGGTGCTGTGATTCCGGGCGATGTGGTCTTCACACTCTATGATACTTATGGTTTCCCGGTTGACCTGACCGAAGATATTGCCCGTGAACGTGAACTGACGGTGGATACTGAAGGCTTCAACCAGGCGCTGGAAGCCCAGCGTGAGCGCGCCCGTTCAGCCAGCAAGTTTGGCATGGACTATAACGAACAGCTGACGGTTGACGGTGTGACCGAATTTACCGGTTACCAGTCCCTGCAGGGTGGTTCAGCGGTGCAAGCCCTGTTTGTGGAAGGTCAGGAAGTCGAGTCTGTTTCTGAAGGCCAGAAAGCAACGGTTGTGCTGGAAGCGACCCCATTTTACGCAGAGTCCGGTGGTCAGGTGGGTGATACCGGTAGCCTGACGTTTGCGGGCGGTTCCATCAAGGTGCTGGATACCCTCAAGCAGGGTGACAGTCATCTGCATATCGCCCAAATTTTGTCTGGCGAACTGAAAGTTGGTGACAAGGTAGAAGCGGAAGTGAACGCTGAAAAACGTCATGCTACGGCGTTGAACCACTCGGCTACCCACCTGCTGCACGCAGCACTGCGTAAGGTTCTGGGCGACCATGTCACTCAGAAAGGCTCTCTGGTTGACCCGGAACGCCTGCGCTTTGACTTCTCCCACTTTGAAGCGGTGAAGCCGGAAGAACTGCGTACGATTGAGCGCATGGTGAACGATCAGATCCGCGCGAATACCGAAGTCACCACGGAATTGCTGGATATGGAAGCGGCCCAGGCTAAAGGTGCCATGGCACTGTTTGGTGAAAAATACGGTGATGAAGTGCGCGTATTGTCCATGGGCTCCGGCAACTTCTCTGTGGAGCTGTGTGGTGGTACCCACGTTGTTCGCACGGGTGATATCGGTTCCATCCGTATTCTGGCTGAATCGGGCATTGCTGCGGGTGTTCGTCGTATTGAGGCGGTCACTGGCCAGAATGCCGATGTTCGTCAGGAAAGTCTGGAAGACACCCTGAAGTCGGTGGCTGCACTGGTTAAAGGTTCTCAGGACACGGTTCTGGATAAGGTGAAAGGGCTGCTGGAACAGAACCGCAAGCTGGAAAAAGAGATGCAGCAGCTCAAGCAGAAGCTGGCGTCTGCTGGCAGCGCGGACCTGTTGAGCAAGGCGGTGGAAGTGAATGGCGTGAAGGTGCTGGCTACTGTGCTGGAAGGCGTTGATCCGAAATCCCTGCGCGATATGGTTGACCAGCTCAAGAATAAGCTGGGGTCTGGTATCGTCTTCCTGGCTGTACCGGCAGAAGGTAAATTCCCTCTGGCTGCAGGTGTCACCAAAGACCTGACCGGCAAGGTGAAAGCGGGCGACCTGTTGAAAATGGTGGCAGAGCAGGTCGGCGGTAAAGGTGGTGGCCGACCTGATTTCGCCCAGGGCGGTGGTTCTCAGCCTGAAAACCTGAACGTCGCGCTGGAATCCATTCCGGGCTGGCTGGAAGCGAAGCTGTAACAGGAGCAGCAAGCCCCTTACTCCGGTAAGGGGCTTGTCTGACCGGATCTATTGTGACGGATAGCTTTTTACCTATGACCATTCGTGTTAAATTCCTGACTCGGCACAATGATGTAAGAAAGAAATAAAAATGGCGCTGTTAGTACAAAAGTTTGGCGGCACCTCTGTGGGCGATCTGGATCGCATTCAGGGGGTGGCCGACAAGGTGAAAGGATTCAGGGATAAAGGGCATGACGTTGTCGTGGTGGTTTCCGCCATGAGCGGTGAAACCAACCGTCTGACCGATCTTGCCACCACCATTCAGAAGCAACCTTCACCCAGAGAGATGGATGTCCTTCTGTCCACCGGAGAGCAGGTCACGATTGCACTACTCTCTATGGCTCTGGAAGAGAGAGGCTGCCCGGCCCGGTCTTATACCGGAGGGCAGGTTCGCATCACCACCGACGATGCTCACACCAAAGCCCGTATCAGGAACATTGACACTGAACGCATGCAGCGCGACCTGGCAGAAGGTCGTGTGCTGGTTGTGGCTGGTTTTCAGGGCTGCGACACAGACGGAAATATCACCACCCTGGGAAGGGGTGGCTCGGATACCACGGCTGTTGCCCTGGCGGCAGCACTGAAGGCGGATGAGTGCCAGATATACACCGATGTTGACGGTGTTTATACCACTGACCCGCGAGTGGTCGACAGTGCGCGCCGACTGGATCAGATTACTTTTGAAGAGATGCTGGAAATGGCCAGCCTCGGTTCAAAGGTGCTGCAGATTCGTGCCGTGGAATTTGCCGGAAAATACAATGTTAATTTAAGAGTGTTGCACACGTTCCAGGAAGGACCTGGTACATTGATCACGCTGGAGGAGGACGTCGCCATGGAATCACCGGTTGTATCCGGCATTGCCTTTAACCGAGATGAAGCCAAAATCACCATCAAGGGAGTACCGGACATTCCGGGTGTGGCATCACGTATACTGGGGCCTGTAAGCGCTGCCAATATTGAAGTCGATATGATCGTACAGAACGTGGCAGACGATCGCACCACTGATTTTACCTTCACCGTACATCGCAACGATTACCAGCGTACCATGGATGTTGTTGCACAGATTTGTGAAGAACTGGGTGCCAGGGAGCATGATGGCGACAGCAAAATTGCGAAAGTCTCTATCGTGGGGGTTGGCATGCGTTCTCACGCTGGCGTGGCTACCAGTATGTTTCAGGCGCTGGCCTCTGAAGGGATTAATATTCAGATTATTTCCACCTCTGAAATCAAGGTGTCTGTGATTATTGCCGAGAAGTACCTGGAGCTGGCTGTGCGTGCTCTGCACTCCGTTTTTGAGTTGGATAAGGAACCAGCAGCCGAAAACAGTGTCTAATCATCCGAACATACCTTGACTGGGGTGTGATGGTGTCGGGGTATTATCGGTCCTGAAGGTCGATAGGAAAAAAACTACCGTCATTCCCAACGGGCGCAGATATATCAACTAGACTGTCTGTGCTCAAACATGCTGTTTTAATTTGAATGATTTATGACTACATTTCTCTGCTAGTAAAAATACGCATGGAAATATTGAGTTCGGCGACTAGACTTGTTGTGCTGAGTAATTCTTAAGCATAAATCGGTGGATAGGCATAACTTATGCCCGGGCTGATAACAAGACAGTCATAAGAGTAGAAACCAGGGTAGGGCTAACCGCCCCTGTCATTTCGCCTCTGTCTGGTGATGTCAAAGCGATTCTTCCACAAATCGGGTCGCTCGGGGATACAGCCATTGCACCGCCGTGCTCAGGATTGACGGTCGTTGACTTACAGAGATGTAAATAAGGAGATTGTAATGCTGATTCTGACTCGCCGTGTAGGAGAGACCCTGATGGTTGGGGACGAGGTCACGGTCACTGTACTGGGCGTAAAAGGTAACCAGGTGCGTATTGGAGTGAATGCCCCTAAAGAAGTCGCCGTTCACCGCGAAGAGATATACCAGCGAATCCAGAAGGAAAAAGAGCACGGAGTTCCTGTTTCCACCCCTGAGAATTACTGATACTTAAAAAAGACAGTCAATTCGAATGGCAGAGAATTTGCGGTTTGATAAAAACACCTGACTTTTTAGTCAGGTGTTTTTGTTTGTGGATTTGGCACATCAATCATTGATGATTTGATTGACCTTGATGATAAACAGATAGCGATTGTCGTTTAATAGCTTTCTTAATAAAAAGCTTGCATTTCAGGATGTTGAAGGTAATATAGCCAGCGTTCCCGGTGAGGTGGCCGAGAGGCTGAAGGCGCTCCCCTGCTAAGGGAGTATACGGTTTGTAGCCGTATCGAGGGTTCGAATCCCTCCCTCACCGCCATACAGTTTTAAAAAAGATTTTGCGCGCTCGTAGCTCAGCTGGATAGAGTACCTGGCTACGAACCAGGCGGTCGGAGGTTCGAATCCTCCCGAGCGCGCCATATTAAAAAGCCCTGCTAAGGAATTAGCAGGGCTTTTTCCGTTATGCCAGATTGTAAAAGCTCTTATAGGCAGCCATGAGCACAAGAAAAATTTTTCACGGTAAAAAAACGGCTAAAGACGTTTGTTGCTCTCTCCAGCCAGCAGTTGAACTGCCAGCTGGAAAGGCTGTTATCAAGCTGCTTCGCCGGCAGGCAGCTTTCCTCTGACAGCAGAGAAAATAACATGCTCACGGGGTTCCATTAGCCGAACCATACGATAAGTGACGCCATTTTTTGGCTGAACATTGTCCGGTGCGCCGATCAACAGTTGCAGAGACTGGTTTTTACACAGTTCTTCCAGGGTGGCAAGCGCTCTGGCATCCAGACGTGCAGCTTCATCCAGAAACAGCAGCCGGTTAGCGCAGTGACCTTTCTGGTGGTTGCGCTGGGTGGCCACTTCCCAGGAGTGCAGAACCATTGTCAGAACGGCAAGGCCAGTACCAATCGCTTCACCGGTGGAAAGGTTGGTCGGGTTAGCGGGTTCAAACTGCGTACTGCCAGCACGCTTGATCAGCACCTTAAGGCGAATGTACTCCCGGTAATCCAGCAGACGCTCACCGGTTATGCTGCCGCCGGTCTCTTTTTTAAAGACTTCTGCCAGCGCGTCTTCAATACTCAGGTCTGACTGTTTGAACAGGTCGCCATAAAAGCGGTTCTGCAGGGCATTTAACACCTTTTCATGGGTTTCAATAACCTCCAGCTCCACTTTAATCGCCCTGATCGTTCCAAAATGGACGCTCGACAGGGCAGAGTTCAGCTGCATAATCTGCCGCCGTTGCATATTGATTTTCTGCTCAATGTTGCGACCCATGCTGTCGGACTCGGTGAGAAAGCGACTTTCGGCATCGGCGAGACGTGTCTCCAGCTTGGTCAGATGGTCTTCCAGCTGATTCAGTGCCTGCAAGGGGTCATCAGCGGTAGCCAGACTTTTATCCATGCGTTCATTCAGCAGTACCTGTGTTGCTGATACCAGATGGAACAGCAGTGGCAGGTTGCTGGTTTCTGCGTCACGGATTTGCTGATACAGCGTCGAATGACTTTCTGACTTCAATGCATTTTGCAATGCGGCCCGGGCATTGGCGATGTGGTTGACCAGAAGATCCGCGTCGTTTTTCTGTAAATGCTGTTTATACAGGCGGGTGTAAAGGCTGGTGTCCTGTGCATGCCGGAGGATCTCTGCCCAGTCCTGACTTGCGGACTGACTCGCAGGCTCAAGGGTTGCCAGCTTTGAGTCGTTGACCGAAGCCTGTTCTTCCCGCTGCTTCTGTTGAAGCTTCTGATCTGCCAGGGTGGTGGAAAGGGTCTGTGCAGAGCGGTCGTGTTCGTCTTTTCTGGTGAGCAGTTGTTCAAGGGCTTCCTGATGCTCATCCACCAGAGAGGGTGACCATTCCAGCGGGATGCCATTGATCTGATTCTGTTTAAGCAGAATCTGACCTTCATTGCGTTTAATGATCTCTTCGTCGGTCGCAATATTCTTGTCCAGTGCCTGAAGCTGGTCGCTCAGCTGGTCCAGCTCCTGTTGTTGAAAGCGCTTACGGGAGTCTTTTTCTTCCCATTCCTGCCTGATTTGCTGTTGCAGGTCGCTGGTCTGGTGTTTGCGCGACTCAGATTCTTTAAAGCGCAGATAGGGCAGTTTATGTTCGGTGTTTTGCAATTGATCTTTCTGCTTGCCCAGCAGGCTGATTTTTAGCTGCATATCGTTCAGTTGTTGACGTAACTGCTCAAGGTCAGTGACCGGAGGTTTGTCCAGATATAGTCGCAACTGTTCAAGCTGGTTGAGTGGCTGCTCAAACTGCTTCAACCATTCGCACGCTGTTTTCGCCAGTTCCATCTGTTCTTCTGTCGTCGTCATCTGTTCTTCCAGTTGATCCAGTTCCAGCAGGCTGGCGTCGGACTGGCGATATTCCAGAAATTGAATGACTGGTAACAGGCTGCTCAACTGTTGCTGCAACTGGTTTTGCTGCTGGGTGAGGGAGTGAAGCCTGTTTTCAAGTGTCTGGAGCTGTTCTTCCAGCTCACGAACCGGAGGCTCACTTTCGCCCAGCCAGCGACCAACCGCTGCCAGCTTATCAAGGATTTCACTGGCCTGTTGAAGCTGTTTGCGTTTTACGGCCATAGCCTGTCGTTTATCCAGCAGTTCTTCTTCCAGATCAATCAGTCGTTGTCGTTCTTTCTCCCTGGCCAGGCGACCAATGGTGGGGAATTCTGGTTCTTTACTGATTCGGGCAATACTGTCAGACAGGGTAACCAGTACACTGCCGTCTTCCGGCTGGTTCAGTGGGGCATTGATAAAATCGTCTTCACTGAGGCTGCTTCCGGGAGCGCCCTGCATTAGCCAGACATGTTCCGGGCGTTCTGCTTCGTTGCGAATAATGGCAGTGGCAGTCTCAATATCCCGGACCATCAGAGCCTGCCGCAGAGGTCCCATTTTTGCTTCGAGCCAGGCGGCTTCCTCAATGGAAATATCGTCATCGTCAAAGTAGCGACTGACAATTTCTCCTCCTGTCAACTCAGCCAGACGTTGCAGTTGCGAGTCGTCTTCTGACTCCAGCTGTTCCAGCCCTCGCAAACGGTTGCGGGTGGTTTTTAAATGTTCTTCCTGTTCTACATCCAGCCGGTTAAGGTTGAGCTGATCCGAGCTGATGGTCTGGCGGGCATGACTCAGGTCTTCTGCCTGTGTCAGGCGCTGTTCAGGCAGAAGATTCAGGAAAGCGTCACTCAGTTGCTGAAAGTCTGACCATTGACGATGATCTTCTATTGCCCGCTTCAGGTCATTACGAAGCTGCATCTCCCTTACGCGATTATCCTGCAATTGAAACTCACAGGTTTCTTTCAGGGCAGTCTGTTCTGCCAGTTGTTCGCAGGCTTGTGCAAGCGTGGTCAGCCAGCTCTCTGCGCTATTCAGTGAACCTCGCCAGGGCTTAGGCAGGCGTTTTATCTCGTTGGCCAGAGATTGACGACGCTGTAATTGTTGTTTCAGATCCCTGTGTTGCTGATTGTGCAGTGGCAGCTTGCTGGCAAAATGCCGCTTTTCCCGGCCAGCATTCAACCACTGGTCTGCCATCTGTGCCACTTTGTCGTCGGTGATGGACTGTCCGTCGATATCAGCAAAAGAACCTAAAATAGCCTGAGCCTGATCAAACCGCTGACGAATAAGTTCCATTTGTTCCAGCATGGGTTTCTGGCTGTAATAACTGTCCTGCAGGCTTTCACGCTCAGTTGTAATATCCTGTACAAAACGGGCAAGGTTATCACTGTCCAGCGAAGGCTCATTTAACAGCAGGCGGGATTCTTCCAGACTCCGAATAGCTTCCTGATACAGGCCCGCTTTTCGCAGCTCTTCGGAATATGCCTGTTTGGCATCAGACAGTTGTTTTACCAGGCCATTCAGGTCTTCATCCAGCTCCGCAACCACGTTCACCTGACGGGCTTTCTGTTCTTTCAGCAGAGATTGATGGCCGTGCTGTTCTTTCAGGAACTCTCTGAGATTGGTTATTTCGTTAGTCAACTGTTGCTGTTCACTGTGCAGCCGGTCAAGCTCCCGGGACTGATCAAGACTGCTTCGGGTTTGTTGTTCCTGTTGGCTGAGCTGATCGCGGGTTGTATTCAACTGCTCCAGCTGGTGTTCCAGTGCGTCGACCTGCTGCTGACCGGCTTCCAGTTCCAGCTTCATTGTCTCCTGTTGCTGCAGGGTATGACGCAACTGCTGCTGTAACCGGGTATGACGCTGCTCTGCCAGGGCCAGTGTATTTTCACCAAGAGCGTAGCTGGATTCGAGAACGGTTTTAATAAACTCCCGTTTGCCACGGCTGGAATCAATCTGTTGTCGAGTGTTGCGGGTTTCCTGCAGGGCATTCTGCATGGAGCTGACAGAAGTGCGAACATTGTTGTCTGAAGGCAGCAGATAATCCCGCAGACCTTTTTGCAGTTCTGAGGACAGACCGCCATACAGGCTGGTTTCCAGCATGCGATAATAACGCTGGCGATCCTGGCTGCTGTCCATGCGGCGGGGCAGTACGCGGTTCTCAAACTGCCAGGCCATGTACAGGCCCAGCGATTTAAAGTTTTCCAGAGTGCCGCCCAGTCGTGCAATATGGCCTTTCAGGGTCTTGCCTTCGATGGGTTCGTAACGACCTTCTCCGGTTGGTTTCATCAACAGGTCGCGGACAGGGATATCATGGTCGATACCGGTAATGGCCGAGAGTTTGATCTCTACTCTGGGTTTGCCCAGACGTTTAAGCTGGACGACGGCAGTGACCCGTTTGCCGTCGTAACGCTCATAATCAACGACGGTGTAACAGACGCCCTGGTCAATACGTCCCCAGACGCCATTATCGCTGCGGTCAGAGCCGCTATCAGAGTTGTTGCGCAGACGTATAAGGCGATTGTCTGGTACCCGGTTGATCAGCAGAGCGCCCATGACGGTGGTTTTGCCTGCGCCATTGTGACCAATCAGGTTGCTCATAAGATGGTGCATGGAGAGGGTTTTGAAAAAGATACCCTTGAAGTTGACCAGTGTCAGGCTTTTGATCGTTGTGCGTTTATTGCTCTGACTCATGCGTGGGTATCCTCAATAGCTTCCTTCTTCTGTTCCGGCTCTGTTGTCTTCTGATCAGAGTGAGGCTGTTTCTGGCTGGGCAATACAGAGTGTTCGTCGTCTGCTATTTCATCGTCAGCTTCAAGGCAGGCGCTGCCAGTGGCTACCAGTTTCTCCAGCGCTTCTTTTGTAATGGCTGCTGAGCGTACAGGCTCTATAAAGCGCATCAGGGGAGCTTGAGTCTGAATCTGGTCAGCACGAATGCCTTCAAGGCGGATCATGCCGAGTCTTGCCAGCTGGCGCAGAGTGCGTTTCAGGACCTCCATGCCTTTATCCCGGTCCAGCTGGGTATCCAGTTTTTTTCGATCAAGCAGTTTTGCCAGTCGTTCTTCGTCTATCAGCATACGAAGCCGTTCATAGATCGCATCGGCCGTTATCCAGCCACTGCCTTCCAGTTGTTCCGGGTCGAGGTGATAAAGCGCCAGCAGCTGACCTGTTACCATTCCAAGTTCGTCTATTTTCCGGGAGCGAATAAGGTTTTTGCTGCCCAGGTTGGGGCGCAGGTAATAAAAATCTTCCTGAGCCCTGACCAGATCGACGCCGTAGCGTCGATAATGCAGGGTCAGCCAGTGTTCACCATTTTGTAGCATCGCATAAAAATGGGTATGGCGGCTGTCTATGTGTTCACCACGACGCAGGCGACTGTCCAGCGCCGCAAACTGGTCGTCATTAATAATGTCAGCCAGGCTGTTGTAGGGCGTATTGTTCAGCATTTCCGTGCTGTGTGTTTCGGCAATGTGTGTTTCAGGAATAGGGTGCTCAGTGTTCAAGGGCGAACTCTCTGTATTCGTGTTCTGACGTTGTTTTGGCTGGGTGCATAGTGCTGTCCAGCGTCAGGCTCTCTACTTCAAAGCCGGTTAGAATTTCATGCCAGACGGTATCAGGTATTTTTTTTCTGTCCTGCTGGTTCCCTAGTCGGGTCATGGCTTCAAACAGCCAGCCTGCGGACTGATGCAGACGGTAAACGGGAACCTCACTGGCCAGCTGGGACATGGCTTCTTCATAACTGGGAAGATAGCCCTTGTCGTTTACAAGGGCTTTGAGCCAGCTGACCACTTCTTCTTTCAGGGCGTCGAGGTCATCCATTTCGGTAATGATATCGTCTTCATCAATGATGCCTGTGTTGTCCTGTTGGCGGCTGAGGGTTTCAATTTCCCGCAGGCGGATTAACGGCTCATCACCTGCACAGCGCAAAAACCAGGGCTGCTGCCCGAAACGTTGCAGGGCGTCCAGTGTGCGCTCCATCAGCGCCTTGCGCTCATCCATATTGATAAACTGACGCAGATACTGGTGAGTACGCTGATGGAAGTTTTCCCAGTGTTCCAGTCGCTCGCTGCTCCAGTGCTCAATACGGTCAAGATGATGCTCCAGTCGAACAACGGACTGAACGGCGGACAGGCGTTGTGCCTGCTCACACTGCTGACCAATGCTTTCGAGCAGTTGCCGGAGTTCGTGACAGGAAGCCAGCAGCAGTTGCTGTAAATCCTGCAGCCGCTCCTGGGTATCAACCAGCAGGTTTTCACAGCGCGAAATGGCGTTTTGCCAGTCGTGCTTCAGCAGTGATACGACCTCTTTGCGAGTGTCAATCGCTTCGGTGTCGAGCTGGCGCTGGCGGTGGTCGATGGCTGTGACCAGTTGGCGGACGGTAACATCCAGCGGGGCTTCGATCTGGAGTTTCCAGAACTGGTCGTTACCGCCAGTTCTGGCTGCATCACGAATTTCCTTTAAATGTCCGGAAATGGTCATAAACAGCGTGCGCAGAGCCGTTTGTGAGGCATCAAAGCCGATGCAGATGGATTCAACAATCTGTTCCGACACCGGGGGAAGCAGATAAGCGTGTGGGCGCCGTCCCCCACTTTCCAGACAGATCAGCAGATGCTGCTCCAGCAGACGACGAATCGTGTCGTTGCAACGTCGCTGACGGCTGTCTTCGAGATTGTCCGTATTCTGTCGGTCAACGGTTTCAAACACCAGGTGCAACTCTTCTTCACTGAACTCGGGCTGGGATTCCTGATCTTTCCAGAATTTGAGTGCAGCCAGATAGGCAATATCCGCAGGCTGAAGAAGAATCTTCTGACCACTGGCCAGAATTTCGCTGACCAGCGCGGGAATGTCTCGGGTGGGGTTCAATCCTGACTCCGATAATCAGGTAAGCCTCATTGTTATAGCGGCTTACGTGGTATGAATGTTGGTTAATAGTTGATTATGAAAAACAGCTATCGAGGCGTAAAGTTTTTTTACTGTTGTCAGGCTGGCAGGTTTCACATTAATAGAAGGATGCCGGAGGGTTCTGGGGGAAAATCCGTGTCTGTCGGTTGCTTTTAACTCATCGGGTTGTGGTTTCTGGCGATGGGCGATTTAAAGACTGATGGTAGTATGGGCTCCGGGTTTTACAGCTGCCTCTTCGCAGGCAGTACCACGACCGGTAACGGTGTGAGAGTAGCTCGATATTGTGGTAGGTATCGAGCCACTCTTTTTTCGAGCAGACCGCTTTGTTTATTTGAAGCAAATCCTTTAAGATACCCCGCCTGAAATTACGTCAAATAGCATTCTGGGTCAGAATTTTCTGATGTTCTGACTGTGAAATATTGACGACTTTGATTGTGCCAGAGATTGTTTAACACCTGTCTGGTATCCGGAATCCCTGCTGATATTGGCCAGAAATTTAAGGTGGTAGAACGATGAAGACTGAATTATTTTGTGTGGCTGCTGGCGCATTTTTATCTTAATTTCTAATCCTGACTGCTGTTGCTCACTTCTATATACCATTGACGGTGCTGTATTTTCGATCTCACGTAAATCAGTTGAACCGAGCTTTTGTCGTATATTACCCCTTCCTGACTCTAACTCCTCCTGCCAGGCTGAGCAGCCTGCAGACGTTGCTATCCAACCTGAATTATTGATCACTGCCATACCCCCGAGGTTAATCGTTTACTGCTGAAGTATCAGTGTGTCTGATCATAAACGATTGAAAATAATCTGCGCAGCACAAGGCCCGGTTTCTGCCCGGTCGATCTTTTGAATAATGTTAACCATTGAGAAAATATGAGCGATATAGCTTTAAACTCTACTGCTGTTTGTATAGACAAACCGGCGACACCTAAATGGCTGGAAGGTGTCGACCTGTCAGTGTTCATGATAAGCGGTGGTGCGTTATTGCTCTTTGCCGTTCTGGCGCTGTACGACCTTGGTTTGGTAACTGGCTGGGTTAATGATGCCTTCTTTATTGCGACCCGGTATTTTGGAGCCTACTGGCAGGCACTGCTACTGTTAACGTTTGTTATTGCCCTGGTGCTTGCCGTTGGACGTACCGGCCCGGTGGTCCTGGGAGGGCTGAAAACTCCGGAAATACCTACCTTTAAATGGCTTTCTATCCTGATGTGTACTCTGCTGGCTGGGGGTGGCGTATTTTGGGCGGCAGCAGAGCCTATGGCGCACTTTGTTTCTCCACCACCGCTGTTTGGTGGCGACACAGGAACGACCGATGCCGCTTATAACGCACTGGCACAAAGCTTTATGCACTGGGGTTTTCTGGCCTGGGCAATACTGGGCAGCCTCACGGGGATCGTTTATATGTATCTCCATTATGAAAAAGGCCTGCCTCTGAAACCCCGTACACTGCTCTATCCTGTTTTTGGTGACAAAGTTATGACCAGCTGGTTAGGCTCAGCGGTGGATGCCATGTGTGTGATAGCCGTGGTGGCAGGAACCGTAGGTCCTATTGGCTTTCTGGGTTTGCAGGTCAGTTTCGGGCTTGAGGCTTTGTTTGGTATTCCTGATACCTTTGCTACACAGTTGATGATTCTGGCGGTTCTGATTGCTATTTACACATTGTCGGCGATCAGTGGTGTAAACAAGGGTATCCAGTTGCTGAGCCGTACGAATATTATTCTGTCGGGTTTATTGATCACTTACATACTGGTTTTTGGCCCTACTGCTTTTATTTTCAAGGGCTTTTTTAACGGGTTTGCCCTCTATCTGGAGAATTTTGTCCAGATGGCTACCTTCCGCGAAGATCCACAATGGCTAAGCTGGTGGACAGTATTCTTCTGGGGCTGGTTTCTGGGTTACGGTCCGTTAATGGCTATGTTTGTAGCCCGGATTTCCCGTGGTCGAACCATTCGCCAGATGGTTCTGATGATCTCCCTTGTTGCTCCCGTTATTACCTGTTTCTGGTTCACAATCATTGGCGGCAGTGGTTTGCAGTTTGAGATGCTGGACCCGGGCGTGATTTCCGAGCCTTTTACCGGTTTGAACATGCCAGCGGCACTGATAGCCATTACCCAGCAACTGCCGTTGGGAACTTTGATCTCGGTACTCTTTTTGATCCTGACTACCCTGTTTGTTGCTACCACCGGTGACTCCATGACTTATTCAATCTCTATGGTCATGACGGGGCATGATAGTCCACAGTCTTCTGTCCGGGTGTTCTGGGGAATTATCATGGGGGTGGTTGCTGCATTGCTGATTTCAGTGGGCGATGGCGGGGTATCTGCACTTCAGTCGTTTATTGTGGTAACAGCCGTTCCTGTGTCGCTGGTGTTATTACCTTCATTATGGTCTGCACCAATGATTGCAAGGAAGATGGCGAGAGAGCAGGGGCTTTGTCCGGCTGGCTTAAAAAGCGTTGGTGCGACGGTCAGCTGAAAAGACTGAAAACATGCTCGTTGTCCACACTCAGTCGTATACTCTGTGGACAACGAGTGTTATCTGTCAGAGGCTGATGTTTAAATCATGGCATGCACACACCACCCACAAACGGAATATTGGTTGGTTCGCAGTTGTAGATCAATCGCCCACGTTCACCGTGCAGATAGTCCAGCATATGCTCCGAGGTTCTGGTCGGAGCCATGCTGGTTGCCGGAATGTCCTGCAGCTCTTTTGAGGGTCTGGGGTAAGTTGCCCAGTCCAGCGGAGGGCGCCAGCCCGGAGGCGAAGATATTCGGGCCCGTTCTCCGTTAACAGGATGAAGCGCTCGGCGGGCAAGGATCTGCTGACTCATTTTTGCTACACGTTTTGGTTCCTGGCTGGACAGGTTGTTGTATTCGCCCGGATCATCCGCCAGATTGTACAGCTCCTGAATCACCGTCGTTGACATAGGCTCCTGGGTAATCCATTGGATCAGCTTCCAGCCACCATCGATGGAGGTGAAGCCAAAGGAGTTATAGAGCGGTATTTCAGAAGCGAAGAAAACCGGCTCTCTGCGTCTGGCCTGTGAACCGTCGGTAAGTGCTGGCAGCATATTAATGCCGGCCAGCGCATCACTGAAACCACACGGATACCGCCTTCGTAAACTTCGCCCTTGCCACCCCGGTAGGGAGCATTATCGCCACCGCCACGACCATGAACCCGGGTGGCACCGTTATCAGAGAAAAACATGACAATGGTATTGTCAGCAATATTTTCTTCATCCAGTGTGGTTAGAACCCTACCAACGGCCTGATCCATGGCATCAACGACGGCAGCATAAAGTGGTCTGCGGCTTTCTCTTCCGGTCATTTTTGCGACTTTGGAAATTTCATCGGAAGGGCTGCGTGCAGGGTCCCGTTCATCTTTCAGTCCGGCGTATTTATCAATCAGCTCCTGTGGTGCTTTCAGTGGCTCATGGGGCGCAAGGAAGGGCAGGTAGAGGAAAAAGGGTTTGCTTTTGTCCCGTTCCCTGATCCATTCGAAGCTTTTGTCTGCCAGCAGGTAAGTGGAATAACCTTCATTTCAGGTCGGCAATAATGTCAGTCAGTTGTGGTCAAATATGGTCACCCATATACATCATTTTATTATTAATACGACCATCTGCTTCTGTTGCGCAGTAAGCGAGGGTGGTCATGCCAATACCGCCGTTGCAGAGTTGTTTGTGGAAGTCGCGCAGGGCTGAAGGCCTTGTTCAGAAAATCGCTCATCGTTGTTTCATCTGCCTGCAAAAATAAGCGTTATTTGCAGGGCTGCTCCTGCTTGTTGTTATTATTGTTGTTTGAGTCTCTGGCAGTAAAAATATAAAAGTGCGTGTCTGCGTGCAATGCTTAAACGGACTACTTTGAAGTCTGGGGCAGGTTTATTTCTGTCTGGATCAGTGGTAGCTGAGCGGTAATTATTCTCTGTCAATCCTGTTGGCCAGTTCCTGTACAGAGTTGGCGTAGTTGTCGAGCATCGTTTCCTGATGCCGGCCGTACATCATGTGTCTTGCAAATGTATTATCAATCTTCGCCACAAAATCCGGGTTTGCCATTTTTTTTGCGACCGCCTGGCAAAGCTCGTCACGTAACCGTCCAGCGGTTTGACTGTTTATGGTGTTTGTTCTTTCAGACTCTCGAATATCGGCCAGGACCTGCTTGAAATTATTAGGGGTTCGTGCAATTTTTATCACGGCTTTTAACGGCTCGTAGGTTGCAGACATTCCGTTTGTACCTCTCAAAAAAATCTTCATGCTTGGTTGTATCGCCCTGACAGAGCGCTTTTCAGGTGAATCATTGCTGGTGGCATGCACTACTGGTGTCTCAATGTTTTCAGTGCTTTTCGGTTTTGGTTGTTGCGGTGGCTTCGGGCTGCTTCTTACTTCAGCTTGCTGTTGCCGTGTTGCTTTTTTCTGCTCAGCCTTCTGCTGTTCGTTTGCTTTTTTCTCTGCCGCTTTTAGTTTTTTCTGCTCTTTCTTTTGTTGTGCCTCCTCCTGCTTTATATTGTTTTCCCGGTGTTTGGCTTCATGCAGATTCTTTTTAGCTCTCTTTAGCTCCCTTGTTAGCTGCGGCAGTTTCCTGTTCTTAATATCAGTCTGTATGTTCTGCACATCGCTTCTGAATGTATTGCCCATATCGACTTTGTTTTTGTGTGCTTTGTTTTCAGCCTTAGTTAACTTGTCCGCATTTTTTATAGCAGACTTTGCGATGGATACTTGCTTTTCAAAGAACTTTACGATGACCTTGTGTGCTTTTGATGAAGTGGCATTTGTGTCTAATTTAGCGTTTAACTGATCAAAATCGTGTTGTAAATGTTGGCGCTTTTTACTGAGCTCTGATTGCTGCTTGTTCTTGTAGGTAAAAAATGCCAGTTTTGCTTTTGCATTTTTTAATTTGAACTCTGTTGTTGTCAGGGTTTTTCTGGCAGTCAGAGCTTTTCCTTTTGCCCTCAGTACTGTGTCCTGAGAAGGAGGTGGCTGAGAGGCTTCCATTTCCTTGATAAGGCCATGAAGGTCGCTAACCGTTGACCTGGCACTTTTAACCTGTGCTTTCAGAGCTTTTATCTGGCTTCTGTGTTCAGAGACGGTTTCTTTGTCTTGAACATTGATGGATTTATCATGTATTTGTTCAAGCCGGGTATTCAGTGCATCCAATTTGCTGGAAAGTTGACGTTCCTGAGAAGAGGGCTCAGCTTTTGGCTGAATAGCTGACTGTGGACGCGGCAATACGGTTTCTACCTGATCATCAGGTAGCCTGGCTGTTTGTCGCTGACTCAGTGTTTTAGGCCCGGTAGAGTCGGAAGGGGGTGGTGCAGGACGCTGGATGCGTTTGCCAGTTACAGGTCGCACATTTCGGTTTATTGAAGGTGCATAAGTGTTTTTTACAGGTGAGGGCGATACTTCAGGGCTTAAGCCTTGAATGCCCGGCGAGATGCCCGCTGACTGAATGGTTTGTGCCATATTGGTCTATAACTCGATGATATTAAAGATATTCTTTTCAGGCTCTTATATATGATAGCAACAGGGCTTGGCGTTGCCCTGTGTATTCAGGGGTTGGTTCTGCGGTGGTTCCGGGCAGGCGGCAGAGGCTACAGTGCGTCTTTGTCCAGGCAGAGGATGGCAATTGTGGACTGTGTATTTGTTCTGACAGTGGTCACAAACAGGGCGCATTTCTGTTCAGGGTCATTGGCCGTCAGTGGGTCAAAAAACGGGTAGGTGGTATCAGAAGCAAACTGTGAGGTGGCGGAGGGAACCTTCAGTAAAGCCGGGGTGTAGTGTTGATGAATGATGTTTGATGAAAACTCATTAGCAATGAATTTTTTGTATAAATCGGTTTTATATAAGAAGAGCTGGCTCCTGTCGCCGGGTTTAAAAACTCCGGACGGAGCTATGTTGCCGATAAAATAAAGCTGTTTATTATCGCCGTTAAATGTCTGCAGGGTGTTTTTAGTCCACGGATTGTCAAAAACAGACAGTGGTTTGCAGATTGTTCTACCCCAGTAAATATCGCACTTCAGGATCACTGAATATGCGATGCCATTACGTTCTGCAAACATGGCCGGTGCCTGTTTTCTGGCGCTGTTGCCGGGAAATTGAATGCGTGTACGCAGGTGAATCATGGTCAGGTCAGGCGTGTCCTCATAGAAAATAATATCCGGCTGAAGGGCTACATAATTAGTGGAGTCCATAATGCTGCCAGCAGAGGATGACCTTTCCTTCCAGGTTATATAGGAAATTTCAAAATCGCTGAACGCTTCTGAAATACTGGCTTTGAATTCACTCAGGGCATTGCTGTCATGTTTTTGCTCGTTATACAGACTTATTGCACTGTCAATCTGCGGTACCCAGTTGGTCTTTTTCATATACGTTGCAGTACTGACTTCATAGCTTTCTTCAGAGCTGCTTGCCTGATGCCACTGGCGCCCTCCTAGCACTAAATGATTGCCGCGAATTTTCCAGAACACCTCGGGGATAATATCGCCGGATTCTGAGAATGATATGTCGTCAAGCACTGCCCAGCTGTTCAAGTCATCCGACTCCTGGTCACTTTTCATGCTCAGCCCAACACCATTGAATAAGAGTTTGCGTTTATCGGCAGATTCCTGAGTCTGGCCTTCTACCGCACTTATTGTGTCAGTATCGCGGGACTTTCTTCCGATAACGAAGCTATAGCCTTTATATCGGATTAAAACAGGGTCTGTCAGTTTGCTGCTATGAACCCTGGATGCGTTAAGGTCTTCTTCAACAGTCACGGATTCAGAGCTGATATTGGGGTCTATTTCTGTTGTGACCTCATAAGCGTAACCTTTTCCGGAAAACTGGTCTTCATTGCGCCCCTGAAGATAGTAAATCACGGAGCAACGCAGATGGCCTGTTACCCTGGAAGATGGTATGCAGTTAATCTGTGCGGCATGCATATCCTTCACGCTCTCCCTGTTATTCGAAGACTCTGGAGGGTAGTAGAGAAACCAGTGCTTCTTTATGAGAGTCTGATTGATTGTCAGATCATGATTCAGAAAATCTTTGCTACTGGTAAATCTTACCTCTGTCTGCCCCAGGGCCCGGGTGAAATTCAGGGACAGGAGCAGGCAGATAATCAGGGAAAGCTTTTTTGGACGATTCATTTCGAAAGCCTGACGTTAATGAGGACTGCTTAATTAGAATGACGGTCATGTGACCACTTTTCAGGCCAGTCCAGAAGCAGGGAGCGCCTGAGTTCAGCCTGCTCTTTCCAGCTCATTTGAGTGAGTTCCTGATTCTGTTTTTGTGCCTCTCTGCTGTAAAGCTGCCACATCCAGACGGTATTTAAAGGGTTTGGAAGAATAATATAGTTGTTGCCAAACTGGGATGCTGCAGTCGCAGCTGATTCTTTCAGGCGGGGGTCAAGTTGCTGCTCAGTCAGGCTGAAGTCCGATAGCAGGTCGCCAATCATCAATACAATGTCGTGCTTTTTATTGTCGATATCGCCATTCTGGATGGCGGCTCGTTTCAGCTCTTTGCCGCAGTGCTTTTTGTGGCGGGTAGAGCAATGTTCTTCCCTCAGCAGAACATGCTGACGGTCCGCATAGGGAAAATGGTAGTCTGTAAGCTTTTTGATCGTAGCGCTTTCTACATCGGTGTCTTCACTGTCCGGAATTTTTGAAAGCGGGCGTGAGGAGACGTAAAAAATTTCATAACCCTTCTGGCTGGCAGAATTAAGAAACTCTGCAGCGCCCGGGATCGGTCTGGAATGCTGGTGTTCAGTCAGGAACCAGTTGTGGTCAAACCGGACAGGCATTTTATCGTTTGCATCGGTAAGGTTCGCCCGGATGGTCGTGAAATCAAGTACCGTTCCGTCAATATCCGCAATGATAGCCGGATTGTTGTAACTGCCTGCGGGCATTCTGTTAATCAGCTGCTCAGCCCTGTTGTAGGCCTGGTAACACAGGGCGGTGAAATCGGCTGAAGTGTGTGTCCAGACACTGGCGAGGGTCAGGTGTTGGGCATAGTCTTTATCGGTAATGGCATGAAAGCGGGTGGCGCCCAGAGCCGCAAGGCGACGTTCATGCTTTTCCTGAGGTGTCATCCTGCTGTAGCCGGGTGCCAGCGAATCTTCCCAGGCTCCATAGACCGTATTGGGGAAAAGATACCAGTCATTGCCAAAATGGGCTTTGTTATCAATAACCCACTGACGTCGCAGCCGATAGTCGTGGTCAGGTGCTTCACCAAGATCAGACAGCTGATCGCCAAAGGCCATAAGGATATGATAACCACGGTCGCGGATGGACTGTCGCTTCCCTTCTTTGCTGAGGATTGTGTTGGTGGTTTCCTGCAGCAGAATATGCTCTTTGTCGATGACCGGGAAGCCAAACTCTTTAAGCCTGTTGAATGTCACCTCTTTGACTTCATTAAACCGGCCGCTGATATAGAAGACTTCAATGCCCTGCTTGTGTACATCGTTGAAAAAACGGACGGTTCCCGGCAGCGCAAAGGTCGTCTGGTTGCTCCACCACCGGATAGAGCGTTCTGTGCTGCGGCTCTGGTCAGTACCCTGAAGGCTGGTGAAATAGATGGTGCCGTCTATCAGGGTGTCGTCAATATCAGTGACGATAGCGAGCTTTTTACCTTCAGGCGCTTTCTGTAGGGCTGCTGGCAGGTTTTGTCGGGCTGTATTAAAAACCTGGTAAAACAGGGCGTCGTATTCCGGGGCATGTTGCTGCCAGTTGCCGGCAATAACGATTTCCTCGTTCAGGTCTTTCTGGGAGTATTCGCTGGCCTGAACTTCGCTGGCCTGAAAATAGCAGCACAGGCTGGACAGGACTATATATAGCAGGAATAAAGGCGCTGTTCTCTTGTTGAGCCTTGTGTTGAACATAAGAGCCTCGACAGTTTTGATTCGTTTGAGATAAGCGTTAGACGAATAAAACTAGTCGAGGGTTCCTGGGTCAGTCAGATATTTAGCTGGTTTTACTGACTCTTTCCTGGTTGGCGCTGGGCGTGGAAAGCCCTGCCATTTGCATCCAGACTGTCTTTACCCATCAGATAAAGGTACAGGGGCATAATATCTTCAGGGTTGGCGCTGGCGTCTGGTGCTTCCGCAGGGAAAGCGGTAGCACGCATGGTGGTTCTTGTAGCACCGGGGTTCAGACTGTTAACGCGTACATGGCTGATGCCATCTTCTTCGTCAGCCATGGTCTGCATCAGCCCTTCTGTAGCAAATTTGGAAACGCTGTAGGCGCCCCAGTTGGCACGACCTTCATGACCAACGGTTGAAGAGGTGAAAATGACCGACGCCTGTTCAGTATTACGCAGCAGTGGCAGCAACTCTCTGGTCAGCAGGAAGGGGGCTGTGAGGTTGACCTGCATTACCCGTCTCCAGGTTTCCGCATCATACTGAGCAACCGGTTTCAGCTCGCCAAGAAGGGCAGCATTGTTCAGCAGTCCGTCCAGATGACCAAACTCCTGTTCCAGTGTGGCGGCAAGATTGGCATAGTCCTGTTCACTGGCACCTTCAAGATTCATCGGGTAAATGGCCGCCTGTGGCCAGCCATTTTCTTCGATTTCATCGTATACGGCTTCCAGTTTGCTGGTGGTTCGCCCCAGAAGAATGACCGTAGCGCCGTGTCTGGCATAGGTCAGGGCGGCTGTCCGGCCTATGCCGCTGCCAGCGCCGGTAACCAGTACGACTTTGTTCTGTAATAAGTCAGCAGGAGCGTCGTATTTAAACATCCGTAGTAACTCCGGGGTGGGGTGATCGATGGCGTGGAATGTGCCACTGATGGTTGTTCAGCCAGGGCAGCAGCTGGTCAGCCTGCTGGATATCCAGGTCGGCCTGCCAGCTGAACGGTTTCTCCTGAGGCGTGATGTAGCCGTAATGAGCAGTGACGGTAAACATACCTGCACGCCTGCCCGCAATAATGTCCCGCTCGTGGTCGCCTACATAAATAGTTGCTTTCGGTGAGCATCTGGCCTGTTTGCTTGCCAGCAACAGGGCTTCGGGATCTGGTTTGGCCTGGCTGACATTCTCCGGACAGATCAGCGTGTGACAGCGCTGCATCAGCTGGTTCTGTTCAACCAGTATGTGGGCGTAGGGCTCGGGCTTGTTGGTGACGATGCCCCAGGGAATGTCTTTGTTATCCAGTTCGTCCAGAAGGGCGGGAATACCCGGGTACAATTGTGCCGGATTACTGCGATTGGCCTGTTTGATCAGCCGGTCGTAGTAGTCGAGCAAGCGGTTGCGCTGAAACTCGGTTTCTTCAGACCCCGGCTCCAGCTGATAAGCCAGCTGTACCAGTCGGCGGGAACCGGCTGAAACATTGTTACGAATGATACTGGCGTCCAGTAAAGGTTGCTGGTCGTCGGTTTGCATCTGGTGAACAACCGTCACAAAGTCACTGGCGGTGTCCATCAATGTTCCGTCAAGGTCAAATAATACGCCTTCAATGGCATATTCGGTGTGTGGCATAGTCTCTCCAGTGCAGGTAGCTGCTTCATTGCATTGATACTATCCAGGAGTCTGGAATCAGTGCTGCTGATGACATTAAGCGGGTTTACTGCCGTACATCAGGTAGTTGACATCCGTGTCGCCATCTTTTAACCGGTAGGTTTTTGTCAATGGGTTGTACACCATGCCGGTGATATGATGCAGCTGCAATTGTACTTTTCGCATCCAGGCGTGGAGTTCTGAGGGTTTGATGAACTTACCGTGTTCGTGAGTACCTTTTGGCAGCAGGTTCAGCACGTATTCTGCCCCGACAATGGCAAACAGCCAGGCTTTAGGCGTGCGGTTTATGGTGGCAAAGAAAACCTGGCCGCCGGGTTTCAGCAGTTTATTGCAGGCGCGAATGACCGAGCCCGGGTCCGGAACATGCTCCAGCATTTCCAGGCAAGTGACAACATCAAAGGTGCCGGGCATTTCATCGGCCAGTTCTTCCACGGTGACTTTGCGATAGGTAACGGGTACTTCACTGTCCAGGCTGTGCAGGCGTGCTACCGAAAGCGGTGCCTCCCCCATATCGATACCGGTAACGTCAGCACCGCGCAGCGCCATGGACTCGCTGAGAATGCCGCCACCGCAGCCAACGTCCAGTACTTTTTTACCCGCCAGTCCTACGCGTTCGTCGATGTAATTCAGGCGCAGCGGGTTGATCTCATGCAGTGGTTTGAACTCTCCTTCCATATCCCACCAGCGGCTGGCGAGTTCTTCAAACTTGGCGATCTCGGCCGGATCGACATTGTTTGATGAATGGCTTACTGATTTGGCTGAACAGTGATCTGAAGGATGCGTCATAGTATTCCTGATCCCGGTTTTATTGCTATCTATTGTGTTGAGAAGCTCTACAGGGCGTCATTATTTCTGTTTTGGGGATTATACCTACGCTGGCGTGATAGTTCATGTACTGGTTTGATCAGAACAGTATTTATCCATTTTCTCCGTAAGCCCAGTCGTCTTGGGCTGCCTGTAGCTTGTGAAGCAAGGAGCTTTCTACTTCAGTTGGAGCATGTCAACAAAGTTTGCTTTCTTACTATTTATGAACCACGCTTATTATTTTTGAAAAGCGTCATCCTTTAAGTGTTTGGTAATGCTGCATGCTTACACGATTATCAATGGCTGTGTCGATATCAGGCATTAGCTGTTCCTGAACTGCCCGAGAGACTTACTGTTTTAGCGACGAGTTAATTTGATAGTGAATGCTTGCGGCATCGTTAATGGCTTTGGTGTCAGATGTAAGGGTTTTGCTATGAAAGATATTTTGCTTCAACCAAACGACTATGTCGGTGTGTCTTTCTGGTTACTGTCGGCTGCGATGAGTGCCGCGACATTGTTCTTTTTTATGGAGCGTGACAGGGCGGTTGGTAAATGGAAAACTTCTCTGTCGGTCGCGGCGCTGGTTACCGGGATATCCGCTATCCACTATTTTTATATGAGGAACGTCTGGGTTGTTACCGGTGAAAGTCCTACAACCTATCGGTACATTGACTGGTTCCTGACCGTACCGTTACAGATAACTGAGTTTTTTCTTATTCTCAGCGCTGTCACAACAGTACGCGGAGCCTTGTTCTGGAAGCTGCTTTTTGCATCACTGGCTATGTTGCTTCTGGGCTACTTCGGTGAAATCCATATCATGAATGTGTGGCTGGCATTTATTTTAAGTACCAGTGCATGGCTTTATATCATTTATGAGATTTTTGCCGGGGAAGCTGGCCGGATCAATGCTAACAAAGGGTCCCGGGCTAGCCAAAAAGCATTTGCAGCGCTGCGAGCCATTGTCACCTTTGGCTGGGCAATTTATCCGGTTGGCTATGTGGTGGGTTACACCGGCGCTGGCAGTGAAGAGTGGTTGAACAGTATTTATAACCTTGCTGATTTTGTGAACAAGATTGCCTTTGGCGTGGTGATCTGGGCTGCGGCCACCTCATATACAGAATCCACTAAGTGATTTCCTTCAAGCCCAACTGTCTCGATTCACGGTTGATGTGTGACTTTTGTCCATGAATAGAGCCATCGTGATTGGAGCCGGTCTGGGAGGTCTGGCAGCTGCTCTGCGGCTGCGAGCCCGAGGTTACAGGGTGGAAATCATCGACCGATGTAGGGAGCCGGGCGGGAGGGCGCAGGTATTCCACCGTAATGGCTATGTGTTTGATGCTGGTCCCACGGTGATTACAGCGCCTTTTCTGTTTGAAGAGTTATTTGGCCTGTTCAATAAACGACTGAGTGACTACGTTGCCCTGGTGCCACTTAAGCCCTGGTATCGATTCTGTTTTCCGGATGGTGATACCTTCGATTACGGAGGGAGTCAGGAGGAAATTTTACAGGAAATCAGTCGTATATCACCGGAAGACAGGACGGGATATCTTGATCTGGTTGCCGAATCGAAAGCGATCTTTGACATTGGTTTCAGCCTGCTGGCTGATAAACCGTTTCATCAGCTTAACGAGATGATTCGCCAGATTCCCAACCTGATGCGGCTGCGCTGCCATCGCTCTGTATGGGACTTGGTTACGCAACACTTGAAGCATGAAAAGTTGCGCCAGGCTTTTTCTATCCAGCCGCTGCTGGTTGGCGGCAATCCATTTGATACCACCTGTATTTACAGTCTTATTCATTATCTGGAATTACAATGGGGAGTTCATTTTGTTATGGGTGGGACGGGTGCTTTAACGGTGGCCCTGCACAGGCTATTGAAAGAGCAGGGGGTGAGGCTTCACCTCAATGCCACAGTGAAACGCTGTACCGTAGAAAAGCAGGTCATCCGCCATGTTGAAACCACCGATGGCAGGCAGTTTGATGCAGAGTTGTTTGTCGCCAACTGCGATCCCCTCCATCTGTATAGTGATCTGTTACCACGGGAGTCTGTGCGATTCAGCGCACGATTGAAAGGACATCTGGCGGCTCGGTCCATGGGGCTTTTCGTACTCTATCTGGGTACAGACAGAAAGTATGAAAGCCTGGCTCATCATACGATCTGGCTGGGCAGGCGATACCGGTCATTGCTGGATGATATATTTAAACGAAAAATTCTGGCGGATGATTTTTCACTCTACCTTCATCGGCCTACAGCAACCGACCCCAGTTTGGCTCCTGCAGGGTGTGACGCGTTTTATGTGTTGGCTCCGGTGCCTAACCTGTTGGGGAATGTGGACTGGGATACGGTGCGATGGAGCTATGGAAACAAGATCATTCATGCCCTGGAGACGTCAATCATGCCGGAACTCAGTGCCTGCATTGTCGAGCGCTTTGATATGACACCCAACGAATTTCATAATGATTATATGAGCCCTGCCGGTGATGGTTTTTCGATTGCACCGACTTTTCGGCAGTCGGCCTGGTTCCGGTATCACAATCAGGGCGAAGGACCCAAAAATCTTTTTCTGGTGGGTGCAGGAACCCATCCGGGCGCAGGTCTGCCGGGCGTACTCTGTTCGGCAAAAGTGCTTGAACATCTTCTGCCAGACTCTGCGTGATTAGCCAAAATTGATTGATCAGATTGTTTAATGACGGTACCACTCTCATCCACTCCCTCAGAACCATTAGAGGTTCTGTCGAAACACGGCAAGTCTTTCCGGTTTGCAGGAGCCCTGTTATCAAAAGAACGATTGGATGACGCTGCCAGACTGTACCGGTTTTGTCGGTGGGTCGATGATCTCGCAGACCAGTGCGCGGATCATCCGCTGGCTCTGGAACAACTGGACAGCATCGAGCGTGCATTGACGGATCAGCGGAGTGACAAACCCATAGTGTCCGACTTTATTGCGCTGCAAAAGCAGGTGGGCATTCATAATGCTGCCCCCTTTGCCCTGTTGGATGGTATGCGCAGTGATTTGGGAAAGGTGGCGGTACAGTCCGAAGAGGATCTGGTTCGGTATGCCTATCGAGCCGCCGGTACGGTTGGTCTGATGATGTGTCCTGTTCTTGGTGCCGCAGAAGCCGGTTGGCCTCATGGTGTTGACCTGGGTATTGCCATGCAGTTGACCAATATTGCCAGAGATGTGGCAGAGGATGCTGCCATGGGGCGGCGTTACCTGCCAGAAATATGGTGTCCCTTCCCTGCACAACGACTGATTCGCTTTGATGACGACGACCGTTCAACGGTTCAACAAGCCATCCAGAATGTGTTGCAAATGGCTGAGCGCTACTATGCCAGTGCGGTTGTAGGGCTGGCATATCTTCCTTTCCGAAGCCGGCTGGCTATTGCCGCCGCACTTGCAATTTACAGGGAGATCGGTCTGCGTCTTGAACATCACAATTACGCTTACTGGCAGGGGCGAGTGGTGGTACCCGTCAGGCGAAAAGTCATGCTGACTTTATCAAGGTTACCCCTGCAATGTATTTCTGTCGGGCAACCTGCAGAACATGACCCTGAGCTTCATAAACCATTAACCGGACTCTATCCGGTTTAGGTGGTGGATTTGTGGAGTTGGTTGATATCGTGATGATTGGTGCCGGGCTGGCCAGTACATCGCTGGCACTGGCGCTGGTGAACAACGGCTGGCGAGGGCAGATCGTTATGCTGGAAGCCAGCGACTGTTTTAATACGCACAAAACCTGGTGTTTCTGGGACACTGGCGCGCTTCCCGATTATCTCAGGCCGTTGTGCGTCAGGCACTGGAACCACTGGCAGGTATCAACGCCCACAGAGCAGCATATCGCCCTGTCACAAAACACGCCCTACTGTTGTATCCGGGCTGAGGACTTCTTCAGCTTCGCAGAGGCGTGTTTTTCCCGGAGCGATATCGATGTGCGTTTCAACAGTCAGGCGACCTGCATTGAGGGCGGGCTATCAGGCAATACCGCCTTCGGTGCAAGAGTTTCTGCATGCGGCGGGCAAATCCACGCCCGATACGGCGTAGACAGCAGCATTGATGTTTGTGAACCAGACAATAGCGGTCTTTTCCAAAGTTTTTATGGTGCCTGGGTATTATCAGAAAAGAACGTATTTAATGCCGATGTCGTGGGTCTCATGGAAGAGATGACGGTAATTGATGGTGATTTGCAGTTTATCTATCGTCTGCCTTTAAGTTCGTCGTTATCGCTGATTGAAGTGACCCGGTTTGGGATCACGCCAGTCAACCCGGGCCAGCTTCGCAGATACCTCGACCTCTATCTGGGCAGCCAGTTCACAGAGGGTCTCTGGACCATTCAGTCGTTAGAAGAAGGTATTTTGCCCATGCAGGTTTCTGAGCGCAGCGCCACCCGGTCACATTGGTTAAAAGCCGGAATAGCAGCGGGACATCTTCGGGCATCCACAGGGTATGGTTTTTTGCCGGTGCAACGCTGGAGCCAGATGGCAGCCTCCGCATTACGGCATGGCAAACGCCCATCATCTGCCTCCCCGATTGTCTGGCGTTACCAGCTCATGGACCGACTGTTTTTGAGTGTACTGCGCAAGGATATGTCTATCGCGCCGGACTTGTTTCAGAATCTTGCCCGGCGTTGTCACGCAGACCCGTTTGCCCGTTTTATGACAGAAGCTGCGTCCTTCACGGATTTGTTGCGCATCATCTATGCCATTCCCCAAAAAAAACAGTTCCTGAAAGCCTTGTTTCAATGCCTCGTTTAAAGAATGTTCCCGTTTACCTGTTCGGTTTCACCGCCGGGCTCATGTTGTTGCTTGACTCGCTAGGACAGTCCCATTCAACAACCCTGATCGTTTTACTCTGGATATACCTCTTCGGTGTTCCTCATGGAGGGCTTGACCTGCTCTATATTCGCCGCTGTTTCCATAAAGAAGCAGGGAAGCAACTGGTCATTATCGCGTCTTATACCGGTCTTGTTGTGCTGAGTTTTATGGTCTGGCTGAAATTACCAGTTATCAGTATGGTCATATTTCTTGTCGCCTCAGCCTGGCACTTTTCCGGCGATTGGCAGCCTGAAAGCAGCAGATGTCAGCGTTTGATGCTCGGGTTACTGGCAGTAGTGGTTCCAGCCATCACGCATCGAGAGGAAACGGGGCAAATTTTCGCATGGCTATTATTGCCTTGTGAGGCTGCAGGCATTATTGCTCTTGGGATGCAGTATCTGGCACTTATCATGCTCTGCATACTCCTTATACAGGTAGTCATGGGGAAATTAAGGAAAGAGGTTGCTTGCCCTGCTTCCATGATGGTTGTGGGTGGTTTACTGCTCTCTCCTATATTGTATTTTGCGAGCTATTTTTGTGGTTTGCATGCCATAGTGAATATGATAAGGACCTTTCAGCAGTTTCAGGGGCAGTCGAAGTCATTGATCTTTTATCTGGCTTTATCGATGTTTTTTACAACGCTGTTATTCCTTGTTGCATATATCTATCTGGCGAAATTACAGACCCTGCAAGTAGAGTTGAGTTCGTTATTTATAGGACTGTTCTCCCTGACGATGCCACATATTATTTTGCATTTTGTGTTAACTCGGCTTTCAAGCTTTTATCTGGTCGAGTGAATTGGCATCATAATCAACTGACTGCTAATAGCGGAGCAGGTTGGTTTCACCATCCGACTGCAAAACATCATGCTCCTCGATTTTATCCTGTCTCTGATCACCGCTTTGGGGGTAAAAATGTGCTTCCAAACCATGATAACCATACAGCCTTCATCCCCGCAGTGGCGGGGATCCACTGTTTCTGGTGGCGCGGGAACGACGAAGATACTTCGTTATAGGTTTTAGTGCTGAGTTCAGCTTGTGCGAAGTACTTCAGAGCTATCGGCTCAGGTGGCAGATTGAGTTGCTGTTCCAAGAGGTGAAGTCGGTTATGTATCCTGATTTAGAAAAACTATTCAGCGACTTAAGCAAGATTATCCCTCTGAGAGCACTGGGGTCTCAATTGCACGGCGATGAGAACAGTATTTTTCAGCTGGAAAAAAGTGGTGAATACTATTTTCTGATGCCGTGTCCTTTTATTGCTAACTCTGGCAGAGCCGCTCCCCCGCTGCTGGATGGTTCATTTATGTACGCCATTCTGGCAAGCTTTCCACAACAGGTCATGGTTGGGCCAGGCCGTACAAACGAAAATTACAGGAGTGTGCAGAGGGTCAGGGGGCATGTCTCCATTACCCTTGGGGCTGACGCGTTATACGCTGGAGAACTGGTCTTCAGCGATAGAAAACTGGTCAGTTGGAACCATGTTTCAGGGCATTTCCTTCCTTCAGTGGAGCAACGCCATACTCAGCTGACGCCTAATGTTAAACGGTTGTTACCCGAACATTTGTTTGTTGATCCCATTGCGGCAATGCACCGACGCAGGCAACAGCTTATGCAAGAGGTCATGAATGATGAATGGTAATAACCTGTTTTCAGGGGCTGAAGCTTGTTCATTCAATACCTGGCAGCGTTTCTGTAGCCAAAACTACGCCATCGATAAGAGTTTTGTCTTCAAAACTCTCAGCAGATTCCTTGTTTTCCAACATTGCAGTGGAAAGTCGCACGTAAGTTTTCATTTGAAAGCTGCTCTAAAGTGGGTTTAACTCGCAGTTTCAGGCTGGTCTGTGGTATTATTTCGCCTTTATTGACACCAAATTTTGTTGCCGGTCATCCAGGTCGGGTTTTACCTCTGAAACCCCGATGACCGAATGAATCGGAACCGGAGTACCGACAGATTCACAAAACTGCACCGTTTTTATCGTGATGCCTCTCTTGTTGATAAACAGTTGGGTAAACACCGGGTTAAGCAGTTTTCATCTTTCGATCTCAGGGTTTCAAGTCTGCCGCGCATAAGACCTCTTTCACTCAACAGCTCTGAGCTGCCGGGTGAGCTGGGTTCGGAACGGATGCCAACAGGTGACAGGCAGGCGCAAGCAAAAGGACGACTGGGTTTCCATGACAGATATCGCTAAAGAGATTCTTCCGGTAAACATCGAAGACGAACTCAAGCAGTCCTACCTGGACTACGCCATGAGTGTTATCGTCGGGCGAGCCTTGCCTGATGTGCGTGACGGCCTTAAGCCCGTACACAGGCGCGTACTGTTCGCGATGAACGAACTGGGCAACGACTGGAACAAGCCCTACAAAAAATCCGCCCGTGTGGTGGGTGATGTAATTGGTAAATACCACCCACACGGTGACAGTGCGGTATACGACACCATCGTTCGTATGGCCCAGCCATTTTCCATGCGCTATATGCTGGTGGATGGTCAGGGTAACTTTGGTTCCGTTGACGGCGACTCCGCAGCGGCCATGCGTTATACGGAAATCCGTATGCAGAAGATCAGTCATGACATTATGGCCGATCTCGACAAGGAAACCGTTGATTTTGTACCCAACTACGATGGCAGTGAGCAGATCCCTGCCGTTATGCCAACCCGCATCCCGAGCCTGCTGGTCAATGGTTCTGCGGGTATTGCGGTGGGTATGGCGACCAACATTCCACCTCACAACCTGACCGAAGTGATCAATGGCTGTCTGGCACTGATTGATGACGAAACGCTGTCGGTTGATGACCTGATGCAGTACATCCCGGGTCCTGATTTTCCGACCTCTGCCATTATCAATGGTCGTGCCGGGATTCTGCAGGCCTACCGTACCGGCCGCGGACGGATTTATATTCGCGCCCGTGCGGATATTGAACATGATGAAAAGCGCAATAAAAGCACCATCATCATTACCGAAATTCCTTATCAGCTGAACAAAGCCCGACTGATCGAAAAGATTGCCGAGCTGGTAAAAGACAAGAAAATTGAAGGCATCAGTGAACTGCGCGATGAGTCCGACAAGGACGGTATGCGCATTGTTATTGAGCTGCGTCGGGGCGAAAACGCCGATGTGGTTCTGAACAACCTGTACGCCCAGACTCAGCTGGAATCTGTGTTTGGTATCAACACAGTGGCTCTGGTCGACGGTCAGCCGAAAATTCTGAATCTGAAAGAACTGCTGGAAGCCTTTATTCGTCATCGCCGTGAAGTGGTCACCCGCCGTACCGTTTATGAACTGCGTAAGGCACGTGAGCGAGGTCATCTGGTAGAAGGCCTGGCGGTTGCCTTGTCCAATATCGACCCGATGATTGAGATGATCAAAGCCTCGCCGACATCTGCTGAAGCCCAGGAAAAACTTATGGCGAAAGGCTGGGAGCCGGGTTATATGATGGAGATGGCAGAGCGTGCGGGTTCTGACGCCTGTCGCCCTGAAGATCTGCCTGAACAGTTTGGTCTGCGTGATGGTCAGTACTATCTGTCTCCGGCTCAGGCTAAGGCGATTCTGGAAATGCGCCTGCATCGCCTGACCGGTCTGGAAATCGAAAAGCTGCTGGCTGAATATCGCGAGCTTATCGAAAAAATTGCTGAACTGTTGCATATCCTTGCCAGTCCTGCCCGTTTGCTCGAAGTGATTCGTGAAGAGCTGGAGAAGGTGAAAGAAGAGTATGGCGATGAACGTCGTACTGAAATCACCAGCTCCCGTCGCGACCTGACCGTTGAAGACCTGATTGATGAAGAAGACATGGTGGTGACCCTGTCTCATGGCGGTTACGCGAAAACAACGACACTGGATACCTATCAGGCACAGCGTCGTGGTGGTCGTGGTAAATCAGCGGCTTCCGTAAAGGAAGAAGATTACGTTGAACACATGCTGGTGGCGAACACCCATACCCAGATACTGTGTTTCTCCAGCAAGGGTAAGGTGTACTGGCTCAAGGTGTACCAGATTCCGGAAGCGGGTCGCACGTCCCGTGGTCGTCCGATTGTGAATATTCTGCCGCTGGAAGAAGGTGAGCGCATTACCGCTATGCTGCCAGTGGAAGAATACACCGAAGGTCACTATGTCTTTATGGCAACGTCCCAGGGGACGGTGAAAAAGACGCCGCTGGAACAGTTCTCCCGTCCACGTACAAGTGGCCTGATCGCACTGGGGCTTGAAGAGGGTGATACCCTGGTGGGCGCCCAGATTACCGATGGTGAAAAGCAGGTCATGTTGCTGTCCAACGCCGGTAAAGCTATTCGTTTTGAAGAGACCGATGTGCGCCAGATGGGGCGTACAGCCCGTGGCGTTCGTGGTATAAAACTGCAGGACGGTCAACGGGTGATCTCCCTGATCATTCCGGAGGAAGGCGCCCAGATCCTGACAGCCAGTGAAAATGGCTTTGGTAAGCGAACCTGTGTTGAGGACTTCCGGGTTACCGGTCGAGGTGGTCAGGGTGTAATCTCCATGCAGTGTACGGACCGGAATGGACATCTCATTGGTGCGATTCAGGTGCAGGACGGTGAAGAGGTGATGCTGATCTCTGATCAGGGTACTCTGGTTCGTACCCGTATTGATGAGATTTCTGTGATGAGCCGTAATACACAGGGTGTTACCCTGATTAAGGTTCAGGAAGGCGAGAAGCTGGTAGGGGTTGCCCGGGTTGAGGAGCCTGAAGAAGGTGACGTCCCGGAGGCTGAAGAGCAAGACGCCGAAGTGAAAACTGAAGGCAGTGCTACTGACACTGCCGATGTCAACGCTACTGAGCAGGATGACTGAAGGGTCTGATTGAATAAAACGCCAGCGCATAATGCTGGCGTTTTTGTCTGTCGCCGCAGGGGAGGTGGCGGATACCACAGCCTGAGAAGGCTGTCAGTCTGGAGAGTTAATTGTGAACAATATTATTGGTCCTATAGCGATGGATAAACCTGCAGCGATAGATAAACAAGTATTTAATTTTTCTGCTGGCCCTGCACCTATACCGAGGGAGGTGCTGGAGCAGGCTCGGGAAGAACTTCTCGACTTCCAGGGGTTGGGTACTTCGGTGATGGAGATCAGCCACCGGGGTAAGGAGTTTATCAGGGTGGCAGAAGAGTCTGAGCAAGACCTGCGTGAGCTGATGAATATTCCTGCCAACTATAAGGTGCTGTTTCTACAGGGCGGCGCCCGTGGTCAATTCGCGGCGGTTCCCCTGAACCTGAAAGGCAGTAAAAAAAGTGCGGATTATGTGAATAGCGGATATTGGGCGCAGTCAGCCATTAAAGAAGCCCAGCGTTATCTGAATGTGAATATCATTGCTGATGGCAAGCTGTCCGGATTCCGGCAGATGCCTTCCCAAGAACAGTGGCGCTTCAGCAGCGATGCCGCCTATGTCCATTACACGCCGAACGAGACCATTGGTGGTCTGGAATTTCCGTTTATACCTGAAACCGGCGACGTGCCACTGGTGGCGGATATGTCTTCAAACATTCTGTCCCGGCCTATTGATGTCAGTAAGTTTGGCGTGATTTATGCCGGTGCGCAAAAGAACATTGGACCTGCTGGTCTGACTGTGGTGATTGTTCGTGATGATCTTCTGGAGCATCACTCTTCAGCCTGTCCTGCGGTCTGGGATTATGCGACTCAGGCAGGCAAGGACTCCATGTACAACACGCCGCCCACCTTTGCCTGGTATCTGGCTGGCCTGGTGTTTAAATGGCTGAAGCGCCAGGGTGGGCTGGCAGAAATGGACAAGATTAATGAGCGTAAAGCCCGTAAATTGTATGGTCAGATAGAAAGCACCCGATTTTATCACAATAATATTGACCCCTGCTGGTGCTCGCGCATGAATGTGCCGTTTACCCTGGCTGACCCGGAACTGGATTCTGTCTTTCTGGCTGAAGCCGGGAAAGAGGGGTTTATGTACCTTAAAGGGCATAAGGCAGTGGGAGGCATGAGGGCCAGTATCTATAATGCGGTTCCGGAAGCTCATGTTGATGCGCTGGTCAGCTTTATGCAGGAATTTGAACGGCGTTATGGTTAATAAAAAAGGTTGATGGAAAAGTGGTTGGTCAACAAGGCTAAGCGAATGCTGACGTGACTATTTAACCGGCTTTCGGGTAGCAGAACCGGGCTGCCTGAAGGCCTTTGATTGCAGTGTAAAGAGCTGAGAATAACTATGACAGATGACAAGCTGACAGGACTGCGCAAGAGTATTGATAAGCTTGATGGTGAAATCCTGAAGCTGATCAGTGACAGAGCCAGGTGCGCTCAGGAAGTTGCGCAGGTTAAGCAGCAGGAAGACAGAGATGCTGTCTACTATCGCCCGGAGCGTGAAGCGCAGGTTCTGCGTCGTGTTATGGAGCGTAACGACGGGCCTCTGGGCGATGAAGAAATGGCGCGCCTGTTTCGGGAAATTATGTCGGCCTGCCTGGCACTGGAAGAGCCTGTCAATGTAGCGTTTCTGGGGCCTGAGGGTACCTTTACGCAGCAGGCGGCGATAAAGCATTTTGGGCATTCGGCCGTTTGCGTCCCCATGTCAGCCATTGATGAGGTATTTCGTGAGGTGACTGCCGGTGCGGTGAATTATGGTGTGGTGCCGGTTGAAAATTCTACGGAAGGTGTCGTTAGTCATACGCTCGACAGTTTTATGGATTCCAACCTGAAAATCTGTGGTGAGGTGGTGCTGCGGATTCATCAGAACATGCTGGTATCAGAAAATACCCGCCGGGATCATATTACCCGTATCTATTCTCATGCCCAGTCACTGGCCCAGTGTCGTAAGTGGCTGGATGCCCACTGGCCAATGGCCGAGCGTGTTGCTGTTAACTCCAATGCCGAAGCCGCCCGCAGAATCAAGGGTGAATGGAATTCGGCGGCGATTGCCGGTGATATGGCTGCAGAAATGTACGGCCTGGAAAAGATTGCCGAGAAGATTGAGGATCAGCCTGACAACTCCACCCGATTCCTGATCATTGGGAATCAGGATGTGCAGAGCAGCGGTGCTGATAAAACGTCTATTGTCGTTAGTATGCGTAACCAGCCTGGCGCCCTGCACGCTATTCTCGAAGTCTTTCAGGTACATGATATCGACCTGACCCGAATTGAGACGCGCCCTTCCCGCAGTGGCACCTGGAACTATGTGTTCTTTATCGATTTTTCCGGGCATATTGATGACCCGGTGATCAAAATTGTGCTGGAAAGGCTGGGAGAGCGGGCCAATGACCTGAAGGTGCTTGGTTCTTATCCTAAGGGTGTGCTGTAAATACTGAGCTATAAAAAGCTGTGCTGTAAAACAATATAACAGGTGATTTATGGGATGTGATTTTGTCGAGCTGGCCGTTTCGGGTGTAAGGTCGCTGAGCCCTTATCTGCCTGGTAAGCCTGTCGAAGAGCTGGCAAGAGAGCAGGGGCTTGATGTGGATGCCATTGTCAAGCTGGCCAGTAACGAGAACCCGCTTGGTCCGGCACCGTCTTCACTGGATGCTATTGGGCGACATCTGTCAGAGCTGGCGCGTTATCCGGATGGTAATCTGTTCAACCTGCGTGATGCGCTAAGTCAGAAACTGGCGGTTCAGCCTGAGCAGATTACCTTCGGGAATGGATCAAATGACGTGCTGGTGCTTCTGGCTCAGTCATGGTTGCAGCCCGGGGTGTCTGCCGTTTTTTCAGAGTATGCCTTTGTTGTTTATCCGATCGCTGTCACAGCGGCGGGTGCGGAGAGTATTGTGGTGCCTGCCAGAAACTGGGGGCATGATCTGGATGCCATGGCTGACGCTGTGCGGGATGATACCCGAATGGTGTTTCTGGCAAACCCGAATAATCCAACCGGAACGGCGTTTCCCCGGGATGAGCTGACAGGCTTTCTGGATAAGGTGCGCAGTGATGTCATTGTGGTTCTGGATGAGGCGTATTTTGAGTATGTGCAGGACGAACGTCATCCGGATGGTATCGCTTTGCTTAAGCAGTATTCAAATCTGGTGGTTACCCGTACTTTCTCCAAAGCCTATGGTCTGGCGGGGAGTCGGGTTGGTTACGCCGTCTCCAGTGTAGAGGTTGCCGGTGTGCTTAATAAGCTACGTCAGCCGTTTAATGTCAACAATCTGGGTGAGTGTGCAGCGGTTGCGGTCCTGAATGATGATGAATACCTGCAGCGTTCCCGTGATGTGAACACTCAGGGGCTGCAAACAGTATCGGCTGGTCTGCAGGCAATGGGTTTTGAATACATTCCGTCCATGGGGAACTTCATTACCTTTGATACCAGTGGCGATGCCATGGTGTATTACCGGAAACTGTTGGAAAAAGGGGTGATTGTTCGCCCGGTTGCTAATTATGGAATGCCAGGGCATTTGCGGGTATCCATTGGCCTGCCGGAAGAAAATGAACGTTTCCTGCAGGCTTTGAAAGAAGTAAAAGAAGTGGTGTCGTAGTGAACGCTCAGGGATTGCAGATAAACAGAATCAGGGTGCTTGTTGTCGGTCTGGGGCTGATTGGTGGCTCTTTTGCTGCGGCACTGAAAGAGAAAGGAATTTGTCATGAGATTGCAGGTTATGACCGTAGCTGCGATTCTGTTGATATCGCCTTTGAGAATGGCCTGATTGACAGCCCCTGTTATGATTTGCCCGACGGTGTAGCCCGCGCTGATGTCGTTATGCTGGCCGTTCCCATGCTGGCTATGCCTGCGGTGCTTCAGCAGCTTGTGGAAGTGCCGCTGGCGGGTAAGGTGGTGACTGATGTGGGTAGCTGCAAAGGGTCACTGGTTGAATCTGCACGACAGTTGTTTGGTGAAGTGCCTGCCTGTCTGGTACCGGGACACCCTATCGCTGGTTCTGAAAAAAGCGGTGTGACAGCAGCCAGACCTGATCTTTTTAAAGGTCATAAAGTGATTCTGACACCACTGTCGCACACCGATGCTCATGCTACTGCATTAATTAAGGCGCTCTGGCAGGCCTGCGGTGCGCATGTTGACAGTATGGATATCGGGCATCACGATGAGGTACTGGCACTGACCAGTCATCTGCCCCATTTTCTGGCTTTCTCCCTGGTCGATACTCTGGCCGGTAACCGAGAAAATCAGGAGATATTTCGTTATGCGGCTGGAGGTTTTCGGGACTTTACCCGAATTGCCGGCAGTGACCCGACCATGTGGCATGATATTGCCCTGGGTAATCGGGACGCTGTTTTACAGGCGCTGGATCGTTTTACAGAAGGTCTTGAAGGGCTTCGAAACGCCATTATAAATAAAGACAGTCAACGTATGCTGGGTATTTTTGAACGGGCATCCACCGCTCGACGACATTTTACCAGTATGCTGGAAAGAAGAGCCTATATGACCACGCTGAATGACTCTAAAACTATGAATGAAGTACAACAAACCTTTGTTGCCCAGCCGGGTGGCAAAGTAACCGGTGAGCTGCGCGTTCCCGGAGATAAGTCGGTTTCCCATCGCTCCATCATGCTGGGTGCTCTGGCAGAGGGTGAAACGGTTGTTGATGGTTTCCTGGAAGGTGAAGATGCCATGGCAACGCTGCAGGCCTTCCGTGATATGGGTGTGGATATTGAAGGTCCACACGATGGTCGGGTTACTATTCACGGAGTGGGTATGCACGGGCTGCAACAGCCGCCGGGACCGCTCTATCTCGGTAATGCCGGTACGGCTATGCGTCTTATGGCAGGGCTGATGGCAGCGCAGTCTTTTGACGTAACCCTGACCGGTGATACGTCATTGTCCGGGCGCCCGATGAACCGGGTGGTTAAACCGCTTGCTGAAATGGGAGCGAGCATTGAAACCGCAGAGGGTGGTCGTCCACCGCTGGTGATTAAAGGCGGTCAGGCACTGAACGGCATTCATTATGATTTGCCGGTGGCTTCAGCGCAGGTGCAGTCCTGTCTGTTGCTGGCGGGTCTTTACGCTGAAGGGGAAACCTCTACGGTTGCTCCGGGAATTGTTCGTGATCATACGAATCGCATGTTGTCCGGGTTCGGGTATCCTGTTGCCGTTGATGGTGACCGGGTGGCCGTGCAGGGCGGTGGTAAGCTGACGGCAACGCGAATTGACGTACCTGCGGATATTTCATCAGCCGCGTTTTTCCTCGTGGCAGCCAGTATTGCCGAAGGTTCCGACCTGATGCTTCCTCATGTTGGCATTAATCCAACACGAACCGGTGTGCTGGATATTCTGCGTCTCATGGGTGCTGACATCACCCTGTCCAACGAGAAGCTGGTAGGTGGTGAACCTGTTGCGGATATTCGTGTGCGATACGCGCCTTTGAAAGGTATTGAAATCCCTGAGCATCTTGTACCTCTGGCAATTGATGAGTTTCCGGTGCTGTTTGTCGCGGCAGCCTGCGCTGAAGGTGAAACTGTTCTGCGCGGCGCTGAAGAGTTGCGGGTCAAGGAAAGTGACCGGATTCAGGCTATGGCTGATGGTCTGCAGGTGCTGGGCATTGATGCGGAGGCGTTGCCTGATGGTATGATCGTCAAAGGCGGTAAGCCATTTATGGCAGGTACGGTTGAGAGTCATGGGGATCATCGCATCGCCATGGCCTTTGCGGTGGCTTCATTGCGGGCGCAAGGCGCAATCCGTATTAAAGACTGTGCCAATGTTGCCACCTCATTTCCGAATTTTGTCAGGCTGGCCAGTCATGCCGGCCTGAAGTTATCTGTTGAAGGACAAGACGAGTGAGTAACTCTGAAAACCCTGGACTGGGCGTACAGGCTTCTGATCAGAACTCTGACCGTAACGCTGGCCGTAATGCTGATGATAGAGCAGTATACAAAGCGAATGCACCCGTGGTGACCATTGACGGTCCCAGCGGTTCAGGTAAAGGTACGGTCGCAGCTCTGCTCGCCAAGGAGCTGGGCTGGCACCTGCTGGACAGTGGCGCTCTGTACCGACTGACAGCGCTGGCGGCAATAAACCATGGTGTGGATTTTGCTGACGAGTCTTCCCTGGAAGTGCTGGCTGGTCATCTTGATGTCCAGTTTGAGCCGGGGCAGGATGGGGAAGGGATGACCATTATCCTCGAAGGTGAAACCGTAGGTGCCAACCTGCGAACGGAAGAGGTGGGAGCCAAAGCGTCAAAAGTGGCGGCTCTGCCAAAAGTTCGTGCTGCGCTGCTGAAGCGTCAGCGTGACTTTGCTCACGGAGCGGGATTGGTAGCTGATGGTCGTGATATGGGAACAGTGGTGTTCCCTGCCGCGGACTTCAAGGTTTACCTGACGGCCAGTGCAGAAGAACGGGCAAAGCGCCGACGAAATCAGTTGCAACTGAAAGGGATTGATGCTAGTTTTGATCAGCTTTTAGCTGACATTCAGGCACGGGATGAACGGGATATGAACCGTAAGGTGGCTCCGCTCAAACCGGCTGAAGACGCTCTGCAACTGGACAGCACCCGCCTGACGATTCAGGAAGTGTTTAGCCGCATTCTGGATGGTATGCGACAGAAAGGTCTTATCTGACGCTTTGCTGTCAGTCAGCTCTTAATCAGGCATTAGATAATAACGACAGGCTGTCTGACAATGTCAGACAGCCTGTTACTTTTCAAATACAGACGACCGGTTGTTGTCTGTATTAACCCCAAAGAGTCCGGAATTGGCTGAATGCCAGTGTTTCCAGCTCCGGACTGAATGAAACTAACCCACACTGACTGGCGGTGTGGCCGGCAGGTAGAACAACATCCTGGTACCAGGGTGCTCTGACTGCACTGTCGAATTGATAGGAATGACCATGAGCGAAAGCTTTGCTGATCTGTTTGAAGAAAGCCTGCAAGAAATCGAAATGAAGCCGGGCGCTATTGTTAGCGGCCAGGTAATCGATATCGACAACGACTGGGTGACTGTACACGCTGGTCTGAAGTCTGAAGGCGTTATCCCTAAAGCTCAGTTCCTGAACGAACAGGGCGAACTGACCATCGCTGTTGGCGATGAAGTTCAGGTTGCTCTGGACGCTGTTGAAGATGGTTTCGGTGAAACTCGTCTGTCTCGTGAAAAAGCCAAGCGTATGGAAGCTTGGGGCGAGCTGGAAAAAGCCTTCGAAGCTGAAGAAATTGTTAAAGGTGTTATCTCCGGTAAAGTCAAAGGCGGCTTCACTGTTGACGTTAACACTATCCGTGCGTTCCTGCCTGGTTCTCTGGTTGACGTTCGTCCAGTACGTGACACTGCTCACCTGGAAGGCAAAGAGCTGGAATTCAAGGTAATCAAGCTGGATCAGAAGCGTAACAACGTTGTTGTTTCCCGTCGTTCCGTACTGGAAGCTGAAAACAGCGCTGAGCGTGAAGAACTGCTGGGTACTCTGCAGGAAGGTCTGGAAGTTAAAGGTATCGTTAAGAACCTGACCGACTACGGCGCGTTCGTAGATCTGGGTGGTGTTGACGGCCTGCTGCACATCACTGACATGGCCTGGAAGCGCATCAAGCATCCTAGCGAAATCGTTAATGTTGGTGACGAGATCAACGTTAAGGTTCTGAAGTTCGACCGTGAGCGCAACCGCGTATCTCTGGGTCTGAAGCAGCTGGGTGAAGATCCATGGGTAGCTATCACTAACCGCTTCCCAGAAGGCACCCGTGCTTCCGGTCGCGTAACCAACCTGACTGACTACGGCTGCTTCGTTGAGCTGGAAGAAGGTGTTGAAGGTCTGGTACACGTTTCCGAAATGGACTGGACCAACAAGAACATCCACCCATCCAAAGTGGTTGCTCTGGGTGACGAAGTTGAAGTTCAGGTTCTGGACATCGACGAAGAGCGTCGTCGTATCTCCCTGGGTATCAAGCAGTGCAAGACCAACCCATGGGAAGACTTCTCCGGTTCCTTTAACAAGGGCGACAAGCTGGCTGGTAAGATCAAGTCTATCACTGACTTCGGTATCTTCATCGGTCTGGACGGTGGTATCGACGGCCTGGTTCACCTGTCTGACATCTCCTGGAACGAAGCTGGTGAAGAAGCTGTTCGTCAGTACCGTAAGGGTGACGAAGTTGAAGCTGTTATCCTGGCTATCGACGCTGAGCGTGAGCGTATCTCCCTGGGTATCAAGCAGCTGTCTGAAGATCCGTTCAATGCCTTCGCTGGTCTGAACGAGAAGGGCTCTATCGTTAAGGGTGTTATCAAGGAAGTAACCGCTAAGGCTGCTACCGTTGAACTGGCCGAAGACGTACTGGCTACTCTGAAAGCTTCTGAAATCAGCCGTGACCGCGTAGAAGACGCGACTAACGTTCTGAAGGAAGGCGAAGAAGTAGAAGCTCGCATTATCAGCATCGATCGTAAGAACCGTAACATCAGCCTGTCCATCAAAGCGAAGGACGAAGCTGAAGATAAAGCGGCTATCAAGGAGCTGCGCAGCACTGCTCCTGAAGCTTCCGGTCCTACCACTATCGGTGACCTGATCAAAGCTCAGATGGAAAACAAGTAAGATCAAATGATCTGACTGTTAAGCCATAAAGCTTGAAAAACCGCAGGAGAAATTCTGCGGTTTTTTTTCGCCTGCTGAAAATGCAGGGCATGATTTTCAGCAGGCTTATCAATAGCTTGCTTGATTTCTTGATTTGGGTTAGCTAGGGTAGGAATCGTCTGTACTGGATACCATCAGGGAGTGGCAGGGGAAAGGAACCATGGCAATAACCCGGTCTGAATTGATTGAGCAGCTTGCAGAACAGCAACAGCAGTTGGCTGTAAAAGATGTCGAGCTGGCCATCAAGGCAATAATAGAACAAATGTCACAGTCGCTGGCCAACGGAGAACGCGTTGAAATACGTGGTTTTGGCAGCTTTTCACTTCATTATCGAGCGCCGAGAATTGGCAGAAATCCAAAAACCGGAGAGTCGGTTTCTCTGGCAGGAAAATATGTCCCGCACTTCAAGCCTGGCAAGGAAATGCGTGACAGGGTGAATAATTCCGTTTAATCGTTTTTTCACCGGTATGACCGGAGTAAACTGGTTCATCCGTTACTGGTCACTTAATCTGGAGTTTGTTGTTACTATGGTTTCAGTGCTTGGAGCTTGGCTGAAGCGCTTACTGGTATTATTTCTGCTGATTATTATGTTGGTCATACTGGTCAACTTTGTGATTAGTAATCCGCAGCTGGTTGATTTTCAACTGGCTGGTATGCAGCTGCCCGAACTTAAGGCTTCAACAGCCGTCATTGCTGCATTCATTGTTGGTGGAGTCTGTGGTCTGCTGGCATCAATGGTCGCGATTGGAAGGCTGCGCCTGGCGAATGCCAGCTTCCAGCGCAAACTGGGACGCCGGGATGCAGAGTTGCAGAAGCTGAGAGCGAATGCCCTCAAGGGACTGAGTTAATGCCTGATGTTGCACTGCTGGCTCTTATTGTAGTAGCCATGCTGGCAGGTTATCTGTTGGGTCGAAGGGATCTTCGGAAAAAGAATCAATCCCAGTCATCCGGCCAGCCTCTTTCCAAAGAATATTTTGTTGGACTGAATTATCTGTTGAATGAACAGACGGATGAGGCGATTGAAACGTTTATCAAAGCGCTGGATCTGAATAACGACACGGTTGATACTTATCTGGCACTGGGTAGTCTGTTTGCCCGGCGCGGTGAAGTAGAAAAGTCCATTCGTGTGCATCAGGATCTTCTTGCCAGACCAAGCCTTACCTCTTCGCAATCCCTTCGGGTTCAGTTGGAGCTGGCAAAAGATTTTATGCAGGCCGGCTTGCTGGATCGGGCCGAAGCCATGCTGGCTGACGTGGCCAAAAATAATCATGAGTATCGGCCTGAGGCTTTGCAGCAGTTACTCAAAATCTATGAGCAGGAACGGGAGTGGTCTAAGGCTGTTGCCGTGGGTGAAGAGTTGCGGAAAACCGGTGGCGATAAGTATGCTGTGGTGCTGGCACATTTTTACTGTGAGGGCGCGCAGATCTGTCTGGATCGCAACGACCGGATGTCTGCCAGAAAGGCCATCCGTCAGGCGTTCACACGGGATAAAAACTGTGTCAGGGCTTCGTTGCTGTTGGCACGGATGGAGTTCGATGATGGTCGTTACCGGGATTGTATAAAAGCGCTCGAAAAAGTTGCGCTGCAGAATAGCCAGTATGTTCCGCTGACTCTGGAGTTATTAGAGCAGGCTTATAACCGGCTGGGTAATGTTCGCGGCTTTACTGCTTTTCTTGGACGCTGTCTCAGTGAGAGACCAGGTGGGGCAGTCATCCTTGCCATGACAAAAGTTCTGGCCAGTGACCGGGGAGATGAACAGGCATTAAGGTTTCTGACCGATCAGCTGGGTAAAAATCCTTCTCTGAAAGGTTTGAATGCCCTTATGACTCTGCAACTGAGAAATCCTGCTGTCGGGAGTCTGCAGAGTATTCGTCTGCTGAAAGAGATGACGGATAAAATGCTCGAACTGAAGCCGGTTTATCAATGTAATTCCTGCGGTTTTTCCGGAAAGGAAATGCACTGGATGTGTCCGGGTTGTCATTCGTGGGGAGCTATTGCACCAGTGCAGGGAATTGAAGGAGAGTGAAGCTTTGCACTGTCGATTAAATTAATCTAAACCTTTAAGTAAGAACTTGCTTATGAGTTCGTTTCTTTTCCAGGCATCAAAGGAGTATCGCCATGAGGAAGACAATAATTGCATTTCTTACTTCACTGTTTCTTTCCTTTTCAATTCCTGCTTTTGCTGAACAGTCGGTTAAATTCGAGAAAATTAATGTTAACCAGGCAACGGTTCAACAGCTTAATGAATCGCTGGTTGGTGTGGGTCCGAAAATAGCCCGGGAAATTGTTAATCATCGTGAATCTCATGGGGCATTCCATTCAATGGAAGATCTCGATAAGGTGAAATACATAGGCTCGGTATTATTAGAAAAAAATAAAGATAAAATTGTATTTGATTAAATAAAATCGTGATTCAATATCAGGCGCCATGTTCAGATGAATGAGTATGGCGTTTTTTTTGGGCTCTTTTGAAAACCAAACGGTCAACGGCTTATGTCGAGGATCTGATGAGTCGACAGTATAAGTAGATTGAACAATGGAGAGTTCAAATGGAGCCTGTCACCATGGTTATCGTTGGTGCCGGTAGTCGCGGCAGAGCTTATGCCCGCTATGCCCTGGACCATCCTGAACAGTTGAAAATTGTGGCAGTTGCGGAGCCAAGAGAAGAATACCGGGCGTATCTGGCAGAACAGCATAATATCAGACCGGACCGGGTTTATAGGGACTGGCGGGCGCTGGCAGAGTGTGAAAAGCTGGCTGACACTGCTGGTATTTGCACTCAGGATGAAATGCATAAAGAGCCGGCGGTGGCACTGGCTGAGAAGGGTTATCACTTGCTTCTGGAAAAACCCATGGCACCTGACCCCGACAGTTGCCGGGCGATTGTTGAAGCGGTTAAAACCCACAAGGTCATGTTAAGTGTCTGTCACCTTCTGCGCTATACCGTTTATACCATGCGCCTGAAAAACTTATTAGACAGTGGTGTTATTGGGGATGTCTGCTCTATTCAACACCTTGAGCCCGTAGGCTATTGGCACCAGGCACATTCTTTTGTCAGAGGGAACTGGGCCAATGAAGCAGCCAGTGCTCCCATGCTGATGACAAAGGCCTGCCACGACCTCGACTGGTTGAGATACCTGGCCGGTAAGCCCTGCCAGCAGATTTCTTCATTTGGACGGCTAAGTCATTTTCGCAAGGAACAGAAACCGGAAGGCAGCAGCGACCGGTGCCTGGATTGCAGACTTTCCGAAACCTGCCCCTACTCGGCCCAGAATATTTACCTTTGCAATGTTTATCAGCCTCGCGGTGGCGAAAATACTCAGGAAAAACTATTCACTGAAGGTTCTGTTAACCAGTGGCCATGGGATGTGCTGACACCAGAACCTTCTTACGAGACGATTATTGAAGCTTTGCGTACCGGTCCTTATGGCCGGTGCGTTTACGCCTGTGATAACGATGTTGTGGATCATCAGGTGGTGAATATGCAGTTTGAAGGCGGCATGACTGCTTCATTTACCATGACCGCTTTCACTCCCATGACGAACCGTAAAACCAGTGTGTTTGGCAGCAGGGGCATGATTGAAGGTGATGGCAGAAAGCTGTACAGGTATGATTTTCTTTCCCGCACGGAAACGGTTTACGATACTCACGCCTTTGTTGACAGCTCTGCGGCTGGAGGGCATGCAGGCGGTGACCAAGCCGTGATGAAGGCATTTATAGCTGCTGTTGCCAGTAATGATGCCTCACATATTCTGAGCGGCCCTGATGAAACCCTTGAGAGTCATCAGATGGTTTTTGCCGCAGAGCGGGCGCGTCGGGAAAATCGTGTCATCAGTCTGTTAAATGCTGATGAAAAAGAGGCAGGAAGATAGCCCGTAATTCATGGCTACCTTCCCTCAATTTAATAATCCGCAACGGGTTATTATTGATTGAAACGGCGATTGTTGTTGTGGCTCTGGTTGTTGTTTCTGCGTCCACCGTTTCTTTCAGTAGCAAAATTAACCCGCATGTTACGGCCATTGAGTTCTTTGCCGTCCATGCTGAGTGCTGAATCTGCGGATTCTTTTTCAGCAAATGTGACAAAAGCAAAACCACGGGACCGACCGGTTTCGCGGTCAATAATCACACGGATCTCATCAATTTCACCAAATTGCTCGAAAGCAATCTGCAGGTCGTTTTCATTCGCGCTAAAAGGCAGGTTACCTACAAACAGTTTGTTCTGTTGCATGGTAAGAAGGTCTCCAATAATGACGTTTTTTAACTCGACCATTTGCCTTAGAAACATCGAACGTCAACAGGATTACGTCGTTCTGGGGCATCAGTAAGTCAGAGTGTTATTAAAATAACCCTGGCAGTCTTTTGCTCAGGACTAAATTGACCGGTATCCAGACAGGAGTCTGTCTACAGATCCAATAACGCACCATAGCAGGGCTCTAGTGAGTTGTACCCTAAACTGTCTGGGTATGACACCAGATTATAACCTGTAGTACTTATGTCAAGGGCATAAGCAGGAGTTGGTTCGCGGTGTGTTGGAACCAACGGTGGTAATTGAATAAGTTATTTTATGTTTTTTATTGTTTTTCAATGAATTACAGCCCGGCCGGTTATTATTTCAGCCTTTAGTGTAATTGCAGGAACTTCTGACGCAGGTCAATTAGTGTTTGCAGCGGCAGCCAACAAAATGCACCTGTTCATTCTGCAGTGTTAACTTCCCTTTGGCGAGAAACAGCTCTACCAGTTGGTCAGCGTTCAACCCTTCGGCAGAACAGGTGTGAAAAAGGCTGTCAGTACCAAAATGTTGGGCAATGGCTGTCAGCAGTTCGTCTTTGCTCGCAGGCTGGTTGTGCTCACGAATCAGATTAAGAACATTGTGGCCGTGAATGGATTCTTGCATCTTGCGTTCCTGATGAAATAGTCAATCAAACCGGTAAACATACCTCTGGCTTAAAAATAAAACATAAGTACTAATACTGAGTTTTGCCGGATGTTCTATGCTCAGTTCTTTTCGGTCGCTTACTCGTGAGTCGGGAGTTGCTATGAGAATTGCCGGAAACTGGCTGTTATGCCAGCTGTCCAGGGTCATTGTATTGTCAGGGTGGGTCATGGTGCTTGCAGGGTGTGACAACCCGGTGTTACAAGATCAGAATACAGGAGCAACTACTGAGGATCAGAGCATGAACCGCATCGATTCCACTCAACCTGTTGTGAAACACTATCCGGATAACATCAGTCGCAGCGACCGCGTCAAGGGCGCTATTTTTGGTTATCTCGCCGGAGACGCACTGGGCCTGGGTACCCACTGGTATTACGATCTCAGTGAGCTACAGAAGGATTTTGGTAGCTGGATTGACCGTTATCAGGACCCCAGGCCGGACGGTAGTCATAGTTTCGCCAATATCAGCCGCTATCGCTATGAGCAGGGTTTAAGGGCTGGCGATATTTCCCAGACCGGACAGCTGTTTACCCTATTGTTGGAATCGGTCGTTGCAACGGGGCAGTACAACGAAACAGATTTCCATGACCGGCTGGATGGCTTTTTCAGTAAGCTGTCTGGAGAGAGCTTTTCCGGTCGATACACGGAATCCATTGTGAGGCATATGGTTAAGCAGCGAAATGATGGCATCAGCTGGCAGGACCGTAAGCTGGCATCCAGTGCAGATAGCAGTGATGGTGCGCAAATGGCAGTGGTTCTGGCCCTTCTTTATGACGACCCGGAAACTCTGGCTATTGAAGCGGATAACATGATGCAGCCATTTTTCAGCAGCGACTTTATCCGCGGTAATCAGGTGGTTTATGCCCTGACCCTTCAGGCTCTTATGAAAGGGGTGCAACTGGAAGATCTGCGTGATTATCTGTACAAACAGCTGAAGAACCCAATGATCCGTTCTTTAATCGGTGGTTATGACAATGTCCATACGGTGGTTAATGGCGCTATTGCCTGGCAGCCGGAAGTGGTGCGAATTGAACCGGCGCTGCATGTCAGTCAGGTGTACGGTATGGATTGTCAGTTAACACACCTGTTGCCAGCGAGTTATTACCTGATGCACCGCTTCCCGGATAACTTTGAACAAGGGGTTTTGTCTGCTACCAATGGCGGCGGTAATAATATGGCAAGGGCCGCGCTGACAGGGGCATTGCTGGGTGCAATGAATGGTATCCAGGGCATTCCTGAACGTTTTGTACGGGACCTGAATCACACGGAGCAGTACATGCGTCTGGCGGAGAAACTGGCTTCACTGCCCTGACACGATGCGCTCAAAACAATCTGATACAGCTTTCATTGACCTGTTGGATGGCAACCGATGAATCCCTCGTGTTATCGTTTAATGTATATATAAACAGTCCCTCTGGCCGGGACCCTTGCGAGGCTATTTTTTAATAGACTGGGAATGTCTGAGAATTCGAGCAAAAAACGCAGTAGTACGGCACGTTCACAACCGGCGAGCATCAAAAAAAAGTTTGTGAAGTCATCCATTCGTGATTCGCTGAATGACGCCCTTGCATTGCGTCTGCGGGAGGCTGGCATGCTGGTGCTGCTGGTCATGGCGGGTTTCCTGTCTGTGGCATTGATGACCTATGCGCCAGTTGATCCCGGCTGGAATTATGCTGGCTTTGACGGTGAAATTATTAATGCCACAGGACGTGCCGGAGCCTGGTTTGCCGATTTTCTGTTTTCTCTGTTTGGACTCTTTGCGTGGATGATTCCGCTGGTCCTGTTTGGCAAGGTGGCACTGGTTATCCGCTACCGTTACGAAACCTGGCCGTGGAGTCTCAGCCTGTTTGCTGTACGCTTTTTTGGTCTGGTGCTGGCACTTTGTGCCGGGGCGGCACTGGCCGGGTTGTACTTTCCGGGGATCTCTGATCTGCCATCGTCTACGGGGGGGATCGTCGGCCATATTATCCTGCAGCAGTTTATGCCCGTGTTTAGTGCGGTGGGCAGCAGCCTGTTGCTGTTAGCCGTGTTTATCACCGGATTAACGCTTTATACCGATATTTCCTGGTTCCGTGTGATTGACCTGGTGGGCAGGCTGGTGATCTGGGTGCTGACTGCCTGTCTGACGGCTGGACGTCGCTGGGCTACGGTTGCTTACCACCGCCTGCAGAATGCACTGGATCAATGGCGGGACCATCGGGCAGAAGTCAGGGCGCAGAAGGCTCTGACAAAGGAGACAGCCAAAGCAGCAGACCGTGATGATAAGGTTGAGCCAACCTTATTGCCTGTTATCGAAGCTCCGGAACCTGAAGTTAAAATAAAGCCACAACCTTTCACCGTCTTCGAAAACAGTAGCGCCGAAAACAATAACGCCGAAAACAGTAGCGTCGATAACAGCCCTCGCAAGGAACGACAGGAAACTCTGTTTGAAGAGCTGCCGGAAGGTCGTTTTCCAACAGTTGGCTTGCTGGACGAAGTGGCTAACTCAAACGGAGGCATCAGTCAGGATGACCTGGATGCTGTATCCCGTTTATTAGAGCTTAAGCTTAAAGACTTTGGCGTTGATGCTGAGGTTGTGGCTGCCCACCCCGGGCCGGTGATTACCCGTTACGAGATTCAGCCGGCACCGGGTACCAAAGCCAGCAAAATCAGTAATCTGGCAAAAGACCTGGCCCGGTCTCTCGCAGTGATCAGTGTCCGTGTGGTGGAAGTGATCCCCGGAAAATCTGTGATGGGTATTGAAATTCCCAACGATGACCGGGAGATTGTTTACTTCAGCGAAGTGGTTTCAGCAAAAGCCTTCGACCAGGCCAAGTCTCCCTTATCCCTTGCCCTGGGTCACGATATCAGTGGTCAGCCTGTGGTGGTTAACCTTGCAAAAATGCCCCATTTGCTGGTGGCGGGTACTACCGGCTCGGGCAAGTCCGTGGGCGTTAACGCCATGATTCTGTCCATGCTGTTTAAAGCAGGTCCTGAAGATGTGCGGCTGATCATGATTGACCCGAAAATGCTGGAACTGTCTATCTATGACGGCATTCCGCATCTGCTGGCACCGGTTGTGACCGACATGAAAGAAGCGGCCAACTCCCTGCGCTGGTGTGTGGCTGAAATGGAGCGTCGTTATAAGCTGATGGCGGCTCTCGGGGTTCGTAATATTGCTGGCTACAACCAGAAGGTAAAGGAAGCCCGCAGTCAGGGGGCGCCACTGCGAGACCCGTTCTTTGAGCCCTTGTCTCTGGGCGGAGAAGCACCGCCAGAACTGGATACCCTGCCATTTATCGTCGTGGTGGTGGATGAATTTGCCGACATGATGATGATTGTTGGTAAAAAAGTGGAAGAGCTGATTGCCCGGATTGCCCAGAAAGCCCGGGCAGCCGGTATTCACCTGATTCTTGCAACACAGCGGCCTTCCGTGGATGTCATTACCGGCCTGATCAAGGCCAACGTTCCGACCCGTATCAGTTTTCAGGTATCGAGTAAAATTGACTCCCGTACCATCATTGACCAGGGTGGGGCTGAGCAACTGCTAGGACATGGTGATATGCTCTACCTGCCTCCGGGAACGAGTGTACCGATTCGTGTTCATGGCGCCTTTGTCAGTGATGATGAAGTACACCGGGTGGTGGCTGACTGGAAAAAACGTGGCGCGCCGGATTACATTGATGACATTCTTAACGGTGTCGAAGCGGGTTCATCCGACGGTAGTGCTTTCAGTGCAGGACTGGACGGAGACAGCGAACAGGATCCGTTATACGACGAAGCCGTTGCTTTTGTGACGGAGAGCCGCAGGGTGTCGATCTCTTCGGTACAGCGCAAGTTTAAAATCGGTTATAACCGTTCAGCCAATATTATTGAAGCCATGGAGCAGGCGGGGGTTATCAGCCCTGCGGGAACCAATGGTACCCGGGAAGTGATCGCTCCGCCGCCGGTTAAAAATTAACCTTTTGTTTTTATAGTTTTTATTGTTGATGTTGCTGCTAAGTTCTATGTTTAAGCATTTAAAAGTCATTGCCCTGTTTTCTGCTGTTGCGCTGTCTGCTGGTTCTCCTGTCAACGTTCTGGCAGCCCCGGTCAAACCGGTTGCTGCGACCGCTGTGCAGGATAATGATGCCAAAGCGGCTGAAAAGCTGACCCGAAAGCTGGAAAAAATCCGCACGATTTCTGCGAAGTTCAAACAGGAATCAGTAGGCTCTGATGGCCGGATACGTACTGAGTCCGGCTCCATGCAGATCAAACGTCCGGGCAAGTTTCGCTGGGACACAGCGTCGCCTTTTGAGCAGGAAATCGTCGCCCTCGACAAAAAAATATGGCTGGTTGATCGTGACCTGCAGCAGGTCATTATTCAGATTCAGGATCAGCGCATGTCCAATACACCAGCGCAACTGTTGAGTGGTGATGTTAAGGAATTTCTGAAAGATTACCAGATTGGTCTGTATCGTGATGACAAACAGGAGCGGTTCACCCTGACACCTGCCGGAAGTTCAGACCTGTTTGAAAAACTGGATATTATCTTTCGTGATGGTGTACTCAACAGTATCGAGTTGCGGGACTCCCTGGGTGGTCGGCGTCGTGTAGAGCTGAGCGATGTCAATGTCAACGGGATGATCAGCGACAGTGATTTCAGGGTTGAGATTCCCAAAGGCTATGATGTAATCGATCAAACCGGTAACACTGAGCAATAAGTTACTATGGCATCACTTTTTGATACTCCAAACACCCATGCCCGTTTCGAGCCGCTCGCGGCTCGCATGAGACCCGGGAATCTGGATGAATACCTTGGGCAGGCCCATATCCTTGCCCGGGGTAAGCCCCTGCGTGAAGCCCTGGAGCAGGGGGCTATTCACTCGATGGTATTCTGGGGGCCGCCCGGTGTGGGAAAAACGACACTGGCTAAATTGATTGCCGGTTTGTGTGATGCCCGCTTCGAAACGCTCTCCGCAGTGTTGTCGGGCGTGAAAGATATACGTGCAGCGGTTGACCGGGCAAGAGATGAACAGCTGATGCACAACCGTAAAACGATCCTGTTTGTGGACGAGGTGCATCGGTTTAACAAGTCTCAGCAGGACGCATTCCTGCCGCATATTGAAGACGGCACCATTATCTTTATTGGCGCGACCACCGAAAATCCTTCGTTTGAGCTGAATAACGCACTTTTGTCCCGCGCCAGAGTCTATGTTCTGCGGTCATTGCAGCAGGACGATCTCAGGCAGGTTATTCAGCAGGCGCTGAATGATGAGCGAGGTCTGGCGGGACGGAATATTACCCTGGAACCGGAAGCGGAGCAGATCCTCATTCGTTATGCCGACGGTGATGCACGACGGGTTCTGAATATTCTGGAAGTTGCTGCCGACCTGAGTGACGACGGTGTTATAAGGTCTGAAAGCGTCACTGATATTCTGGCAGACAGTGGGCGCCGGTTTGATAAAGGCGGAGAGGTGTTTTATGACCAGATATCTGCGTTTCATAAATCGGTCAGAGGTTCTAATCCGGATGCGGCACTGTACTGGGCTGCAAGAATAGTCGACGGTGGCGCTGATCCTTTGTACATCATTCGTCGTCTGGTAGCGATTGCCAGTGAGGATATCGGCAACGCTGACCCAAGAGCCCTTGAGATCACAATGAACGCCTGGCAGGCTTTTGAACGGCTGGGCGCGCCGGAAGGGCTTCTGGCTCTGGCTCATGCAACGGTGTACTGTGCCTGTGCGGCAAAAAGTAATGCCGTGTATCTCGCCTGGAAAGCGGCGCTGGACGATGTGCGTGGCAACCCTTCCCATGAAGTGCCTCTGCATTTGCGCAATGCGCCGACAAAGCTGATGGGTGAGCTGGGGTACGGTGCTGAATACCGTTATGCCCATGACGAGACAGGCGCTTATGCGGCGGGCGAATGCTATTTTCCGGACAGCATGGAGCCGAGGCAGTATTATCAGCCGAACGACCGGGGTCTTGAAATTAAAATCAGGGATAAACTGGCCTTCCTGAAAGATCTGGATGCCAGGAGTCCTAAGCAGCGACGTTGAAACGAAAATGTGAAGAGTGTTCAGGCCTTTTGAACTTTTGAATGTTGTTATGTTCTAACCCAATAAAGCATTTAGCCCTATCTGGCTTGATACCGCGCTATGGAAGGCGCTGATTCAAAGACGTAAAAGGAGGTATTCATGAAGCTGTTATGTACTTTACTGCTGGGGATTCTGTGTGTGTTTGCGGTTCACGCTGAGAGCGGTGAGCTTACTCCCGGTTACGCTACAGCTAACCGCTACTACGGTGAGTTGGCAGCTACAATCGACACCAATAATGATGAGCGGCTTTCCTATCAGGAACTCATTGAAGGTTATCACGCACCCCATCTGAACCAGACACTTTATCAGGTAGTGCGACTTTATCTGGTTAATTTTGAGGCATTGCAAGATCCTGTTACTGCTACCCTGAACCAGGCCAGCATTGAGTTGGCGGAACTCTCCGGGCATGCCTTAAGTTACCATCACGAGCAGGACAATGCTTTCTGGGAAGCCTGGCTGGCAGCGCCTGAACGAGAGCCTTTTGCCACTACCTATCGATTGATATTTCCCCAAGGGCTGACGAGCATTACTCCGGATAACATCTTGCAGCGTCGTTTTCCTGATTGCACGCTGATTGCAACCCTGGCTTCCATGGCCAATTCTGAAACCGGCAAAAGACGGATATTCAATTATTTTAAGTACAGTGATAAGTCAAGCGTCAGTGTTTTGTTCCCGGGGTTACCCAATGACCGCGCTTATATTCACTTCAGCGAAGTAGAGGGTAAATCAGACTTTGCTACCAGCCGGGATGGCGGGAAGTGGGTAGCAATATTGGAAGCAGCCTATGCTCACCTGTCGAAATACCATTTCAACCATAATGGTAACGATCCTGAGTCGTGGTGGTATCATCAATATTCAGAGTTGGTTGGAATAAAGCCTCAAGATGCCTTTAAAATGCTTGCAGGCTCCTCTTCTGTGAATTACAACCCGCAATTCGAGTCAGAGGAGCGGTTAAAAAGTGCGCTGCGTTCTTTTGTCCGGGAGGGAAAAGCCGCTGTTTTAGGAATTGCGTACAGATACTCTGACCCCATTTCATTTGAAGCCTTTAAAGATGTCAGCAGGTATCATGCATACAGTGTGATCGGCTATGATGAACAGGAAGGAGTCGTTTATATCCGTGACCCTCGTGGAGAGTCTTCTGCCCTTAAAAGTGCATTCAGCATTATCAAACACCAGGACGAGGCATTACCACAGGGAGGGACTGTTTTTGAGTTTATGGAGCATTTCGATTATGGTCGTGGCGATAATAAAGCATTCGGTTTTTCAACAGTCGGAGCGAAGCGTTTTGCAGCTAGCTTCGCCAATGTTACAGCAGGCTATCCGTTCCGTTTTGCAGATGTTACAGGCTATCCGTATTATCCGTTTGTACGTGTACGCTCAGCATTTCAGGTCGTCATGGAATCAAAAAATCAAGTGGCTGTAGCAGCAAAGAGAAAACACTTTGAAGATTTTGGTGAGTCTGCACCCATAAAAACGGGCGTGCATAAAATGACCATAAAGGAGCTGGCGCTAACGTTTAACGAACTGTATATCAGTCAGTGTGGACTCAACTATTGTCGAGCTGATTAATAGAAAAACACCTGAAAAGGCAGTTGATCTGTGACTGCCCTTTCAATGACTTTGCTGGGTATTAATAGTCCCTGCTTAACAGTTTTGTTCCAAAGACATTGATACCGATCAGCCCCATTGGTGCCGTGAACACAATGGCAAGCACCGCTAAAGCCAGAATCAGCTCCCCTTCCGGCAAACCTGCCGCCAGTGCCGCACCGCCCAGTGCCGCTTGAACCGTGGCTTTTGGACAATAGGCAATCACACAGAAAATCCGCTCTTTAAATGACAAGCTGGAGAATTGAGTAGCGATTAATACCCCGATGGAACGGAATACCAGGCCACCGGCAATAGCCATCAGACCCGTGAAACCTGCACCCAGGGCCACTTCAATATTGACGGACAGCCCGATCAGGACAAACAGAAGAATCTGGGCAAAGAACCAGATTTTGCCAAACTGTCCGGAGAGTTCAACCGCGCTGCTTTCTGCACGTTCAAGCAACAGAAAACCCACGGTCATAACGCCCAGCAAAGCGGCGCTTTCAATCATTTCACCGATTTCCACCATCGCAACGGCTACGGTCAGAAGAATAAGCACTTTTTCGACCACGGGCATTTTGCTGCGTTTGAACAGCCAGGCCAGAAACAGGCCAACAATAATACCCGGCAGCAATCCGGTAATAATGGAAACAGGGATGGCCAGCAGCGCAGAACCGATGCTGATGCTCTCTTCAGCGGTTGCCAGCCCCATGCAGACTGAGAAGAAGGTAATGGCAAACACGTCGTCTACCGAAGCACCTGCCAGCACAATCGTCGGTACGGCATTTTTCTGCCCATAGCCTTTTGACTGCAACTCCAGCATGGAAGGAACGACCACGGCAGGGGAAACCGCTGCCAGCATAAAGCCGGTCAGGCCAGCCACCGCCCAGTCAAAGCCGAACAGGTAATTCAGGATCACCGTCAGGGCAGCGCCTTCAAAAATACAGGGGATAAACGTCATCAGCAGGGCCGACAGTCCAGCCCGGTTAAGTGTGGAGCGACTGATGCCCAGACCTGCTTTAAGCAGAATAATGATCAGTGCCAGGGTTTTAAGAAAGTTGGAACTTTCATTAAGCGACGCAGGCAGGTTATTACCAAAGAAATAGCCAATGGCCACTCCCACCAGAACCATGCCCAGAACGGCAGGCAGTTTGATGCGCTGAGTCAGCCTGCCAGCCGCCCAGCCGCCAAACAGGATCAGGAAAAAGAGAATACCGAGATTCATAAGGTCTCCGTGGTGTCAGTCGAAGACCGGGAAGGTACAGCTACAAGTATCCTGTGCCATCCCCGGTCGGGAATCAATACACAGGAGTCATCAGCTGCCATAGCTTTGTTAATCAGCTAAGGGAGCGGTTAACAGGTGGAACTCCATCACCCTGAGCCGTATGGCTCAAACCGGGGCAAATCTTACCATAAAATTCTGGTTTTTCATCATGAGTTTAAATCTGTACGGTTCGCTTCAGCAGTAAAAAGTCAGTCTTTCTGACCACTTTGTCACAGGTGAGAGAAACTTATCAGTCAGGTATTGATCCAATTAAAGAATGTTCAGACTGTAATAACCTTGCTTAATCAAACCAGAGGACGTTTATGGGGCCACTTTTTGAATCACCTTTTCCACAGCTTGAAGCTCTATGGAGACCTGTCCTTGTACCTGTGTATGAGAGCAGCCGTCTTGAAAGGGCGAAGGGCGTTTTTCGAGGCAAAGGCGCAGAAGAGTGTCAGCAGGGTAAGAGTTTGCCATTACCCGGCATTGAGGTATTTCTGAACCCTTTGGCAAGCCGGAGGGCTGATGCTTTGGTCGCTCTTCCAGCTGAAACCTTACCAGCGACCACGTTGAAACCGGCTCCGGAAGCAGGCATCAAATGGTACCAGAAGATACCCGTTGAAGAGCGTTACCGATTGCTCGTTGATGAAAAGCTGTTAAAGACGGAAAAGGGTGCTAAAGCGTTTGAAAGCAGGGAGCCAGGCTGTCTCCGGGGTGGAGCGTCCATGTATGAATTTATTATTGAACAGCTTCCCTGTACCCGGAATGCTGGAGAACTGACCAGAGCTGATTACCTGAAGCAGTTGCACAGTAAGTTGTTTGATACAATTCGCAGACCTTCACGATCTTCCAGATTGGGTATCAAGCTTGGCTCTAAAGGAGAGTTTCGTAAAAAAAGAGTATTTTTCAGAGTGAAAACCAACTATACCCGGAAAGGATTACAGCAGGCTGAAATGTTCTTGCGTTCCATTTCTGGGCAGACAAAAGGCTGCTTTCATGTCGATGAATATAATACAGCCAGCCCTATGTCCAGCAGGATTATTCGTCGATGCAAACCCGCTGCCAGCAAACTGTATGCTTATCTGAAAGATGAGAAATATACGGTTGACTTTGCGCCGGTTCAGCACAAACAGGTTGAGGTGGCCATAGAAAAGGTGTTGGCAGAGTATCAGGACAGACTGACTTCTGTGACGGATGAAAAAACGCTATTTTTACTGTTGTCCGAGCTTGCTTCGAAGGTCGACCAGATACATCCCTTTGAAGATGGCAATATTCGTGTTATCAGAGGTTTGGTTGATTCAATCCTTATGTATTATGGCTATTGCCCGATTGTCTGGGATGACCCGAATATTATTGATCTGTACGACTCCGGCAAGTTATCTAAAGTCATGGCATCTTCTGTCAGTAAAACACAAAGTTTCATATTGGGGCTGCAGTCAGGCAAGGTCGTGGGTAAGGGGAGATATAAAAGTACAGCAGAAGACCATGAGCTAAGCAGAAAAGCCTTTGAGCCAGAAGAAGACGAGTCTGCACCACCTCGTAAAAAACAGTGCCAGCAGGTTTAAAGTTACCCTAGTCTGTTTGAAACCTACCCCATTATCGAATGTCACGCTGGCATGGTGTATTATTCCGCTTTAATGCTTAATTCTGTTCAGGGTTGATGGCTTTCAACCTTTAAGTTTCGCTGGATAGAGCATAATTTCATTGAATATTGAAATTAGGATTAGAGATGTTAGATCCCAAGTACGTTCGTAGCAATCCTGAAGAAGTCGCTGCGATATTGCGTAAAAAGCACTTCGAGCTGGATGTTGAACGACTGAGCGCACTGGAAGAGCGTCGGAAGTCCCTGCAGGTTCGCACCGAGCAGCTGCAGAGTGAACGTAAGTCGGGTTCCAGGGAGTTCGGCAAAATCAAGGCTCAGGGCGGTGACATTGCCGAACTGAAAGCCAGAATGGACAAAATCGCTGCGGAAGTAAAAGAGTCCGAACAGGAGCTGGCTTCCCTGCAGGTTGAGATCAATCAGCTGCTTCTGGAAGTGCCAAACCTGCCGCACGACTCTGTGCCGGAAGGCCGGGATGAAGACGATAACGTTGAAGTGCGCACCTGGGGTACTCCTCGCTCTTTTGACTTTGACGTTAAAGATCATGTGGATCTGGGCGCACCTCTGGGGCTGGATTTTGAAACCGGCACCAAGCTGTCAGGAGCGCGCTTTACCCTGATGCGCGGTCAGATCGCCCGCCTGCACCGCGCTATTGCCCAGTTTATGCTGGACGTACAGACGTCTGAGCATGGATATGAAGAAGTGAACACTCCGGCGTTGGTACATGATACAGCCCTGCTGGGTACTGGTCAGCTGCCTAAGTTCAGTGAGGACCTGTTCAGAACGGAAGTGTCTGAAGAAGGCCACAAGCCTTTCTACCTGATCCCAACGTCTGAAGTGACCCTGACCAACATTGTCAGCGACTCTATTGTGGATGCTGATCAGCTGCCGATGCAGTTCACTGCCCACACCCTCTGTTTCCGCAGTGAAGCGGGCAGTCACGGCCGCGACACCCGTGGTTTGATTCGTCAGCATCAGTTTGAAAAAGTGGAGATGGTGCAGGTTGTTCATCCGGACCACTCTTTCGAAGCTCTGGAACAAATGACCCGGCACGCTGAAGCGATTCTGCAGAAGCTGGAACTGCCATACCGAGTGGTGGCCCTGTGCGGTGGTGACCTGGGCTTTGGTGCCACCAAGACCTATGATCTGGAAGTATGGGTACCAGCTCAGGAGAAGTACCGCGAAATTTCTTCTGTCAGCAACTGCATGGACTTCCAGGCCCGTCGTATGAAAGCGCGTTTCCGTAACCCTGAAACCGGTAAGCCTGAACTGCTGCATACTCTGAACGGTTCAGGCCTGGCGGTCGGTCGCACGCTGGTGGCGGTTCTGGAAAACTACCAGAATGAAGACGGTTCTATTACTGTGCCGGAAGTTCTGCGTCCGTATCTGGGTGGAAAGGAACTGCTAGCATAGCGCCTGATTCGTCGATAATAAGCCGAAGCAGCTGCGGTTGCTTCTGGCTTTGATTGCCTGACCAGCCTGCATCGTAGCGCTCTCTTGAACCATGGGTGGTGGGTACCTGACTGCGTTTTAAGGAGCCTTTCGGGGTATCAAAGTCATAAGAATCACTGATGTCAGTATAAATTGAGAGAAAAATAGCACTTTCGCCAGCCGTATGGATTTCATGGAGATTATCCCTGGCGACACTAAAATAAGACACCTCGCCCTCACGAAGCCACATGTCTTTATTCTTTTGAACTGTCACCTTTGATTGTCTCTCCGGAGAGACAATATCAAAGTTCAGGCTTCTCAATTCACCTTTTAATACGACCATGACTGCATTGTTATTCAGATGGTTGTGAAGGGACATCTTGTCATTGGGAGTAATGTAAGAAAGCGTGGCGGCTATATAAGGGTTTTTGAAGCTATCAAGGCCAAACATTGTCAGGTAATTCCCGGCGATTTCATTTAGGATTTTGTCGCAGTAAGTTTGTTCATCATCTTTATAAGTGGTCTGGCTATCATATTGTTCGCATTGTGTGGCGCTTTTTTTCTGCTCAAAAGCATTCAGGATCTTTTGTGTTTCCGGGTGGTCAACCAGTCCGCTGGATAGATGAGACAATCCGGTCAGGTAGCGGGTCACCATATCTGGGTTGACACTATAGCCTGTAAATAGCTGATCCAGGCCCTGCATAAAGCTTTCTGGTGTTACTTCCTCAAAGTTGTAACCAAACACTGCGTTACTCATTAGCAGGAGGCAGGGGAGCTTCCATTTTTTTATCATATTCATATTCATATCAATCGCCCTGTAATTCTTGAAATCTCTGTCAGATATTGACTGCATTTACAGGGTTTGGTTCCGTAATGAGGGAGAGGCTGTGAGTTGTTTCAGATTTCCTGAAGGACGGTGTTCAGGCACTCTGGCGATGCCAGAGTGCCATGAGGGGATGAATTTCAGTCTTGAGTCACCAGTTCTGTTGAGGGCTTTTCCTGAACGAGATTATTCAGCCATCGTCTGGATACAATCCGGGCAAGCACCAGTATGGATTTGGTGATCTCTTCACCAAGGCTGCAGATAAACACCAGGTAAAGCGGCCAGCCCCACCAGTTAGCGGCACAATAAGCCAGGGGTAAACCAACCCCCCACATGCCAGCTACATTGATATAAATGGTGGCTTTAACATCACCGCCGGAACGTAACAAACCAATAATTCCGGTAAAGTTAATCACTCTCAGCATAAGGGCCAGACCGGAGGCGATCATCACCTGAGAGGCGATCAGCATGGTCGTCTGATTAAAGTCGCCAAACAGGCTGACAATATCATGCCGGAACACCACCATTAGTAACCCGATACAGAGTGCTGCGATGGGAGCCAGGATCAGTACCAGCCAGCCCTGTCGCCATGCACTTTGAAAACGGCTGGCTCCCAGGTCCTGACTGATAATGATTGAGCAGCCCACGCCAAAACCGATGAACAGGGACATCAGGATGGCTTCTATGGAGGACACAGCGCTCATCACTGCCAGCTCGTTAACGCCCATGCTGGCGTAAATCAGGTTATAAAGAATGGTACCAAAAGCCCAGAGACCGTCCTGCAAGATGATAGGAACGGAAATCTGGTAATAGCGGCGCAGCTCTGCTCTCTTTAATGCCTGACGGATATCGTCTAATGAGGGTAGCAGGAAAGTCCGTTTGGAGTAGATATAGCTGACCAGTAACAGGGTCTGGAACAGGCGAGACAGAGTGGTTCCCCAGGCCGAGCCAGCAACACCCAGTGCAGGAAAGCCCAGTTCGCCAAAAATCAGAATATAGTTCAGGGCAATGTTCACCAGTATGGCAATAAAACCAATACGTGTTGGTGTTCTGGCATCATTTGCTGCACGCAATGCCGATTCCAGAGGAACGACGATAGCCGTACAAATAATGGATGGCGCAGTAATAAGCAGGTAACTGCTGGCCAGTTCCAGCAGTTCCGGGTCCTGGCTGGCAAGTCCGAGAATCTGTTGAGTAAACAACATGTATATGGCAATAAAAGGCAGGCTGACCGCCAGCGAAGTAAACACCGCCTGAACCAATGTACGACGAAGGCCACCTTTATCACCGGCACCAATGAACTGGGATGCCAGTACGGTCATGCCGCTGCCCAGGGCTGCGGTCAGAACCAGGTTGAAGAAGAATATGCGGTTACCCAGACCAACCGCAGCAACAGAGGCTTCACCCAGACGGCCCACCATCATGATATCGATAAGGCCAAGCAACGAGAACATCATTGCCTGAATGGATACAGGAATCGCCAGGCTCCAGAGTTTACGGAAGAAGGCCTTATTTTCAGCCGGGTGTGATGTTAATGCCTGAATCATGCAGATCCTTTGCGGGTTGCCCTGAATGGACTATGAATCGTTGTTAATCGTTTTAATACAGCCATAAATCAGTAGGGCAGTATGCGCACGGACAAAGGTTGTCGGCGGGTATTATAAGAACTGGAGCTGAATTTATAATCTGGTTGCTTGCCGCAGAATGAGTGGGGTTGTCCGTAGACTGGGTGCCAGATCGGCGTGCTTTGAATTGAACTAATTGCCAAAAAAACATTCTATAAAGCTGAAACTTGTTCATTCACTCAACACAACATACCTATGAAAACAGTCGTAACCTCTAGTTATTTATTTTTATTCCTGTTCTGGGGTCTTTTATTTAGTTATGGACTACCGGGTAGTGATGATGAGGTTGTTGAATATAACGTACAAGTCAGTAACCGATTTGATGTTCTTACTGTTGAGGAGTCTGCGGCTGAAGATGAGTCAGGGCAACCTGCTGTTGAGGAGCCTGCGGCTGAAGATGAGTCAGGGCAACCTGCTGTTGAGGAGCCTGCGGCTGAAGATGAGTCAGAGCAACCTGATGGGCAGAATGCTGGCACAACAGAGATTTGGCAAGTGACAACCAATACTCTGAGCAGCGAGCAGGTTGCGGAGATTTACAACAATATCCAGAATCTATTGGCATCAAATCCGGCAACATTTGAGTTTTGGAGTTCTTTTCATGAACTGCACCCGGACATCCAAAACTATTCCAGTTGGCATTGCTGCATGCGTCTTTCTACAGACTCTCGTCGTTTATACGTTTTTACCGCTATTCTGGGGTTTAATGCTGCCTCGTACGAACTGACAGGTATTGTTGGAGCCATAAATAATGCATGGAAGGCTTTGGAATCGAGAAATATGTATAACTTTGGCTGGTATCAAGTAGGTACAGCCTTGCTTATAACGGGTGAATTACGACGAAACCGCCATATTGATCCGGCGTTGAGTCGTTTTTATGAACGGTATGGGCACTTGTCGCAACAGTTCGAGATGAGCGGTGATATTGATCTCGAAACACTCTGGTTGCATATTGAGCGTTTTAACCAGGCCGTTATAGATTCTGACAGAGACCGGGTCGGAAGTTTAAGTTTCCCTGCGGTAATGGTGGAGTGTTTAAGTATCCTTTTTTTGTTGGCATACCAGTCTTTATTTTGTCAGAGTTAATTGACTGATGATAAGAAACATAGGAAAGCTCTTTAAGGTAGGTGTTATTTCCTTAAGCCGATAATTCATTTCTCCAGTTAATTCACTGCTGATAGAATGCTGCTTGAGCATTACTGAGATAATAAATAAGAGAGAACTTCTTTGGATTATGTTCCCCTGTTTCTGGAGATGCGGCAGCGCCGTTGCCTGATTGTCGGTGGTGGTGATATCGCCCTGCGCAAAGCCAGACTTTTGCACCGTGCCGGTGCGACTATTCGCATGGTGGCACCTGATATTCTGCCCGAACTGTATACGCTGCTTGAGGATTCCAGGCATCAGCTGGAAACCCGATGCTATGAATCAGAAGATTTGAACGACGTTTATCTGGTGATTGCCGCAACCGATGATAAGGCTATCAATACCCGAGTTGCTGCGGAAGCCAATGCCCGTCATCTGTTTGTTAATGTGGTGGACGATGCAGAAGCCGGGTCTGCGGTTATGCCGGCTATCGTCGACCGGTCTCCGGTGATGGTGGCTTTTTCAACGGGAGGAAAGGCACCGGTACTGGCCCGACTGTTGCGCACCCGCCTTGAATCTCTGTTGCCTGCCGGTTTTGGACGTCTGGCAGAACTGGCGGGGGAGTTCAGGCGCGCGGTGGGAGAACACTTCAGTCATATTAATGATCGTCGTTATTTCTGGGAGCGGGTACTGGAAGGGCCTGTCGCTGAAAAAGCCCTGTCCGGCGATCTGAAAGAAGCAGGGCAATTACTGATGGAGACGTTGCAGGCATCACAACCTGCCAGTATCGGTGAGGTGTACCTGGTTGGCGGTGGTCCGGGGGATCCTGACCTGTTGACCTTTAAAGCAGTACGCCTGATGCAGCAGGCCGATGTTGTGCTTTATGACCGTCTGGTTTCTGAAGATGTACTGAATTTGTGTCGCCGTGACGCGGATTACATTTATGTGGGGAAGAAACGCGACCGGCATATAGTGCCGCAGGGTGATATTAACCAGCTGCTGGTGGATCAGGCCAGACAGGGAAAGCGGGTACTCAGGCTGAAAGGCGGTGACCCCTTTATCTTTGGCCGGGGTGGTGAGGAAATTGATACATTGTCTCAGGAGAACATTCCTTTTCAGGTGGTTCCCGGTATTACCGCCGCATCGGGCTGCTCTACTTATGCCGGTATTCCCCTGACGCACAGGGACTATGCCCAGTCGGTACGGTTTGTTACCGGTCATCTGAAAGACGACTCTTATCAGCTTAACTGGCAGGAAATGCTCGACCCCGGCCAGACGCTGGTGTTTTATATGGGCTTAATGGGGCTGCCACGCATCTGCTCTGAATTGATAAAACATGGTCGTTCGTCCACTACCCCCATTGCCCTGATCGAACAGGGTACCACTCAGAAACAAAGGGTATTTACTGCAACGCTCAGCAGCATTGAAAATGAACTGAAAGAAAAAAATGTCCGTGCGCCCACGTTGATTATTGTTGGCGACGTGGTCAGGCTGCATGAGAAGCTGCGCTGGTATCATCCGGGGGGCAATGAGTGAATTTTGAGGTTACCTGATGGTTAAAGGTGTCGAAAAAGGGGTCACAGGGATCGAAGGGAAAGTGCCCCTTTTTCGACGTGAACGACAGTTTGCATGGACTTTAATACCTCTTTGTTCCTGTTTCTGGTATCAATGCTGTCAGCATAACGCAGTGACTGCAGTCCGTTGCAAGCCAGGCTGCAAGGTTTTGCCTGGTTATCCGGTCCTGGATAATCGCCTGACGTTCACAACGTAAGACCGGGAGGGTGAGACAAAGTTGCAGTCCTGTGCTCTGTAAGTTCGGTTTGTTAGGGATGCTGACATTATTTTCCGAACTTGTTAGTCAGACTGTGCATTTTTCGCCTTATCCGCTCGGTGTGACATTCACATTAACCCGCAATGTGTTCCCGGATGGTTTGTTTGGGGTTCCCCATGTTCGTACCTGCCCATTGTAATTGTAGGTGACCTGATAATGGTCCAGAACATTGCGATGTTCGACGTTGTACTCTGTCCGGCACTGGTTAACGGTTTGTGCAGAGCTGGTCGTGTTACCACTGGATTCGGAACCGATTGCCCCACCCAGGGCGGCACCTGCGGCGGTCATGGCAACATTGCCTGAACCTTTGCCAAACTGGTTGCCGACAACGCCACCCACGATAGCACCTGCCACGGTTGATACCGGGCTGGAACCGGTTCGTTCCTCAACAATCACCATTTTTTCTTCGCAGACCTGATAGGGGGTGCGAATGGTTTCTGTCCGGAAAATTTCTTTTACCGAGACGATCTCGGCAGTATCTGAAAAGCTGCTGGCTACCGCTATATTGGACATTAACAGGCAACTGCCAAGAGCAATGATGGACTTTTTCATATCTTATCCTTTTTGCATACTGCTTATCCTGCAATGCAGGTTAAGGTTTAACCTTTCGGGTGCAGGAGACCTCTTGCATTTTGCTGGTATGTTTATCAAAAAAACGCATTAAGCTGTAGAAGCTTTAACAATCATTTACCAATTTCTCCGTAAACACCGGGCTGATATTGGCGGGGTTGCCTGATGGCTGAACTATACTGGCCCCTTATTTTGAACCGGATAAATCAGAAATGATAATTGCGCGATGGTTTATGAAGTGGTGCTGTATCTTATCGCTCTTTTTTACTTCATTTGTACTGGCAGCAGAGGTGGACTTTCTTAACTACCCTGAAATTGAGAATTGGGTAGCAAAGTCGCCTTATGAACTTTCCAGAAAAATAAACCGGCACCTTACACCTGCCAGCCCCAGGCTCAGTGAAACGGATATTAACCAGAAGCAGATCCAGTTTGCCGGTTCGGGTTCCCTGGAACTGAATAAGCCTCTTAAGCTCAGTGCAGCAGAAGCCGGAATGCTGAAAGATGCTATCGTGGCTAACGAAGAGGGCTTGAATAGCTGGTTTATCCCGGCTGACCTGGTTCAGGCTAGTGGTCAATTGGTCGGGTTTGGCAGGAACTCTCTCTCCCGGGATCGGTTGCTGCCTGTAAACAGCTTTCCTTTGCAGTCATCTTCCCGTTTAACTTTTTCAGCCAGACCGGGGTTTGAATATCCTTTTCTGATTCTGGTGTATGAAAAGGTGGTCAATCTGAGTCATCTGCGAGTGGATGCCTCCAATCTGCCGTCGACTCCCGGTGGATGCTATCTCCAAGAGGTCGTAAAGGTTGAGTTCGAAGGTGTTGAGTACGATTCTTGGATCATCCCTGAAGTACTTAATCTCCAGAAGCCGGTTTGTCCCTCTTATAACGGTTCAGGCTTGCTGGCTGATGGTAGGGTACCAATGCAGGAGGTCGTAAAAGGAGGGCGGCCTAACAGGGCTAAAATCCGTCAGGCAAGTGATGCCAGAAAAAACAATAAGAAGGCCTCAGGTGGGGGAGCTGCACCGCCACCTCCGCCACCGCCATCTGGAGGTAGCGCCGGTGCTGCAGGTGGTGATGATGGGGATGGGGATAAGGACAAGCGCAGATATAAAGACGATACTTCGAAGCCGGATGAGGCAGAAGAAGACGATGAAAATAAAGAGGAAGAAGATAAAGGTAATGGATCTAAAAAGAATACCAAAGTAAAAGGGAGGCGAATGAAAACAGTGGCAGTAACGTCGTCAGCCAATCTGAAACAATTGCGGCGCGTATTTCGACGTATTAGCCATGAAGTAGGACGTTCGAGAAGGAGGGGTAAGGGTGCTGCTGACAGGAATACCATTAATGAAGAGCTTGCCAAAGCTACAGACGATGACTGGAAAGAAATTGTCGTAATGCCTGGTTTCAGCGATTGTCAGGCAGCTTTCGGGATTGAAGTACCATCTGAATATGAAAAACAGTTTGACTGGCGAGAGCAACAGAAGCCCTCATCTGATGAGTCCGAAGAAAACTCTGGTAGCGCTGAGGAGGATGATTAGTGTAATCCTATGAATAGCATTTTGGGCTTAGAACAAGGCTGGCTGTTGTCAGGTAAGAGAGTTCAGGCCAACCTTCTGTCGTTAATCCTGTGCATTGGACAAAGAAGCCAAAAGCCTTTTGTCAGAATTTTGCTGAAGTTGTGCCAGTCGCCCCTGGCTGTTTTCTCTGAAGCGTTGCAGAGACGGGCCTTTGAGTTGTTTCTGGTCGGGCAGCTTTGCGGTCATGATATCGACAGCCTGCCCATCAATATACAGCTCAAAGTGCAGGTGGGGGCCGGTCGAAAGGCCGGTGTTGCCACTGTAACCAATCAGGTCCCCTTTTCTGACCTGTTGTTCAGCCGCCACGCTAAGGCGATCAAGGTGTAAATAGCGAGTTACATAGCGTCCGCCATTTTGCAGCTCGATATAGTTGCCTGCCGCCGGGTGTCCCCTGACAGCCTTTTTTACACGACCATCGGCTACTGCATAGACTGGCGTACCCACAGGCGTTGCCCAGTCTGTGCCTAAGTGTGGCTGTTTGACGCCAGTGATGGGGTGAATGCGGCTAAGGCTAAAACCTGAACTGATGGGCGCACTGTTGCCTAACGGATCTCTTGAAAAGGTACCGCCAATCAGCTGGCCTGTCGGCGTGTAATAATTCCCGTCGTCGCTTAGCAGGGCGGTTAGGGTACGATGGCTCTGTATGAACTGGGCGGCAACAATCGTATTCTGATCTTGTGAGTCGCTACTGTCTCCGGGTTCCAGCAGAATTTTAAAACGATCGCCGGTTTGTATTGCGCGGTTAAAATCGATGTCCGACTGAAAAATACTGGAAAACTGCAAAATGGTTTCAGTGCTTAGTCCCACAGCTTTTGCACTCTTATAGAAATTGTTTGAAATTTCACCGGATACCCGCTGGTAGAGTGTATTCTTCCGGGGTTTGTCATCGTCGATCTGTTTGGATTCTGAAACGGTCATCAGGAACTTGTCCTGGTAACGGTCAAAGATGATGTTTTCTCCGGTCACCATCATGAGCTTCAGTTGCAGCAGTCGTCTCTGTTCATCGACCCGATAGTGAACTATCGGTGACAACTCCAGTTGGCTAAGGTGTTTTCCGGCTCCAGAAGCACTGAACAGGTCAATCAGGTCAAACTCAGACAGCCTTTCGTGCTTAAACAGGGTCCAGATATTGTCATTGTTTTTAACGTTATATTGGTGCCAGTCTGTGTCCTGGTGATCACTGTCTTCTGGCACGGACTCCTGTACAGGAGCGCCGAGGATGTCATGATCGTACAGGTCATAGGTAGTTTGTGCAGCTGTCAGGCCACTGCAAATCAGTAACAACCCTGTTGCAAAGGGGCGTAACGGCAGTGTTATTTTTCGTAGCATGGAGGCATCGGGTGTTAACTATGTTGGTAAGATGCGAGCGTCGGAGATATACGAGCGTCGATAAAATTCGAACGGGAGCTGGCTCGATCTGCGCTCAGTATTGCAGCTGGTACAACTGTACACTATTGAGAATTACACGCATGAACATGCGTTTCTGGCAGGGCAGGAAGCGGGGAACGCTATAGTGTTCCCCGGGTACTAAAAGACAATAATCAGGACAGGGCATCCTGAAGGCGATCCAGAGCGGTCTCCAGTGCCAGTTCGCTGGTGGCATAGGACAGGCGCATACAGCCTTCAGCACCGAATGCAGAACCGGGTACCAGGGCAACGCCTTTCTCCAGCAGCATTTCTGCCAGGTCCGTATCTTTTTCGATATCGAGGTTCTGCATGGCTTCACTGAAATCCGGGAAAGCGTAGAACGTGCCGTCGCTTTCAATGGCTGTTACTCCGGGCAGTTCGTTCAGGCGACCAACGACATAGTCATGGCGTTTTTTGAAGGCAGCCAGCATGACTTTGACACAATCCTGAGGGCCGTCCAGGGCTTCCGTTGCGGCAGCCTGGGCGATAGAGCATGGATTGGAGGTGCTCTGAGACTGAATTTTTTTCATGTTTTTGATCAGCCAGGCAGGGCCGCCACAGTAGCCAATACGCCAGCCGGTCATGGAGTAAGCCTTGGACACACCGTTCAGTACAATGGTTCTGTCGTACAGATCAGGGCATGCCATCAGGATGTTGCAGAACGGCTCATCGCTCCAGAGAATGTGTTCGTACATATCATCAGTGGCGACCAGTACTTCCGGATATTTTCTCAGTACATCACCGAGGGCTTCCAGCTCCAGGCGGGTATAGGCGGTTCCGCTGGGGTTGGACGGGCTGTTTAGTACTACAAGCCGGGTTTTATCGGTAATGGCAGCGTCCAGCTGTTCCGGAGTCAGCTTGAAGCGGTTTTCCAGCGTCGCTTTGACAATAACAGGCTTGCCTTCTGCAATGGTCACCATGTCAGGATAGGACACCCAGTATGGAGCAGGAATAACCACCTCGTCGCCGGGATTAATCAGTGCCAGCGCAAGGTTGAAGAAGCTCTGCTTGCCACCGCAGGAGACCAGAATCTGCTCCGGTGTATAGCTGATATCATTGTCGCGCTTGAATTTATTGATAATGGCCTGTTTCAGTTCAGGGGTGCCGTCGACTGCGGTGTACTTGGTTTTACCTTCAGCGATAGCTTTCAGGGCAGCGTTTTTAATATGCACAGGTGTGTCGAAGTCAGGTTCGCCGGCACCCAGTCCGATGATGTCCTTACCGGCTGCTCTTAATTCGGCAGCACGGGCAGTCACCGCAAGAGTAGGGGATGGCTTGACCATTTGAACGCGTTGGGAAGGTTGACCAGTCACGATGTTCCTCGTTTATCGTTCTTTATATCGATGTAGAATGACGTTGTAGCTTTATTATGCGGGTGTTTATGCTTTTTATGTGCTACTGACGCTACGCATAATACACAACCAGCGCAGGGGATGCTACGGGCTTGTTTTTTGGCAGGCATACGTTTCCTTACCAAAGCATTTGCTTCGTATAATAGAGTCAATGGTTTAACGCAGGACTCAGAAGTCTGCATGTCGGGTTTATATGGGAAAAGAATTTAGAGTTTCAGCCGGGTTCAAACCGGCCGGTGATCAGCCTGAGGCGATAGAAAAGCTGGTGGCAGGGGTTCAGTCAGGACTGGCATGCCAGACGTTGCTGGGGGTAACCGGGTCGGGCAAAACCTTTACCGTGGCGAATGTGATCGAGAAGATCCAGAGACCCACCATCATAATGGCTCATAACAAGACGCTGGCTGCGCAGTTGTACGGCGAGTTCAAAGAGTTCTTTCCGGACAACTCCGTTGAGTATTTTGTTTCTTACTACGATTATTACCAGCCGGAAGCCTATGTACCCAGCTCTGATACCTTTATCGAAAAAGACGCATCGGTGAATGAACACATCGAACAGATGCGCCTGTCAGCCACCAAAGCGTTGATGGAGCGTGAAGACGCGATCATTGTGGCGACGGTATCAGCGATTTACGGTTTGGGTGATCCGCAGTCGTATAAAAAAATGATGATGCACCTGGATCGTGGCGATCAGATTGATCAACGTCAGGTGTTGCGCAATCTGGCGGAGCTGCAATATACCCGTAATGATACAGAACTGAGACGCGCCACCTATCGGGTACGTGGTGATGTGATTGATATTTTCCCGGCGGAATCGGAAAAAGAAGCGGTTCGGCTCGAGCTGTTTGATGACGAACTGGAAGCGATCAGCCTGTTTGATCCATTGACGGGAGAAGTACTGCAGAAACTGCCCAGAGTCACCATCTATCCGAAAACCCACTATGTGACTCCCAGGCAGACCATTATTGATGCTACGGATGCAATTAAGGCGGAGTTAAAAGAGCGTCTGCAGGTATTACGCGATAATAACAAATTGGTTGAAGCACAGAGACTGGAGCAGCGAACCCGCTATGACGTTGAGATGATGCTGGAGCTGGGTTATTGCACTGGGATTGAAAACTATTCACGACACCTGACTAAAATGCCACCGGGGACTCCGCCACCGACCCTGTTTGACTACATTCCTGATAACGCCCTGCTGGTGATTGATGAATCCCATGTCACGGTTCCACAGATCGGGGCGATGTATAAAGGCGATCGTTCCCGCAAAGAGACTCTGGTGGAATTCGGTTTCCGTCTGCCGTCGGCTCTGGATAACCGGCCACTAAGGTTTGAAGAGTGGGAAGACAGACGACCACAGACCGTTTTTGTATCGGCGACTCCCGGCAAGTATGAAGAAGAGCATCAGGATCAGATCGTTGATCAGGTAGTTCGACCAACCGGCCTGGTTGATCCGGTTATTGAGGTCCGTCCGGCGACGACCCAGGTGGATGACCTGCTGTCTGAAATTAACCATACGGTTGAGAAAGGCGAACGAGTATTAGTCACTACGCTGACAAAACGTATGGCGGAAGACCTGACCGAATACCTGAGTGAACATGGGGTTCGGGTGCGGTATCTGCACTCGGACATTGATACGGTTGAACGGGTCGAGATTATCAGGGATCTGCGTATTGGCGCATTTGATGTGCTGGTGGGCATTAACCTGTTGCGGGAAGGTCTGGATATGCCGGAAGTGTCGCTGGTGGCAATACTGGATGCGGATAAAGAAGGTTTCCTGCGTTCTGATCGCTCTTTAATCCAGACCATTGGCCGGGCGGCACGAAATGTAAACGGACGGGCTATTCTTTACGCGGATAAGGTGACAGGTTCAATGGACCGGGCGATGAAGGAGACTGAACGCCGTCGTACGAAACAGCTGGCCCACAATGAGCAACATGGCATTGTGCCAAAGTCCGTGCAGAAATCGGTGTCAGATATTCTTGAAGGAGCCGTGACACCGGGTAAGAAGAAGGGAGCCAGAACCCGTAAGGTGGCAGAGCCTGAGGCTGTTTATGATGTCGCCCTGACACCGGAAGCTATGACGAAACGGATCACTAAGCTGGAAAACCAGATGATGGAACACGCCCGTAATCTTGAGTTTGAGGAAGCAGCTTCGTTGAGGGACCAGATCAGCCGTTTGCGGGATAAAGCATTGAAATAAAAGCACTGAATTATCATTTTGGAGTAATCAGGGCTTGAAATTTTCATTCCTGTTGATAATATACACCCAACTTCAGGCGGTTAGCTCAGTTGGTTAGAGCGCCACGTTGACATCGTGGAGGTCGGCAGTTCGAATCTGCTATCGCCTACCAGACAAGCCCTTGTGGCACTAACAAAAAAGCCCACCTTCATGGTGGGCTTTTTTGTTAGTGGAAAAAATGGAAAAATTTTAAATATCCAGCCCTTTCAGGGCTAAACCTGCCTCAACTTCCTGATACTTTATCTCATGCCCCTCTTGATACTCAGTCGCCATTTTTCCTGTTGAGTGTCCCGGGAGTAATTGTACATAGTTATGATTAAACTCTGCCCGGTACTCATAAATCCATGAACCCAACGCCCGGATTTCATGCAATGTGGGAAGTTCTCCGGGGCTCAATCCGGGGTAAGCATCAGATGCTGTTCTGGCTTTTTAAGGCATTCCTGAACTACAGCCTTAAGTTCAGCTCCCATGCTCCGGAGTGGAGCATGACTCCTTGATTTTGCGTCCTCTCGGATGGGGTTCCTAAAGGGCTGGCTTGCCGGTACGGCGTTAAGAAAGTCTTCCCTTTGTGCTCTTCGTGATCTTTGTGGTTAACAAAATAGTCCCCACCAGCCGCTTACCCCGTCCACCTCTTTTTTCAAACTGAACCTGAGACAAAGGAACTATTTGTATAAAAAAACTTCAAACCTTAGTACCTGACCTCAGGTGCAAAAAATTACCCGCCAGTTTTCGGGAAGTATTTCAACCAGTAACCCTGCGCTATCAATCGTAGTAACGAGGTGCCAATGAATAAGAACAAGAGGCTCAAAAACTATCCGTACAGTATTATAATTGCGTTGCTACTGCTTAGCCGGGCCCTGCTGGTACAGGCAGATTTTGAAGAGTCCTTCTATGAGTGCATTTATGGCGTCGGCTCTGGTGGAATAGTCTGCAACGGCATCATGGCCATGATAGAAGCAGAAAGCAGAAAAGAGTCCCGGGGAGGCGGACAATCAGGCCACTCCTACAAAAACCATGCACGTGAGCAGATAGACTTTTTCCTTAAGAAGCTTCAGGACTCCCTGCCTGCAAGAATGCCGGTCACACACTGGCAGCTAAAACACTACATCATAGCTTCAGAAGTCAGCTCCGGGCTCTCCGGAATGATGCCCGGACTGTCCAGAAATCTGGAGCAAAAAATAGAGGAAAGCGACGATAATGGTGCGATCAGGTTGTTGTCCGAAGCCATCAGCTCAAGGATTTACGAAACATTAAAAAAAACAACATACACCTACAACCTGTTTAACGAGTTCGCTATTTTCCCCTGGCAGTGGAGCACTTATCCGGTCGAACTGTACGCCCTTCTGCCGGGCAACCCTCCAGAAAAAGAGCCACTGGATCAGAAAGCTCACACCATCTATGAGCTGATCAGGACGTCCCACGGCTGGGGGAGCTCTTTAAGTTACAGAGCCACTTACGACACAATATCAACGGCCAATTTTTTCTACCGCAATGCCCGTTTAGACCTGAAAAATTACATAAAGCTGAGAAACCGGTTTCTGGATGAGGAACAGGGTCAGTTTGTTGATCAGGGTGACTTACACAGCCTGATCCGGTTTATCACTTATGTGCTGACTGCTTATCAATACTCATGGCTGGAAAACCAGTATATTCGCTGGCTTAATGATACCAACACAAAACAGAAAAGCTTTGAACAGTCCATTGCCCGGTATTCCGGATACGTGTCAATCACGTCATTCAAGTTACTCACCCAGTGGTTAAACCGTCCGGAAAGTGCACAGGTCTGTTATCACACCCGCTGCTACGGGGTTCTCTCTTATGTGCTGTGGCCATTAAACCGCATGAGCCCGGTTAACCCGGTCAATTACTCAAAACCGACAGGAAAGCACCCCTACCCTGTTGATGAGTACCTGCTCCACTGGTATCTGAAAGCCTGGAAAAAGCATTATGCAGCCTGGAACGCCATGAACGATTTCAGCAGTTATTACACCGAAGGTTATATTCCTGACCGCTATGATGAAACGGATTAAACAGGAGAACGAGAGGGAAATCTATGAATGTAACCCCCCATAATAGTGCGCAGCTTCTTTTTGCCGGAAGGACATCCAGCCGCCCGGAAGAGGCTGCAGATCAACCAGAGACGCTTCAGGCAACAACAAGTATTGCCCAGAAAAAGATCAAGTCGTCAGAGGTGCCACTTTCGGCAGACCCGAAAAGGGGATTGCACTGTTTTTGGCAATACCCAAAGAAGCAGCTGACGCGTCTTTTGGTGGACGGTATCCTGCTCAGGGAGGAAAAAGGGGCTGAGGCGTATGAAAGAAGAGAGCCGGGATGTCTTGGGACTTTGATCAACGGCTGGATATATGTGACTGAAAAATTAAGCCAGCTTGAAGGTACTCCACAGGTTGATATCGCCTTTATAAAGGAGATACATAGAAACATCGCAGAGCATGACAGCAGATTTAATCCAGGGATTTTTTTTAGTGAAATGTCACCGGGTGAGCCTTCGACAATATATGTACCATTGGCTCATCAAAAGCTGGAGAGTGTTAAATTCTACGATTTGGACGGTCTCACTGAAGCTGAAACACGCCATTCAAGGCAGATGGAGACTCTTTGGAGTCAGAAAAAAAGCCGTGGTTTGCCCTATGTTTTTTGCTTTGCCTCCAGCGCTCAGGTCGGTAGTGGAGCGCCTGTTTTTATACCCCTGCCAGAAGGGAAGGCCAGGGCGCTGCTTGAAAACAGAGAGCAGCCCGAAGCTTTGCTCAAAGTGCTTCAGGACATTTTTTACCACCTTAAATATGACCAGCGTGATGTGGATATTTCCAGGCGTTTGGAAAGGCTTTATGGGGGCGGCTCAGGCGACGGAGATAAAGAGAAGTATTGGTTGAACCAGTGGGCAGAACATATCAGACAGCGTGGCGGTCAGACTGTTTTATCAATGTCTGTTTCGGAGGGTGTAGAACTTTTGATGGCGGCTTGTCTTAAGAGCCTGAACAAAGCGCTGTCAGAGGTTAACAGCCGGGAGCAGCTGTTTAAGGTGATTTGTTCTCATATCTCCGAAATGATTGCCCTCCATCCGTTTGACTCAGCAAATGGTCGTACATTTTGTCTGCTGATGCAGTATCTGTTAATGGCATATGGTTTCCCGCCAGCTACTTTCGACAGCCCCGGAATTTTTGCTTATGGTAGTCATGATCGGCAGCTTCAGGAGTTGGAGCGTTCTGTCGAGGCTTCCCGGATAGTACTTGAATGTGGTGGCCAGAAGAGTTTTTACCTGCATGGTTATCAGGCAAAAGGCTCAGAAAAAAGTGTTTTCAAGTCGACAGCGAAAATATTTCATCAGCAGAGGCAGCGGCAACAGTCAGCGCTTAAAGCAGCTGAAAGTAGACCATCAGCCCCGTTGGCCAACAGAAGGAGCACGCTTCTCCTTTCATCGCTCTGCCATTGAGGTAAATATGTGAGCGCCCAGCAAACCTTACCTTAAAAAACCGCCATTTGCCCGAATACTAAAGTCCCCCTTTTATGTATCATTTTGCGTGGATCACCCGGGCAAAAAACTTACGCTTTGCCGGGTGATCCGTGTTAGAGTGATAAAGGCGAGTCTGAAAACTGACTTTAGCTGCTTTCCGGCTCTGGTTCTTCTTCTGTTTCTGTCGCTTCTTCTGCTTCTTCTGTCGCTTCCTCTGCCTGCTCGTCTTCCTGTGCTGGCTTCATTTCAGCTTCGATAACAGGGAATATTTCTTTATCCAGAAAAATTTCCAGGTCTTTCATGATGACTTCTTTAACAGAATCGATATCAGGAGCGTCATCGTCCTCAATGCTTCCTGCGGAAACGATCTGAACGAGTTCTCTGACAATGTCAGTTAAATCTGAAGATAATTTATCTTTCAGCTTTGGAAGGATTAAGCCCAGTTGGATCTTGAATGCAATATCTTCTGACATGGTTTAAATTTCCCATGCTGGTTTATCAGGACTCTAAATATAGCAGTGAGGGCATGAAAGGATCTGGAGTATTTTCCTGCAGAAAGCGTATTTTCTCAAAGAGTTGAGTGTTTTCAGGAGCTTGATGAATCAGCTAAAAACTAATACGTGAGTTTAATGTCGCTCTTCAATTCTTTGTCCCGCAGTCAGCAGACTGGCACATTAACCTCTAAGCTTCTGTTCCACTTGACCGCTACATGAATAATCAGTAGAAAATTTATAGTGCGATTTTGATTCCTAATACTTAGCAGGAGAGCAGGTAGTGGAAAGCTTAAAGCATGGAAGCGTGGCAATAATAATAGAAAATCAGGCAAAGCTGGCGATCAATAAGGTTATCCAGAAAGCAGAGGATGAGTTTGTTGCTAACACGGTCAGTAAATGGTCACGTTCTGAAATTAGACGACGGCTGAAGGAAGATTTGCAAACAGCCTGCCAGATTGAGCTGGCGACTATTCCCATTTACCTGTTTACTTACTACTCTATTTCGCGCACTAAGACAATTGATAGTAGTGACGAACAAATCAGAGATATTAATTTATTCGCCAACAAAGCGGGTAGCAATATTATGAGTGTGGCTGTTGAAGAAATGCTACATATGTCGCTTTCTGCCAATATTTATTTTGCTCTTTTTGGGGAATCTCCAAAGCTATATGGTAAAGCACCTCAAAGCTATCCGACAGCGTTACCTAATCATAAATATACTGGCCCTTTAGGTCCTGATGGTAAGGGGGATGTATCTATTCCTCTGGGAAAGCTGAGCTATGATCAGTTATGGCATTTTCTGCAGATTGAGACGCCAGGAAAGGGACCGTTGCTACCTAAAGATTCTGACTGGGAATCCATTGGTCAGTTTTACTCGTATATTCGCTGTATGTTGCGCTCACCAAAGCTGACAGACAGTGATTTTCGAGTAGGGTCTGTAAACTATCAGATTCAGTCATACAATTATTCAGCCAATAATATTGATACTGCCAGCCCCCGATCCCGTTTTAATGAATGGAAAAATCCGGGGCAGGCGCACAGTGCGGCACAGGTGGCCCGGTTTGCTAACGATAACATCTATGTATCAGAATCAGAACCGGGTTCGGCAAATCCTCAGGGTTGTCCTCATCACAATGATGCCGAGCCTCAGTTAATGACCATCGGTTGCCGGGATGATGCATTACAAGCCATTGATACTATTTGTGAGCAGGGTGAAGGGCTGGGCCATTCAAGATGGGATGTTTCATCGCACTATGAAATATCTCATTATTATAAATTCCTGAAATTACAGGCTCAGTTTGAAGAATATCAGTCTCATCATCACGATGAAGAGTTACCCGTAAAGCCCATTCCTCCCCTGCCGGTTAAGCCAACTATTAATAAGAAAGTGTTAGAGCAGATTGTTTTTAATTTTCCGGATAATCCAAAGACGGAGGACTATCCGGAAGAGCTTCAACCTATATCGCAATTCTGTAATGGCCTTTTTCAATATATGTTGATTATGACCGAGACTATTTTTCAGGTGTATGCCGATCCAAATCTTGATGATGAATTACAGGAGCAAAAGCACTATTTTAATATTTCACTGCACCGTTCCATGATCTGGGTTCTGGATAAATATATTCAGACTATGCGTAAAATTGATCTTCCCGAAACGGCGGGGCAAAAGATGGCGCCCACTTTCGAATTTGTATGTTTAGGAGATGCTAAAGAAGCATTTAAAAAACTGACTGGATTGGGGCAGGCTGCTATTAATGCAGGAAAAAATACAGGTGTTTCCAGCGATATAGAATACTACGTTGGAATTGCTGTAGGGGGCGATAATAACCCTCTGCACCTTCCTGATGTTGCTGACTACTTAAAGTAAGCGATGATTTTTGCGTCTTTTCTATGGATGGAGGAGTGATAATGTCAAACAGCATAAAAAAAGGCCCGGGTTATCCGGTGCCGGAGTGTTACCCATTTAATAATGCCCCTGATTTCCCAAAAGAGATTGGTCAGCAGCCGCCTGGAGCTGAGTTGCATGCCTGCATGGGGCTCAATCAGTGTGCCGGTCAGGACCGTTTTGGTATTGCTGGGCCTAATGGTGATGATCCTAATGCCTGTGCAGGACAGGGCTTCTGTTCGACAGCTGTAGACCACAACTGTCATGTACAGAATGACTGTAAAGGACAGGGAGGATGCGGACTCTATGGAACAGCGGAAGAAATGAGCAATCCGGGCATGAATGCCTGTCAGTCTCTGGGCTCCTGTGCAACCCCTATTAATTCCCAGCGTTTTATTACTAATGGTGAATATCAGGGAACCAGTGTCTGGAAGCGTGCTCGCGCTGTTTTCCATGAACAAGTATGGCCAGTCCTGCGGGAGAAAAATAAGGACCTGCCTGAAAACCTGCCTCCGGTTGGAGGTGAAAATTTTGTTGTTGAGAATGGTGATATCTTCAGGGAAGGACCTTCTTATTTATGGATATCGGATGATAACAGGGAGCGTGGGAATATGACGGCCTGCGGTGCCAGTGGTATGAGTGGCGCTGGTGGTTGTGCATAAAGCATGAATAATCATCTTTCCGCCTCCCCTGACCGGATGCCTGATCTTGGACTTGGGATGGGGCTTCGTAACTGTCATTTTGACTACATTCTCAGCCACTGGCCAGAAGTGGACTGGTTCGAAGCCATCTCTGAAAATTTTATGGATTCCGGCGGACGTCCCGGGTACGTTATCCGGTCAGTCGCTGAACGTTATCCGGTGGTTCTTCATGGTGTATCCATGTCCATTGGCAGTACGGACCCATTGGATTTTGATTATCTTCGCAAGCTTAAGAAACTGGCTGGAGAGGTAGAAGCGGTCTGGATCAGTGACCATCTTTGCTGGACTGGCGTTAATGGCCTGCAGACTCATGATCTGTTGCCATTACCCATGACAGAAAAGACTCTGGAACATGTTATTTCCAGAGTCTACCAGGTTCAGGACTACCTTGAGCAGCCACTGATGCTTGAGAATCCAAGTTCTTATATCAGCTTTACGGAGTCTACGCTGACAGAGCCTGATTTTCTCAGGCATCTCAGTGAGGCGACCGGGTGTCGTTTATTGCTGGATGTGAACAATGTATTTGTTACCTGCTTTAACAGCGAACTTGATCCTGTTCAGTACCTCCGGAGCTTCCCAATGGATAAGGTGGTACAGATGCATCTGGCTGGCCACACTCACTGTGGTAGTCATATTATCGATACCCATGATCAGCCCGTTACTGATGCAGTCTGGGAGTTGTATCGCATGGCCTGGCAAATGACCGGAGGGGTTTCAACCCTGCTTGAGTGGGATGGCAATATACCGGAGTTTGAAGTCTGTCAGTCGGAGCTGTTGAAAGCCAGGAAGTATATGTCGGGTCAACCGGACAATCTTCAAACCTCCGGTTCAGCTGTTTCCAGATCTGCTTATCTATCGACACCCGTCGATTTTATGGTGCCTGACATTATGGCAGCGACGGCTGTGGAGAAAGAAGTGGAGAACTCATGACGGTCACTGATCTTGACCAGTTTCAGAGCTGGATGCAGAAAGTGCTGATTAATTCATCCGACACTTCTGTCCAGACAGCGGGTACTAAAATTGCCGCTTCATCCCGACAGTCACCACAGGCACGGCTGGCTATTTATCAACGCAGTTACTACGCCAGATTACTGAAGTGCATGAGAGAACAGTTTCCAGCTTTGTGTTATGCGCTGGGTGAGAGGCTCTTTAATGATTTCAGTCTGGAATATTTGCGTAAAAACCCTTCTCAGAGTTATACCCTCTACGAATTAGGCAGCCGTTTTCCTTCCTATCTGGCAGGCTCCCGACCCGATAAAAACAGTTCAGTCAAGGAAGCCTGGATTACTTTTATGGTGGAACTGGCAACGTTTGAACGACAGTTGTTTGTTTTATTTGATGAACCGGGCGCTGAGGGAATGATCAGTGCATCAGAAGAGACGGATGACCAGCACCTGCAACTGCAGCCAGCCATAAAGCTTGGTCATTTCAGTTTTCCTGTGATGGATTTTTATCAGGCAGTTCGCCGTAAAGAGGAACCTGAATTACCACCTTTCCAACCCGTTAGCCTGATGATGGTTCGTAAAAACTACCAGACCCATATTTTGTCACTGACTAAAGCGCATTATGTTTTTCTGCAGGCCATGCAGTCGGGTATGGATGTATCAGGCGCATTGCAACACACAGCTATTTCACTCAACCTGTCATTAGAGAGGGTAACTCGTTCCTGGCAACACAGAGACGGTGTACGAAATCGCTGGCTGTCGTTTGGGGTGTTTGTTGAACTCAATATATAAGGCTGTAATCTGCTTAACTGAACAGTACTTCACCCCTTTCTGGTGTTGAGTTGTACCTGTCGTACATGGCTTGGTAGAGTAAAGCCTAATAACGACGTTCAGGACCCGGTCCGACAGGAAGTTGATGAATGCGAGAACATCAAATTCAACCAAATCTTCACCAGAAACCCAAAACCGCTATTCTTTTTGACGCAGAAAATATCTCCTGGCAGCACGTTGAGCAGGTGCTTTCTCTGGCCAGTATCCATGGCAAGCCTATTCTTCGTGCCTATGCTGATTTTTCCCGACCCGAAACCAAGGGCTGGCAGGAGCCGGCACTGACTCATGGGATAAGGACAATCCATCAGTTCAGCTACAACAGCAAAAACAGCAGTAGCGATTTTTTGATGATGCATGATGCGTTCAAGCTGATCCATAGTGGCAAAATTGATACGTTCGTAATTGTTACAAATGACAGTGATTTTATTACGCCTATCCAGCTCTTGCGCCAGTCCGGGGCTTATGTTCACGGAATGGGAAATCATGGGCGTGCGCAAAAGTTACTGGTGCAATGTTGTAACCAGTTCAGCTGGCTTGGTCTGAGTGACCTGGCTTCAGATAAAGAGTGCTCGGGTATCCCTGACTCCGTCGTCAATAAAATACTTAAAGCCTACGCGGGTATGAGTAAAAGTGAGAATGGAACGGTTCCTGTGGGGCAGCTGAAAGTTGAGTCTGATATAGCCCTGAGCAAAAGCGCCAAGTTTTCTAAATTGCTGGCTCAAACCGGACGTTTTGAACTGCTGGAAAATAATACACTGGCAAGGCTGTGTCTCTGATATGCCCCATGATGGTTATGGGGCATGTGATTCAGGGGCTTATGGTGAATGTGACGTACACAGCCTGCAGTTGCCCAGCAGGGGATCAATATTCTGGTTGCCGGCGAGTCTGTCGATCATCTTGTTCAAATCGGTTTGTACTCTGATTCCCCCAACCCTCTCCGGAGTGTGGACTACCCACTGGTGGTCGTTGTCTCTTTCGGCGAACTGGAACTGAAATGCCAGATTACCTGGCATACCTAATCGCAAGTCTGAAACAATGAGTTTGTTGCCCTCAACCCGGTAACTGAGAAAGCCGTGTGTGAAAGCCTGAAAGTCTTTCAGGCGTTCGGGTGTTTCTGCTAATGGCCAGTGGCCTCGCTCTTGTGGGATAAAGCGAACTTCCCGTTTCTTGTCGAGCAGTGACGCCGAACCTTCCCAGTAAGTGTCACCGTCCAGTACCACGATGCGCCAGAGTATAGTGTTTAAGGGGGTTGGCGTTATAAACAGCTTGTCCTGTGGAATGCCCAGTGCTGTAAGGCTATCGAGGGTGCGTTGCTCTATGATCTGTTTGGCAACCAGGCTCCAGCCCAGATAGGCGGTTGATACGATCAGAGCTATAGAGCAGAACCGCGCTGCCTGTCTGCGTTTTACCAGGCTGAAACCAATAGCGACCAGCAGGGGCAGGGTGTAAAGGGGATCGATAATAAAGATGCTGGATAAGGAGTAATACCCGGGAATGGGCCATGTCAGCTGCGTGCCGTAGCTAGTGAAATAATCGAGTAATGGGTGGGTAATAAGAACTGTGGCAATCAGCAGCCATAGTCGTGTAAAAGACCAGCCAGCTAATGGTTTGAACCTGTTAATCAACCAGGACAGCAACAGGGAGAAAGGGAGCAGAGTTAATAGCGAGTGCGAGAAGCCCCGGTGTTTGATCATGTTACTGACGTCATCACCGTAACTGATAACGACATCCAGATCGGGCAGGGTACCCAGAAGAGCGCCAGCCAGCAACACTTTGCCATTACATCGTTTGCCAGCTATGGCTCCGGCAACCGCTGCCCCCAGGGCTGCCTGTGTAATTGAATCCACAGAATATCTCTTACGTTAGTGATGTCGGGAAAGAGTAACTTATTCAGGCTCATTTTAGCCATATTTACGGTGGGTTCAGGTGGCATTAGCGGCTGCTACATGGCTCACTTTGCCAGAAACAAAGTGGGCCATACGAGACGGGTTACTCGTCTGCCCAGGGAAGTTCAGGCAGGGTGTCGAGGTACTGTCCGTAACGGTTTTCATCAAAACTCATGCCGTCTTCAACCACATGGGTCATCTCCTGTCCCAGTGCGCAGGCGATGTACTCCAGTGCTTCCTGTTCTGAAAAGCCGGTCATGCGGAGGCGCATCATGGTTTCTTTTACTTTTATCGGGTTGCCTTCATTCAGTTGATTGCGGACAACGTCGATCAGCATGTCACCGGTGAAAAGGGTTTGGTTATCTGTCATGTTTTTTACTGCTTGAAAAAAATGAGTGAGTATAACAATGTCTTTCAATAAATAATTCGCTGGTCAGGCTTTTTCAAACAGGTGCCTGACCTGTTCCGTTCGTGCAAATCGCTTTACGCCATGCTGGCTGTCGAAAAGAATGACAAAGTTGCTGTCATTCACTTCGATCACTTTGCCAACACCAAAAATGCTGTGTCTAACTCTTGCGTCAGGTTGCCAGGGTTCATTGTCTGAGATCATGCCTGTCTGATTCAGGGAAGACAGTACCGCCTGTCTGGCAGGATGAGACCGGGCTTTATTGTAGGACTGCTTTTTTTGTTGACTCAGAATGTCTTTACGGGACGGTATTCTGGCAATAGCTTCTGCCAGCTCCGGACGTACCGCTTCCAGATAAAGGCGGCTTTGTCGGGTCAGGCCGGTCTGTTCCATGGCCTTTATCAGAGAAGCGTTGTCGTTTTCATGCAGATGTCGGCTGAAGGTCTGAGCCGCAGGTAACGCCATCTCTGCCAGAAAACGACTGGGGGTGACTTTTTTATCCTGCGCCCAGTTGGATGACAGAGTATTAATATCGCCCGGGCAGGTGAACAGGTGTAATGTCTTTCTGGCTCTGGTCATGGCAACGTACAGAAGTCGTCGTTCAGCTTCAAGGTCGTTGGCTGTTGGTCCGGCAAGATCGTCTTCGCGGACAAAGGGCCAGTACCTGCCGGTCAGTCCCGGAATAAAAACGACAGGCCACTCCAGTCCTTTGGCCCGGTGGCTGGAACTGAGGGTAATCAGCTGGTTGTCTGAACGGCTGCGGGATCGTTCCCGGTTTTTCTGCTTCAACGAAACAATATGCTGATAGCATTCGGATGGTGACGCATTAAACTGCCGGATGTAGGCAAGCAGCCCGTCAATGGCCAGCAGTTGTTCTTCTGTACGCTGGTCATTAAGGCTCATGGATTGCAGGCTTTCGCGTAACTCTGTCTGAATAATGTAGTTATTCAGCAACCTGACTGTTGTTTCACTGTCGCCACTTTTTTCCAGATAGCTCCAGACTTTTCCCCGGATAGCCAGTTTCTTTCGCTGATAGTCCGAGATGCCGGTGATATGCTCCGAATAAAGGGACAATGCTTTGCCATAGCCTTCTTCAAGCCTTTTAAGATTGTTGACCAGTTGTTCAGTAAGATGGGTTTTCAGCCCGATATGAGGCAGAGTCAACAATCGCTGCAGACGCTTCTGTCGCTGATCAATGCTCATAAAATGGAACTGTCCGCTGTTTAGCTCCAGTGCTGCCATTAATGCGTCGATCTCGGGGCGTTCAAACAGTGACGGGCCGTCGTGGCGGTACGGTATTCCCCGTTCAAGCAAGCTCAGTTCAATGGGAACCGCCTGCGCCCAGACCCTGACCAGTATCGCCAGAGCTTCCGGCGCGGGCTGTTGCAGATGGTTGATCAGCGCTTTAATCAGGCTGTCGGTTTCATCCTGGCTCTGTGTAACTTCAATGTTTGAGGGAGCGTTATCATGATGGGCCTGACAGATAACGTTTTTACGGGCTCTGTTTCTGGCGATCAGATGGCTGGCAGCCATGGCAATGCTGTGGCCATAGCGGAAGGTGTGAGGCAGGGTCAGCTGGTCAACATCAGCCTGCTGGCCAAAGTCATTTTCAAAATGGTGGAGGATGTTGTCAATGTTCGCTCCGGCGAACTCGTAGATGGTCTGATCAGGATCGCCCACGGCGACCACCCGGGCTCTGTCTCCGGCAATGATCTGGGTAAACCGGTGCTGCAGGGTGGAGGTGTCCTGATACTCATCGACAATAATGTAGTCCATCTTGTTGGTCACGCGCGGCAGAATTTCCGGGTGCTGTTCAATCAGACAGACAGGGTCGTACAGCATGTCGGTGAAGGTGATGCGGCGATGCTGATGTCGCCACTGCTCAAAAGCGTAGAATACCTGCTGATAAAAACGGAATTCGTCAGGGTAATCATTATCCCTGAAGTATTGTTCTGGTGTTGTCAGAAAGGCTTTGACCGAATCAATAAACTGGATAGCGCTTTCGATATATTTGGCGGTATCACTCTTCAGACGGTCTTTCATGCTGCCGGGGGCAAACTGGAATATCAGGTCCTTGATCAGCAACTCCGTCTCTTTGTCTCCCATTGGCTGGCGCTCGCAGGGTGTTCTGAGTCCCCAGTTTTCGAGGGACTTTAACAGGCGCAGGCCGGTTGAATGGTAGGTTCTTACTTCGGGCGAGAGCGTTTCAGCTGGCAGTGACTGTCTGACCAGTCTGTCCAGTTTGTCGCTGAAATCCAGCTGGGCCGATTTGTTGAACATCATTACCATCATTCGCCGGGCATCTGCGCCGGATGTCAGCAGATTTTTGATCAGATGTGCCAGGGTGGTGGTTTTGCCAGAGCCTGCAACGGCGATGCACAGGGCGTGACCATTCTGGTGGCTGGCAACAGTATGCTGATGAGGCGTCAGTTCCATAGAGAGTGATAACGATTGAAAGAGAGACCGGGGTAAAACTGAGTAGTCTGTTTATCGTAACAGAATCTTAATGGCAGCGTTACAGCACCGTCTGGCAATTAATAAAAATTCAATGAAATAAAAATAAATTAGAAATACTTTTTCGCTATAAAAAGCGACTTGTCAGGGCAATTGTTCTCCGAAGCAGTTGGAATGTCATAGTATTAGGGTTATTGACTGAGATTGCCTGATACTGCATGTCACACTCAGTGGCAGCAGGTAAAAGCAGTACGGAGCAGGGAGGCTCAGAAATGAAACAGCACCACTACCTGTTAGAAGACCTCAGGGCGGCAGAAGATGCCGTTATAACGCTGGAAAATGCCGGCATCCGGCCCAAGCAGATTCATGTTTTCCACAATGATCATCTGGCCATGCAGAAGCGCAATTTGAATGATGCCAGCTTTATCAGTGAGCTGGATATCCTTCATGCGGGAGAACGTGGCTTGCTGATCGGTATGTTTGCAGCCGGGCTGGTGGCCTTTATCGTCTGGGAGCTGATGGCTGGTCATGAAATAGTGGCGATGGTCAGTGTTTTTGCCGGGCTGGTCGCTATGGGTTTTTGTACCTGGCTGGGAGGAATGATTGGTGCCAGCAGCGACAATTACAGGATTCAGCCCTATCACGATCATATCGCGGCGGGTGGTAGTGTCATTATTGTTGATGTTACCCTGGGCAAAGAGCTGTTTGTCCTGGACACAATGGCCACCACCCATCCTGAAGCCCGGCACAAGGGGCTGAGTTCCTCAATTGATAATCCTGTGGCCGGGTCTCTCTTCCTGCGTAAACACGCTGAGTGGTAATCTGGCCTGCCAGCATCAGGTAAGCGAGGAGGTCTGCCTGGTGCTTGTGATTATTGCTTGTGACTATTGCCCGATATCCATTCCCCTACGACGCCCGGCTGGCAAAAGGTTTGCTGGATGGTCATGGTATTCCTGCGTTTGTTTTCGATGAGCATCTGATCACAATGAACTGGCTCTACTCCAATGCAGGATTGATTCCAGTGTCGTGTAATTTACAGCGGTAGCTTAGGGAAGGGTGCGGGTCGGATTGCGCTGAAGGGAGGTGGAGGTGCTATCCTGATTCGGTTAACTGATAAGTAGTATTGGATGTGCTGATCTGCAGGTTGTTACTACGTACCTGAACATTTTTTAACATGGGAAAAGTTGGCAGTATTTGGTGCAACTGGCTGGTTTTGTTGAATGTTCGAAGCGTTTGAACGAACTGTCAGGCCATTCGGAAAGTACTTTCTGTTCAATTTTGGCCTCCTGAGTATAATGCGCAGCCAGTTTCTGCCCTCCTTCAAGGTGTTTTTTCCCCATGCAAGTTCTTATGAGCCTGGTTGGTATGGTGGCGATACTCGGTATTGCTTACCTGCTTTCCGACAACCGTAAAGCGATTAACCTTCGTACTGTTGGTGGTGCCTTTGCCATACAGGCATTTCTGGGTGCTTTCGTACTTTATATCCCATTTGGTCAGGATGTCCTGTCTGGCATGACTAACGGTGTGCAGGCCGTATTGAACTACGCCAGCGATGGTATTGGTTTTGTCTTTGGTGACCTGGCGAACTTCAAGGTTGGCTTTATCTTTGCTATCCACGTTCTGCCTGTAATTATCTTTGTGGCTGCTCTGGTTGCGGTTCTGTACCACCTGGGTGTTATGCAGAAGGTGATTGGTGTTATCGGTGGTGGCTTACAGAAGCTGCTGGGAACCAGTCGTACAGAATCCCTGTCTGCAGCAGGTAACATCTTTGTCGGTCAAACTGAAGCACCACTGCTGGTTCGCCCTTACATCGCCAAGATGACTCAGTCTGAGCTGTTTGCCGTTATGGTAGGTGGCCTGGCTTCCGTAGCTGGTGCGGTTATGGCGGGTATTGCCAGCATGGGTGTCGATCTGCAGTACCTGATTGCAGCCAGTTTCATGGCGGCACCGGGTGGTCTGCTGATGGCGAAGATGATTAAGCCTGAAACCGAAGTGCCTCATGATTCCGCTGAAGCACTGGAAGATTCCGATGAAGAAAAGCCAGCCAACCTGTTTGATGCAGCGGCGGGCGGTGCGGCTTCCGGTATGAAACTGGCGGCGGTGATTGGTGCCATGTTGCTGGCTTTCATCTCCCTGATCTCTATGACTAACGGCATTATGGGCTGGATTGGAGGCTTTGTTGGCCAGCCAGACCTGACCGTTGAAATGATTCTGGGTTACCTCTTCTCGCCTCTGGCATTCATTATTGGTGTACCCTGGTCTGAGGCTCTGAGTGCTGGTTCTTTCCTGGGCCAGAAAATTGTTCTGAACGAGTTTGTAGCGTTTTCTAATTTTGCTACTTACGTAGATCCGGAAGCGGCTCTGGCAGCAGGTGTTGAGGTGTTCTCTGAGCATACTCAGGCGATCATGACCTTTGCGCTGTGTGGTTTCGCTAACCTGTCTTCTATTGCCATTCTGTTGGGTGGCCTGGGTTCCATGGCACCAAGTCGTCGTACTGACATTGCCCGGTTTGGTCTGAAGGCTGTGGCAGCTGGTACGCTGTCTAACCTGATGAGTGCTACGATTGCAGGACTCTTTCTCGCCCTGTAATAAGAGATTGGCCCTGCATCAAAAAAGCCGCTTTATGCGGCTTTTTTTGTGTGTGGTGAAAGTTAATGAGCGAGTTGTATTCAGGGTTTGTTGGTTTGAACTAATTAAGAATGACCCTAGTCGGAAATATTCTAAATAAAAAAGAACTTTTTTTGGTGGTTTAGCTATTTTAAAAGCGCTTGGCAATCAATAATCGTGTTTGTTCTGGCTTATATGATCGGGCTGTGAAATGTAGTTAATCTTTTATCCTTGTTATACCAATAAAGTTTTTAAATAACATAATAGTTGTGATGCGCTGGTCTGGATATTTCTGGCGCGAGTGTGCAGTGTAAATCTACAACTGCCATCAATTTTGTCTGTTCCGAAGTCTTGGCCTGTTGAGAGTACAGAACTTCTGTCAAGTAATGCCAGTTTAAGTAATTAATCTACTTTCTTTGTTATCGGGGGATCAGTGTGCTTAGTCTCAGTGGTATCTAAAGCGGTTAAAACCTGATTATCCGATGGTTGATTGTGAGGGCTGGTAACAAGTTTTTAAGTTGTTATCTTAAGGGGTGGTTGTGGAAATATTCTGCGACCAGATGGTGATGTATAAGTATTTATTCCTGTTTATTCTGGTGTGTTTAATGGCCTCCAGAGCTGGTGCTCAGAACTATGTGCTTTATATACAGGCGAAAGAGACAAAAGCCAGAATTTATGTAGATTTGATTAACGATGTAGAAGATGAATCTGCCAGTCCAAACTGGTTATGGGGTTTTCTTAACTACTACCTTTCGCGACGAAGTGGTGAAGTCCAGGCTGCTGTACCACCTGAAGAGTACGAAATGAACGGGTACACTTATCAATCGTTGTCTGATGCGGGGCCGGGAGGAGGGTTGCAGGGCTCCGATCAAAGTGGGGCTGCTGTTCCCGAATCATCAGAAACTGATGTCTGTCCCGCAGAGATTGTCAGGCAGACGGTCAGTTCTGAATCTGTAGACAAGCAGCCTGAAGCTTTGAGGTCTCTGCATGGAGTGATGGTGTCTACGGGCAATGTTCATGTCTCTGCCTGGCTGGAAGATGGTTCTCCCGGGGAGGAATCGCAGGAGTCACCCGTCTTTCGGGTTCCTGGGAACCGGGTGGAAGAATTTACCCGTTTAATGGTCAGTCTGATGGGTATGGAGGGCGAGCAAATAAATACTTTCAGCCCAATGCGTCGCCTGGGGAAATATGTGTTCGATTCCAGTGCGAATCCTCGCTGGAAGTGGGGGAGATGGATTGCTCCATTTGTCGGGCTTGCTGCTTCAGGCGGAGCGTATGCAGGATTTAGCCTGGGTGTTAATGGGCTGGGAGCTGGCTGTGTTACGACGGGGGCGATGTGTACCCCCGCAAGTACATGGTTTTTAGGATATACACCATTTTCCAGTGTCTATCAGATAAGATTTTCATTCAGATGGAGCAGTCTTCCCGTTACCTGGGAGCAAATCACCTATCTCCGACAAGTTGCCAGCATGTTGCAGTGTACTGGAGAATATGACCTTGTGGCATCCTCTTTGACTTCTCTGACCCGGCAACAAGATCTGACCTTTCGTGCTCGTATGCCAGCTGGTGTGAGTGCCGATCAGCTTGTGACATGGCTTGAAAACTTGAATCGGCAGTATGGCAGCAGGTTTTCGATCGATGTGAGGCCTGTCAGCGAGTAGAAATATACAGCCTGTCAAACAACCAGGTTTCTGAATTCTGGTTAACCTTATACAGGGCAGCAGGCCGGTTGCTGCCCCTTTTCAGTTTTCCTGTATCAATCAGCAAATCTCCTTGCAGGAAGCGGTTTCGGATAGAACGCATGGGAGGGGCTTTGTCCAGTACCGCTGAAAAAACACCATGGATTTCTGACAGTGTAAAGGTGTCGGGTAACAGATAGACGGGCAGGGATGAATACTGGATTTTGCTTCTTAACCGGTCAAGGGCCTGCTGGATCAGGCGACTGTGGTCATAAGCCAGTTGTTCCTGCAGGGTTTCAATGTCTGCAGGCAGCCACTTTGCTCCGGGGGTCAGCTGTTCACCATCATTGCTGTCGATCAGTGCGTAATAGACAATGGTCAACGACCATCCCCGCGAGTCCCGCTGATTGTCCCCCAGGGTCACTACCTGTTCCATATAGCCAGGCTTTTTACTGGTCAGGCGCTCAAGCTGACGATAAGCGGTATCGTCCACACTCTGGTCTTTTACCGGATCAATTTTTCCGGCAGGTAGCATCCATTGTGAGTCATTTCTGTCTGTCTGTATCCTCTGGGCGAGTACATGCAGTTTGCCATTGAATAGCCGGAACGCAACAACATCGACCGAAATGAGTGCCGTATTCAGGCTCATATAAATTCCTTTGGTATCAACAGATTAACGGTTATTCGTCGTTATTCTACCTGAATCGTCCGAACAGGTGTCGGCTTGACAGGATAGTGAACTAAGTTCACTATGTTAGTGAACCACTTTCATTTTGTCACCCTGAGGTTATCCATGGTTGAAATTGACGCTTCTGACATCATTGCCTCCTTCGACGTGGATGCCCAGAACTGCTTTACCCCACTGTGTCCTGATGAATTGCCAGTGCCAGAGGGGAATACCATTGCCGATGCGCTGAATGCGCAGGCAGAGTTGGCGCACTGGCGGGTTGGATCGAAAGATGCACATCCTGTGTCAGCCATCTGGGTGGCCAGTAACGAGAATCCGCAGCTGACGCCTTTGAGCGATCATGCCAACTCAGACAGATACTGGAATCTCCATGCGGTACCGGGTACCTATGGTTTTGAGTTGCTGGAGGGGTTGCCAGCGGTCACGGATTATGATTTTTTTGTCTGGAAAGGCATTGAGCCCGACCTTCACCCCTATGGTGCCTGCTATCACGATCTGGCCGATACCCGAAGTACCGGTGTGATTGAATTTCTGCGTGACCGCAATACCCGCACTGTGCTTGTGGGAGGTTTGGCCCTGGACTTCTGTGTAAAAGTGACGGTTCTGCAACTGCTGCAGGCGGGGTTCAGGGTGGTTGTTAACCTGTCTGCAACCCGAAGTCTCTCCGAAGCGACAGAGCAGCAGGCGATGACGCAGATGCGTGAGGCGGGTGCAGAGTTTATTAATAGTCTGGACGAGCTTGTTTTTCGTTCGCAGCAATTGATGGAAGCCTGAATTTGATGACTGATTGCACAGCCGGTGTTATCGAGCCGGTGACTGTAAAACCAATAATTACCTCGCTGCTGGATACTGACCTCTACAAGTACACCATGCAGCAGGTGATGTTCAGTTGTTACCCGAATGCCAGGGGCAAGATGAGCTTTCGTTGTCGTTCGGGACAGCTGGATCTGGATTTGAAAGAGCTGCGCACCCAGATCGATTCACTGGCTGAGCTGTCTCTGACCGAAGAGGAACTGTTCTGGTTAGGGGAGTTGCCTTTTATAACGTCGGAGTTTGTTAACTGGCTGCGATGTTTTCGTCTTGACCCGAAAACGGTTCATATTGCAGAGTCCGGCGGGCATGTGGACATTACTGTTACCGGCAACTGGGCTGAGATTACGCACTTCGAAATCTTTATTCTGGCCATTGTGAGCGAGCTTCATTGCCGTCGTCATTTTCGTGGTAAACCTGAGCGCTCAGGAGAACTGCGGCTGCAGACTAAGATTCAACGGTTTAAAGCTGACCTGGGTGATCGTGCTGATTTTAACCTGGTGGACTTTGGTACCCGACGCCGTTTCTCCGGACAGTGGCATGAACATGTTGTCAGAACCCTGCAGAAAGAGTTGCCCTCGGCATTTGCGGGTACCAGTAATCTACACCTTGCCCGAACCCTTGGTCTGAAACCTGTCGGCACTATGGCTCACGAATGGTTGCAGGCGCATCAGGCGCTGGGAAACAGTTTGTCTGACTTTCAGCAGGACGCGCTGCTTACCTGGCTGGATTATTACGATGGTCAGCTGGGTGTTGCCCTGACGGACACCGTCAGCATGAAGGCATTTCTGCAGGACTTTGACTACCGTCTTGCCACCGCTTATGCCGGTATCCGGCATGATTCCGGTGACCCTGTTGCATGGGGTGAGCAGGCTCTGGCGCACTATGTCAGCCTGGGTATTGATGCCCGTGACAAGACATTTGTATTTAGTGACAAGCTGGATTTTGATACGGCAGTCATGCTGTACCGGCATTTTTCAGGTCGGGTGAAAGTCAGCTTTGGTATAGGCACTTACCTGACTAACGATATGGGTCAGGCTGCGCCGAATATTGTTCTCAAGCTGGTGGAACTGAATGGCCAGCCAGTCGCCAAACTGTCAGACAGTCCGGGTAAAATCATGTGTGAGGATGATGAGTTTATTGCCAGGCTCAGGGCTTCCTTTCTCAGGAAGTCAGCATAAGATTATGAAAAATCAGCAGTTTCGATAAAAATAGTTATAACTGGTGGTTGACGGGCAGGGGTTAAATATGGAGAATGCGCAGCATCAAGACGACGGGGCGATTCGCTGAAACGGCAAACCGATCCGGAGCTTGCATTATGGTGGACCCTGTCGGTCCCCCCGCAATGATCAGCTGTAAACTCCGCCAGGCCCGGAAGGGAGCAACGGTAGCAGTGACATCATGTGCCGGGGTGTGGCTGGCAGGGTTTGCCTCCAATCTCGAATTGATCCTTTCTCTGCCTGTCAGGCGCTCTGATTCACATTAAGCTATTTTTTATTGATACGGTCCGATGGCTGATGCTTCTGTACGCATTCACCCTGAATGTTGATCAGGCTCCTAGTGCATTCTTATGACATCTTCGTTAGCATAGGTTTCACACATTTCTATTACTGGGTATTGACGCTTTTCAATGAGCTATCAGGTTCTTGCTCGCAAGTGGCGACCTCGTTCTTTCAAGGAGCTGGTTGGGCAGACGCATGTTCTGCAGGCTCTGGTGAATGCACTGGATCAGGATCGTCTGCACCACGCTTATCTGTTTACCGGTACCCGCGGGGTAGGTAAAACCACCATTGCCCGAATTCTGGCAAAGTGTCTCAACTGTGACGAAGGGGTGAGCTCAACGCCCTGCGGGCAGTGCGCCGCCTGTTGTGAAATCGATGACGGACGTTTCGTTGACCTGATTGAGGTGGATGCGGCATCCCGTACCAAGGTGGAAGACACCCGGGAGCTTCTCGATAACGTTCAGTATGCCCCGACTCGCGGACGCTACAAAGTGTACCTGATTGACGAGGTACATATGTTGTCGGCGCACAGTTTTAATGCGTTGCTGAAAACTCTGGAAGAGCCGCCTCCTCATGTGAAGTTCCTGCTGGCCACCACGGACCCGCAGAAGCTGCCCATCACGATTTTGTCCCGCTGTTTGCAGTTCGGTCTGAAAAATATGACGCCGGAGCGCATTGTCGGGCATCTGGAAAATGTTCTCAGCAGTGAACATATCCCCTATGAAACCTCGGCACTCTGGCAGCTGGCGCGTGCGGCCGATGGCAGTATGCGGGATTCTCTGAGTCTGACGGATCAGGCTATTGCCTTCGGCAACGGACGGGTTTCTGAAGGTGAAGTCAGCTCAATGCTGGGTACCATTGATCAGGGGCAGGTCATGAAGATGGTTCGGGCGCTGTCGACTGCAGATGCCGGAAGCGTTCTTAAAGCAGTTGCTGATCTGGCAGAGCATGCGCCGGATTATATGGCAGTACTGAATGATATGCTGTCGGTGCTGCACCGGGTGGCTATTGCCCAGGCAGTTCCTGATGCGGTGGATAACAGTCAGGGCGATCGTGAGCAGGTGTTGCAGCTGGCGGGTAATATGCGGGCAGAAGATGTTCAGCTGTACTATCAGATTGGTCTGGTAGGTAAGCGTGACCTGCCGTTAGCGCCAGAGCCAAGAAGCGGCTTTGAGATGGCGTTGCTGCGTATGCTGGCCTTCCGGCCTGAGCCGGTGCGGATTGAATCCGGAGGTGCTGAGCGCTCTCCTGCTAATGTTGGCGGACCCGCTTCTGAGTCCTCTGAAACGGCGGAGCCTGAGCCCGGACCTGCGTTTGCTGCTGAACCAATAGCTACTGAATCAACGGTTACTGAATCCATTGCCCAAGAGTCTGTTGTTGCAGAGCCTGCTGTTGAACCGGTGCAATCTGCAACGATGCCGCCGGTTCTGCCGCAGCAGGAAGCTGCTCTTGCCGCAGAATCTGTTCAGCCGGCTCCGACCATGGCAGTGAACCCTCTGCCAGAGGATTTTTCACCTTCACCCGCTATGGCGGTCGTTGAGCCGGTTGCACCGGCAGCACCTCAATCTGTTCCGGAGGTGGAGCAGGAGGTTGAATCTCTGACAGGACAGGAGCCACCTTTTTCTGAGCAGCCGGACTATTTGCAGGAGGTGCCGCCGTTAGATGACGATCAGGCGGGAGATCCGGTTTTTCAGGCTGACTATACGCCTGCTGTCGCATCTGGTGCAGAGCCGGACGACCGGGATGATGACGATGTGCCTCCGCCGATGTCAACCTATGAAAGTTATGCAGCCAGCATGGATTTGCAGAATCTTCCCATGCCTGAGCCAGCGGTTGTGCCACAGGTGGCAGATGAGGCTCCGGTATTGCCTGACCCTTCCGAACGGGTCTGTCTGACCGATCTGGATGCCCTGAGCTGGATTCCGGTTTATCGCAGTCTGCCGCTGGGCGGTGTTACCCGGACGATTGGGTCTCATTGTGAATACGTTGCACACAGCAGTGGACGTATAGATCTGCGTCTGGACGAAGGACGCAGCACGCTTTACAACGATACCCATCGTGAACGTATTGAAAAGGCACTGTCAGACTATTTTCAGCAACCGGTGCGCCTGCAGGTAGAGGTGGGCGTTGTGCAGACTGAAACACCAGCAGCCTGGCGTGAACGGAAAATTGCCGAGCGTCTGCAGCAGGCCCGCGACAGTATATACAGTGATGCCAATGTGCAGTCACTGGTTGATCAATTCACTGCTGTTGTTCTGGACGACAGCATTCAGCCCGTCGGTAATGTCATAAAGTAGCGGTTAGTTGCTGGTCGACGGGCGATTGTATTTAATCACACGAACCTAATAAGGAGTCACTATGTTCAAGGGTGGTATGGGCAATCTGATGAAGCAGGCCCAGAAAATGCAGGAAGATATGCAGCGGGTTCAGGAAGAGCTTGCGAATGCGGAAGTTCAGGGTGAATCCGGTGCCGGTATGGTAAAGGTCACTATGACAGGACGCCACGATGTTAAGCGTGTCGAAATTGATCCGAGCCTGATGGAAGAAGACAAGGAAATGCTGGAAGACCTGCTGGCTGCGGCGGTAAACGACGCTGTTCGCAAGGTTGAGAGCAATAACAAGGAAAAAATGTCCGGCCTGACAGCAGGCATGAATCTGCCTGATGGCTTCAAGATGCCATTTTAATCGAGAGACAGGTCACTTATGTTCAGTCCTCTTATCAGGGAATTGATGGAAAGCCTGCGTTGTCTGCCCGGGGTTGGTCCCCGTTCTTCCCAGCGGATGGCCCTGCACCTGCTGGAGCGGGACCGGGAAGGCGCTCTGCGGCTGGCTAAAGCCTTGCAGGAAGCAGCTGAAGGTGTTGGTCGCTGTCGGGACTGCCGAACCCTCTGCGAAGATCATCTGTGTGAAATTTGTGCTCATGGGGGGCGGGAGTCGACAACGCTCTGCGTGGTTGAAAACCCTTCTGATGTCATGGCTTTCGAGCAGGCAGGTGGTTACCGGGGGCGATACTTCGTGCTAATGGGACACTTGTCGCCTATTGATGGCATAGGTCCTGGTGATATCGGGGTGACTGACCTGATGCAGCTGGTGGAAAAGAATCAGGTAACCGAAGTGATTCTTGCGACGAACCCTACTGTGGAAGGTGAGGCTACGGCCCATTATATTGCTGAAGAGCTGAAACGCAGAGACGTCGAGGCTACCCGTATTGCTCACGGCGTCCCACTGGGTGGGGAGCTGGAGTATGTCGATGGTGGTACTCTGGCCCACGCGCTGGCAGGTCGCCGTAAGTTGCTGACCTGAGTGGCTGTCTGAAAGGTAACGGCTTTCACAGATACTGTTGAAAGCCATTACTGCTTTTAAAAAGTCTTTTCCCAATCCCTTCGGTCGTTTTCCATCCTGATAATACAGTTCTGCTTATCTCCTGTTGTCTGGCTTGTCTGACAGGGCGAGGTCAGCGGGTTATGCTCGAAATATGGGCCAGAATATTCTGGCCGTCAGTGAGCACGCTGGCTGTTCCCAGGCGCTTGTTGCCAATAAAAATCCCGGCGTCTGTAATGTCCTCAAGTGGGATAATATCTCCGGCTTTCAGTTCAAGCATATCTGCAAGGCTCGTTTTCTGGTTGGTCAGGATAGCCGACACCGGTAGTTTTATATCAAGCATCCGTTGCTTCAGAGCACTCAGGCGGTCATGGTTGGAGTGGCCATCGCTGAAATAAGCGTCTGAACTGAACTGGCTGGTGGGGTAAAGGATCGACAGGGTTCCACGGGCTTTTCCTGCCTGAAGATGGAAATTCATGCAGGAGAGAAAGGCGGGCTTATAGGTTTGCTGGTGTTCTGCTTCTGTCGTTTCTTTGTTGCTGGTCAGTCTCAGGGTGGTGGGGGCGAGAGCGCTGTAGGCAAAGGCCAGTTCATCCAGCAAGTGCTTAACCATCATGGTCAGGACTCTGCCTTCGCTGGTGAGGGGGCGGTCTTCACCGGCCCTGGTAATACTGGTACCGGTGCCGCCGCAGGTCATGTCGGTGAATGCGCTGGCCAGAGAACGACTGACCCGTGCAACAGACAGGTCATTGATGTCGTTGTCAACGATGATCCAGTTGCGAAAGTATCTGGCGTCGGCATTGGCGTGCAGTAAGTCATGCTCAAGGGTGACTTCCGTGGTAATGGTTGCGTCGCAGTTCAGAAGGTGGCTGACATGATTTTGAAATCGTTGGCCAGCCTGCTCAGCAATTTTACGCAGCACTGAAGAGACAAGGTGGATTTCATTACCGGCATGGCGCAGGTCGAAGGGCTTTACATCGGTCACTGTGTTATAGGTCGTCCGTCAGTCGTCAGGGTGGCTGCTTAAAATAACGGACAGCTGTTCAAAAAAAAAGCACTGAACAATCTTTAAACAGATAATTCAGTGCTTTTTTACGGTAAATATTCACTATCACCGTTGGACGATGAAAAAATGACTCATTCGTTTATGTTGTTTCAACCCAGGTTTATATCTACAACAATCTGCCGGTTGTCTGGTATTTCGTTGTAGGACAGAACCGCCAGTTCAGGCGAGCAGAGTCGTGCAAATCGTGCCAGCAGCGGGCGCAGTTGCGGTGCTACCAGAAGAATCGGTGTTTTTCCGGTGTTCTGCATGGTCTGTGTGACTTCAGGCATGTGTTTCTGAAGTTGTTCGGTCACATTGGGTTCCAGGGGAATTGCGTCCGGCGCAAACTGTCCGCCTCCCTGTTGCTGTGTCTTCTGAAAAGCCTGTAGCAGCAGTTGCTCCAGTGGCTGGGCCAGTGTGGCAACAGGAATAAGGCTCTCCATGCCCACCAGGTTGTCAAGTATCGTTCGGCGCAGGGCGACACGAACCTCTTGTGCCAGAGCGATCGGGTGAGTGTGGCGATTGCTGGCGTCAAGGAGTGTACCGCCAATGGTGCGAACGTCAGTCAGAGGGATACTGTCCTGCAGCAGGTGCTGGAATACCTGTTGTATGGTGTTGACGCTAAGCTTTGCAGGGGTCAGCTCATCGCACAGTTTGGGCGCAATTTTTTTCAGGTTATCAATCAGCTGTTGTGTTTCTTCGTAACCCAGCAGTTCGTGGGAGTGGTCTTCCATGATTTTGCTGATATGAGTCGCAATGACAGTAGACGAGTCAACCACGGTATAGCCCAGTGCCAGGGCGTTATCCCGCTGTTCTTCATCAATCCATACGGCGGGCAGGCCATAGGCCGGATCGGTGGTTTTGCTGCCTTCGATCTCGCCATACACCTCGCCCGGATTAAGCGCTAACAGTTTGTTTACCTGAACGGTTGCTTCCGAAATACCTACCCCCTTGAGGTTGATGCGGTAACCAGTCGCCTGCAGCTGCAGGTTGTCACGTACATGAACGGAAGGAATCAGGAAGCCGCTGATGGCCGACAGGTTTTTGCGAATGCCCTTGATTCGGTCCAGCAGTTCACCACCACGCTTTTCATCAACCAGCCCTACCAGCCGGTAGCCTAGCTCAAGGCTGATGGTATGTACGACGGGTACATCTTCCCAGCTCAGTTCGCGTTTTTCAGGCTGTTGCGGGTTGATGTTTTCTTTCAGGTCATTGGTCACCTGTTCGACGACTTCTGATGTTTTCTTGTTACGCGACATCATCCAGGCAGCCAGAGCTGCTGCAAAGCCCAGGCTCAGGAAGGCAAAGTGTGGCATGCCGGGAACGATACCCATAACAATCAGTACGCCAGCAGCCACCGCAAGCGCCCTGTTGGAGCCAAACATCTGGCGGGTGAGCTGTTCACCCATGTCTTCAGAGTCGCTGACCCGTGTCACCATGATGGCCGCTGTGGTAGACAGCAGCAGGGACGGGATCTGGGCAACCAGACCGTCACCAATGGTCAGCAGGGAGTAAGTCTGAAACGCCAGGCCAAAGCTGAGGTCGTGTTGCAGTACACCAATCGCGATACCACCGATAATGTTGATGAACAAAATTAACAGGCCGGCAATGGCGTCGCCGCGAACAAATTTACTGGCACCATCCATTGAGCCGTAGAAGTCTGCCTCCTGTCGTACTTCTTCACGACGCGTTCGGGCTTCATCCTGAGTAATCAGGCCGCTGTTCAGGTCAGCGTCAATGGCCATCTGTTTGCCGGGCATGGCATCCAGAGTAAAGCGGGCAGTCACTTCGGATATGCGACCACCACCTTTGGTGACCACGACAAAGTTGATGATCATCAAAATGGTAAAGACCACCAGTCCGACTACATAATCACCGCCAATCACCACATTACCAAAGGCTTCAATCACCTTACCGGCAGCGGCACCGCCATTGTGACCATTGAGCAGTACGATGCGGGTCGAGGCAACGTTCAGAGCCAGCCTCATCAGGGTGGCAATCAGCAGAATGGTCGGAAAAACCCTGAAATCCAGAGGTCTGAGGGTGTAGACAGCTACCATCAGCACGACCAGAGCCAGGGCGATATTAAACGTAAAAAGGGCATCTAGCAGTAACGGGGGAATCTGCAGAGTGACCATGGCCAGCAGTGCTAGCAAGAGCAGGGGAGCCCCCATATGGTTGCCGGATGGCAATATTTTTTTTGCGGAAAGGGTGTTCATAGAGACTCCGTTATCAGCTCCTTGCGTGGGCTGGTTTGCGTTTACCGTTTGCCTGATAAGAATCGGGTATATCCAGGTTTGCCATGACCGGTGCGGTGCTGGCGGCACCTTGACGGAACTGTCTTAACTGGTGGACATAGGCCAGTACCTGGGCAACTGCCAGATACAGATCGTCAGGTATTTCCTGATCGATCTGGGTTGAGTAATAAATGGCTCGGGTCAGCAGTGGTGCTTCAACCAGCTGTATTTCATGATGGTTAGCCACTTCGCGCATCTTCAGGGCGATTTCATCGACACCCTTGGCGAGTACAAAGGGTGCGCTGGCGCGCCCCTGGTCGTATTTAAGGGCGACTGAATAGTGGGTTGGGTTGACGATAATAACGTCAGCTTCAGGGACTCTCTGCATCATCCGCTGGTTTGCCATTTCCCGCTGCAGCTGTCGTACTTTCTGCTTGATTTCCGGGCGACCTTCGATGTCTTTGTGTTCGTCCTTGACTTCCTGTTTAGTCATTTTTAACCGCTCTTTGTGGTCATACAGCTGGAACGGTGCGTCGATCGCGCTGATTAACACCACGCACAGGGCGTAGGCAAACAGAGCATTGGCCAGGGTGGTCAGTCCCACTTCAACAGCGGCATAAAACGACAGACGAGACAGGTTTAACAGCAGTGGATAGTTGTTCCAGAGCAGCCAGATCAGGCAACTGATAATCAGCAGGATTTTCAGGATCGACTTGACCAGTTCAACAAGGCCGCGCTTCGAGAATACTTTCTTTATCCATTGTGTCGGGCTCAGGCGGTTCAGCTTGGGCATCAGGGAGTCGCCGTTGAACAGTACCCCGCCCAGCATGATCTGCCCGAGTGCGCCTGCCAGTGCGATAATGCTCAGTGTGAAGGCGGCCATTGGTGCCACACTGGTTAATGCGAGCTGGAGTTGTCGGGCCATCGCCGTGTTGTCAAAAATGGATGACCGGTCCAGTGCAAAGCTGCTATAGAGTACCGTTCCAATCTGGTTGCCCAGTGGCGCGGCCATAAAGCGCAGGACGACGCTGGCCACCAGAAATATCAGTGCAGTGCTGAGCTCCCGGGACCGGGGAACCTGGCCTTTTTCCCGGCTTTTCTCTAATCGCCGGGGGGTGGGGTCTTCGGTTTTTTCCTGATCCGTTTCACTCATCAGTTCTGCAGGTAACTGCGCAGCGCAGTCAGAGCCAGTTCAGTCATTTCAGTAAACACTGAGGGAATGTTAATCAATACCAGAAGCAGGGTGATCATGCCGAACATCATGGTCATGGGGAAACCCAGTGCGAAGATGTTCAGCTGTGATGCTGCCCGGCTCATGACGCCAAAGCAGAGGTTGACCAGTAGCATGCTGAAAATAGATGGCATCGCCATCAGAAAGGCACCGCTGAACAGCCAGCTGCCCATCAGGGTGATATCGAGATAATCGCTGGCGAAGAGTCCGCCACCAATGGGCAGGGTGTCAAAGCTTTCCAGTAAAACGGTAAACAGCACCAGATGCCCGTCTATAGCGAGAAACAGCAGGAAGGTCAGGGTCTGTAGCCAGGTTCCCAGCAGAGGTGTGGACCCGCTGGATGGGTCGTTCATCACGGCCATGGCAAGACCCATCTGCATTGACATCATCTGCCCGGCCAGAGTGAAAACCGTAAACAGCAGCTTGATGATAAAGGCAAAGCTTAATCCGATAATGATCTGCTCGACAGTGATCATCATGCCCAAAGGAGACAAAGGGTCAACCTGGGGCAGGCTGTGCAGCTGGGGGGCGATTAGAAACGCCAGGGCTCCCGCCAGTGCCAGACGACTGTGGCGCGGTACGCCCCGGCCGCCAAAAATGGGCAGTAGCCAGAGGGCGCTGGTGATCCGGAACATGGGCCATAGCAGCTGGCCAATCCAGCTGGTGAGTTCTGCACTACTGAGCACGTATCACCCGATATTCACAGGTATGTTGGTAATGATCGAGGTGGCCAGGTCCATAATCTGCTGCAACAGCCACGGACCGGCGAATACAATGGTCAGAAGCGTGGTGAGCAGTCGGGGCAGGAAGCTCAGGGTTTGTTCGTTGATCTGTGTGGCTGCCTGAAAAACGGCAACCAGCAGTCCGACCAGCAGTCCCGGCCCGATAATGACGACGACCATCATTACGATCAGGAATTGCGCCTGACGAAACAGGTCGAGAGCGATTTCCGGTGTCATAGAGTTCTCCGTCGTACGTCTGGTGACGTTTCATTACAGGCTGGTCGTTAAAAGCTGGCGGCCAGGGTGCCGACAATCAGAGTCCAGCCGTCGATCAGTACAAACAGCATGATCTTAAAGGGCAGGGACACCACCAGTGGTGACAGCATCATCATACCCATGGCCATCAGAACGCTGGCGACGACCAGGTCGATCACCAGAAAGGGTATGAACAGCATAAAGCCGATCTGGAAAGCAGTTTTCAGTTCGCTGATTACAAAGGCGGGTACCAGAACGCTTAAGGGCATGTCGTCTGCGTTGTCTGCCAGAGCTTCTCCTGAAATATCGGACATCTGTTGCAGGGCCGGTGCATGGGTCTGCTCCAGCATAAAGCGTTTGAAGGGGATAGAGGCTTCTGTAACGGCTTCATTGAATGTCAGCTCTTCTGCCATCCAGGGTTCCACGGCCTGTTGCCATGTGCTGTTAAATACCGGCTGCATGATAAACAGGGTCAGGAACAGGGCAAGACCGATCAATACCGGGTTCGGGGGTGACTGCTGCAGGCCGATTGCCTGTCGTAACAGTGAAAATACGACAATGATTCGTGTAAAGCTGGTCAGAACCAGTAGCAGTGCGGGCAGGAATGACAGGGCGCTTAGTAACAGCAGGATTTGCAGAGTCGTGCTGTATTCCCGGGCATCGCCACTGTCGGTCATGGTCAGCAGTGGAATGTCGGGTGCAGCGAAGCTGATTGCAGGCAGCAGACACAGGGTCAGAGCGACAACCGTTATTGCCAAAGGTGTTTGTTGTTTACGCACTTGCTTCTTACACACTTGTTTCTTTAAGAAAGTGTTATCGCGACAGGCTGGTTTAAAGCGTACGGTTTTGAACATAGACAGATTGGCCTGATTGGTCATCTCGCAGGACATTATTGAGAATTGCTCTGTAAAGGCTGTTTCTGCAAAAGCGACTGAGCCCAGTTCCAGGCCTGGTTTTTGTGGTTGGCAGGTTGTTCAGTTTCAACCTGATCCAGAGTGTCCAGCAGGGTGATCTGGTGGGCGGTGACTCCTACTACCTGGTAGTTTGAACCGGCTTTGATAATGCAGATTTTCTCATTTCGCCCAACGGGGATCGATTCTACAATCTTCAGGGATCGCTGCTGCCCGGTGTGGCTAGCCTGAAGTCTTCTGGTCAGCCATGCCAGTCCGAGAAAGCAGGCTATAACAACCATCAGCATGCCTGTCGTTAGCAGGATGCTGTGAGTCAGCTGGCTGTTCAGGGATGTGTCCGCCATAGCGACTGTGGGAGTCAGCAGCAGGAGGGGTATCAGCCTGAAAGGATGGCATGGTCTGATCATTGGCATTACAGCAGTGAGTTAAGACGATCATTGCCGCCTGCAATGTCGATAATACGAATGCCATACTTGCCCTGGGATTCAACCACTTCACCACGGGCAATCAGGGTGCCGTTGACCTTGACGTCCAGAGGTTCGCCAGCTTTGCGGTTCAGCTCAATAACGGAACCCTGAGCCAGAGCCAGAATCTGTTCAACGGTCTGTTCGGTGCTGCCGACTTCCAGAGAGAGTTGAACCGGAATATCCAGAATCATGCTCAGATCTGGTCCGGCAGGCTTGTTGTCCACTTTGTTGTCGACATTTTCCCGGACGGCATCTTCTGTTTCTACGTTGTCGTTTACTTCTGGTTCGTTGATGATGGCGGACATTAGTCACTCCAAATATTTTGCTGTTGCTCTCTTCTTTAACAATAAAGAGTCGCAACGGTAAAGAGTCAGTACGGTAGAGAGTGATTTGACTTGATATGAAGACTCAGCACTCTCTGATTGCAATGTTCTGGTAACGTTGTGTTTAATACGTTGATCAGGTTGCAGATTTCTCAGCGACAGTTTCTTTGTCACGGGTCCGACTTCGGTTGCGTCTTCTGCTTCTGCTTCTTCTGGCTGGAGCTTCGTCGGCATCGATTGCCGGGGATTCGCTCTCTATTTCCTGTGTAAGTTTTTGTGAATCCTCACGTATGGTGGCCTGTTTGTCTGTATAAGGCGGAGTATCGGTATTGCTGCTTGCAATTTTAAGCATCAGTTTGTTGTTATCGGTCATCACCTGAGCTTTACAGAACAGTCGGTCACCAACAAAGACGTCGGCATCAATCGGATTGAAAAGCGGAATGATGTCGCCTGGTTTAATCGATAGTGCTTTTCGCAGGGAAGTTTCCTGTTGTCCGAGTTTGGCGGTCATTGGAATGGCAACGTCAAGCATTCTATGTTCAAGCTGTTGCTGCATTTCCTTGCGGTTAACAACAGCCTTGGTGTTGCCCATTTTAGTCAGGCTGTTGGCAGGGTACATCAACTGAACGGAACCGGAGATGTCGCCAATAGAAATAATAAAATAAATGCAGACAACAAAATCCATGGCTGAGCGATCGATTTGCTCTGCAGCAGCGTCTTCAGACTTGTTTGTCATGCGGAACTTAATGGGATTAATGGATTCAAAAGATTCTTCGAAGCTCTTGAACAGTCCCTGCATTAACTTATAGGCCATTCGTCGGTCGCCCATAGTGGGCGCGACGTTGTAGGTTTTGTCCGGGTATGTTCCGGAGCCTCCACACATAAGATCCAGACAGGCAGTGATGATGCCCCTGTCCAGAGCGACAACAGAGAGGTCCTGGGTGTCTTCGTTGTTGATTACCCAGGTGCGGAGAAAACTGTCGTCGTGGTTAGCGTGCAGAATCATCTGCTCAATTTCGACGACGGGCATTACGCTAATTTCAGCATTCAGGGTATGACTGAGCATTATCTGGAATTTGTTGGCGCATTGTTCGGCAATCTTTTCCAGAAATGTAGTTAGACCATGAACAATGTTACCTGCGAGATACAGATTAAATGGCTCATAGGAATTGTCTTCTTGTTTCATAGTCGTGTCATAGTTGGATAATGGTTGGGTTATAGTCGTGTTATAGCCGGGTTAAAAAGTATTTAGCGTAATACAGAAGGCTCAGGATTATAGACACCTGACGTTTGCTGGCAGTATACGTACAAACCTCGTAAATTTTGCGAAACCAAATAGATAAATATTCATATATATAAAAATGATATTTAGTCTGGTCAGTGAATGAGCAATGCTTGATTTGTGTCAGTAAAATGTAATGTATATTATTGATAATAAACAAAATATATCATTGTCGCCTGTGTTTTTAACGTTTCCTGCATATCTATGCATTGTTGCCTGGCTTTACGCAATGAATAGAATTGCTTATTTAGTGAATAATACGTATGTAGGTAGCGTGGTTGGTTTGTCATCATGTGCCATCTGCACAACACTCCGGTGGTATTAACTTCCTTTTATTATTTGATTGTTGTCGTATTATTTAAATGATCATTTTTGTAAATTGTGCGGCGATGTGTTTTTAACATCTGTTGTTTTTTGTTGGTCAGGGTGATTATTCCTGATGGCAGCTTGTTGAATTAAAAAGAAATCGGGAATGACATGTTGACTCGAGCGCTTCTGGCTTTATTAATCGTTTCTGCTTCAGTCGGGGCATCAGTGCGCTCTTTTGACGGGGTTGAGTGGAAGGTGGATTCGACCCGTTATGATGCCACTTTATATTGGCAGCTGGAGCCATCGGTAACCGTCAGCTTTTATAAACAGGCTGGTCTGCCGGTTGAATTCAGACTGTCAGCCCCGAATCTGATTGAAAAAGCCAATAATGCAACTCTGTTCATAATGAGTTCCCCCCTGAAAGCGTATAAAAATAAAGAACCGGTTGGAGAACTTATCAAGTCTGGTCGCCGGTTATCTGATGGGCGTGAAATAACATTTGTCAGTGATGTACCCAGACTGCTGGACGCAATGGCAAAAGGTGATTGGGGTGTTGTTGAGCTGCAGATGCCTTCTGGTGTGCAGAATGTCCTGGAAATCCCGGCCATTGATTTTATCCAGCCTCTGCAGGAATTTAATAACAGACGCAGTGTGTTCCCTCTGCTCGGCTGGGAGCAGGGCAAAGAGTACGCTGTTCAGTTTGATGTTGCCGGATATGCGTTAGGTCAGGATCAGAAAGATGGTCTGAAAGACCTCGTTGACCTGATTGCTTACGATGGCGAAGTCACCTCTATTGAAATAGATGGTCATACCGACCTGACCGGACACCGGCTGAATAACCTGACGCTGTCCCAGCAGAGAGCAGGGGCTGTTCAGGCTTATCTTCTGGAACTGGGGGTTGATGCCGGGCTGATAACCGCTGTGCGACATCATGGCCAGCGCTATCCCATTCCCGGTGCTTCTCATCAGGAAAACCGACGTGTAGAAGTCAGGTTGTTCCGGTGATAGCTCCGATGATAGCTCCGATAAGCCTTCCTGAAAACATCTACTGCCTGCTAAATGGTTTTTGATCATGATGCCAGATAAAGAAGTATTGGTGACCGGTCATGATGAAAGTGTTCCTGAATCACTGATTTCAGCACTTGTGAGTGACGGCTGGAAAGTGTCGTTTACTGACGGAGCTGAGCTGGTGGATACTTCCACTCAGCACAGGCCAGATGTTGCAATTATCCCGGTGAGCATTGCTCCTGAAAGCTGTCGTTTACTGCTTGCCCGGTATATGCAGAGTATGCCGGGTGTTCCGGTCGTTGTTATTTCACCGGAAGCTGACAGGCAGCAGGCTGTAGAGCTTATTTCAGCAGGGGCGGCAGATTATCTGGTTTCTCCCGTTGATCCGGATGTGCTGGTGTCAAAGGTGAACCAGCTCCGCAGTGTGGCCGGTGCGGATGGTTTTATTGCCCATTCGCCTTCTACTCATCATACCGCACAGCTGGCCAGGCGGGCTGCTGCGACCAGTGCCGCCATTTTGATTGGCGGTGAGTCAGGTACTGGCAAAGAAGTCCTGGCCAGATTTGTCCATCGTTGCTCTCCCCGTGTTGACGGCCCTTTTGTCGCAGTTAATTGCGCAGCCATTCCTGAATCGATGCTGGAGTCGATTCTGTTTGGTCATGAAAAAGGTGCATTCACGGGTGCTGTCAGTCGCCATGCCGGTAAATTTGAACAGGCATCCGGTGGTACTCTGTTCCTCGATGAGATTGCTGAAATGCCTATGGAGCAGCAGGCAAAGCTGTTGCGGGTACTGCAGGAAAAAGAAGTTGAGCGACTGGGTGGCACTGAGCCGGTTAAGGTAGATATCCGCATTGTTTCTGCCACCAATCGTGATCTGGCAGAGTGCGTAAAAGAAGGGCGATTCAGGGAAGACCTCTATTATCGCCTGAATGTCTTTCCCCTGCACTTGCAGCCTCTTCGTGAACGTACTGAGGACATTGTCCCGCTGGCCCAGTTTTTTCTGCGTCGTTCCTGTAGTCAGTCCGGGCAGCCTGCACCGGAGCTGAGCGCTGAAGCCATGACAGCTCTGCAGACCTATGACTGGCCCGGTAATATTCGTGAACTGGAAAATGTTATTCAGCGAGCCGGTGTTCTGAAGCGCAGCTGGGTGGTATTGCCTGAAGATCTGATGCTGCCTGGGCATGCGGCGGCGCACTGTAAGGCAGATGTCGCTAATGTAGTGGGTATCAAACAATTTGCCGGTCGTCAGGACGCCGATGCCGGGAATTTTGCCGAAGGATCGTCGATTACCGGCAAGTATCCCGGACCTGCAAGAAAGCAGCAGGAGTGGCAGCATGTTCTGGAAGTGTTGAAACGGCACGGTGGTCACCGTAGTCGTTCAGCACAAGAGCTGGGAATGACAACGCGAATGCTGCGCTACAAACTGGCGCAATTGCGCGAATCAGGCGTTGATGTCGATTCAATTATTGCCGGTTCGGTAATGGCATCTTAATACATAATTTTAATGAATTTGACGTGCTGGTAGGTTGGGACGAATGAAATGACTCCCAACACGGTGAATAACATTAAGTACGCGTGTTGGGAGTCGCTTTGCTCGTCCCAACCTACGAGTCATCCATCGATATAAGAGTTAAGTGGTTAAATGCAGCCAATACATAATTTTGCGGGTGTTGTTCAGCAGCGTATAACGCTCCCTGGGGCAACCGATGTACAGGATACCAGGATTATGCCCAACGAAACCGGGCGTATTCAGAGCGACAGCAAGGTACAGTTTTCCCAGGTTCTGGATGGTGCGCTGCAGCATGTCAGTGAGCTTGGGCATGAGGCGGACCAGATGCGAACCGACTACGAGCTGGGGCTTAGCTCTGATCTGGTGGGAACCATGATTGCCAGTGAAAAAGCGTCTCTGTCTTTTCAGGCTGTTGTGCAGGTGCGTAACCGGGTAGTGTCCGCTTACGAAACCGTGTTCAACATGCCGGTCTAACGGTCGGGGAGAGCAAGAGTGAGTGCATCTGCAAAGATGGATCCGGCCGCAGCCATGCAACGCATGCGAGACGGGGTATCGTATTTTTCATCAAGAGCCGGTAAAGACTTTCCCGGTATTATCAGGAAGCACCCTGCAGCGGTTGCTGTGGGTGCATCACTGCTGCTCAGTCTGGTGATTGTGACCGGACTATGGCTCAGTAGTGGCAATGAAAGCGACAACTGGCGTCCGCTTTATGGTCGTCAGGAGTTGTACGATGTTGCAGCAGTGGTTGAAGCGCTGGATGCCGGTCAGATGGATTACCGTTTGCATCCGACCAGTGGTCAGATAATGGTTGCAGCTGACGAGTTGAATACCGCCCGTATGCAGCTGGCTACAGCAGGTATTAAACCTGCGGCTTCAGCCGGCATGGAGTTGTTGACCAGTGGTGGTCAGCTGGGTCGCAGTCAGTTTGTTGAGCGCAAACAGTATCTTAAGGGACTGGAAGGCGAGCTGGAGCAGACCATTGCCAGTCTGAGGCCGGTCCGTACCGCCCGAGTTCATCTGGCTGTGCCGGAACGTACAGCCTTTCTGCGTGAACAGGTTGAGCCTTCTGCGTCGGTCTATCTGGATCTGTATCCGGGTATTCGGATGGAAGGGCGTCAGGTGCAGGGTATTATCAATCTTCTGTCGGGTAGTTTTCCTGACCTCAAACCTGAACGTATCCATGTTCTGGATCAGAACAGTAATCCGCTGACGACTAATGAGAATACCCCGAGTCAGACTGATAAGCAGATGCAGTATCGCCGGACGATTGAGCAGCAGTATGTTCAGCGGCTGACGCAACTGCTGGAACCGGTGGTTGGCAAGGATAACCTGCGTGTGGCAGTGAATGCTGACATTGATTTCAGTTATCAGGAGCACTCCCGCGAGGGATTCGATCCTGAAACATCGGTATTAAGAAGCGAAAGTTACAGTGGTAGCAGCAATCCCAAAGGGGCCAGTGGTGTGCCGGGGGCCTCTTCCAATGTCGATAATCTGAACGAAGAAGTAGAGACGCCTGAGGGCAGTGAATCGTCTGTCAGTACTATTCGTAATTATGAAGTGGACCGTACCCTGAGCTTTCAGCGCCAGGAGGCGTTCCGCATTGCACGTATCAATGCCTCTGTCATTCTCAACAGTCGTATTGATGGGGTGGATGCTGAACTGACACTGTCTGCAGTAGACGACCTGGTGCGGAATGCTGTGGGTGTTGACCTGGACCGTGGTGATCGTATTTCTGTACGTTCACTGCCGTTTTTTGATGAGGCTGTTGCTGAAGAGGTTCAGATTTCTTCCGTGGCAATGGCGGTACGTGAAGGTGGTTCAATGATGCCGGTAATGATTGGTTTGTTGGCACTGGCCCTGGTGGGAGTGATTGCTGCTGCCATTTTTTACAGTGTACGTCAGCGACGTCAACGTCATGAACAGGCGGCACTGGCAGCAGAGCTGGCGTTGCTGGATGCGGGTGCTGGCAATGAAGATTCAGACGACGATGATGCGTTCAGCAAGGTCGATGCAACAGCGTCGGACCGTGTGCGGGATCTGGCGGTTTCCAGTCCTGATCAGATAGCAACCATTCTTGAACGCTGGATTAAGGAGGCGGACTGATGAGTTCAGTGATGTCATCAGATGATAATTCTGTAGCCGTCAATCGCAGTAAGCTGGAGCAGGCGGCCATTGTTATCCTGGGGCTGGGTGACAAGGCAGCGGCTCGTGTGCTGCGCCTGATGTCAGCCAAAAACGTTGCCCAGTTGATGCAGGTGATGCCAAGAGTGCATGGTGTGGTGGAAAGTGAGCTTGAAACCATTATGGATACCATGGCAGCGGAATGTAACGACGCTCCGTTGTTCAGTGACAAGTCGGGTATCGACCAGGCGTTGCGCAAGGTGCTGGGCGAGAAACGCGCCCGTGACCTGCTGCAGTCTTCCCAGGGTGATCAGTTTGGCGAAGTTCTGGAAAAACTGCTGATGCTTGACCCGAAACTGGTGGCCCGGCTGATTGCCAATGAGCATCCGCAGCTGCAGGCGATTACCCTGGCCTGTATTGAGCCTGCGAAGAGTGCGCATATTCTGCAGAGTTTCCCGGAAGACCGTCAGAATGATCTGACCCATCGTATGGCTAACCTCAGCTCTGTACCTACGTCCTCCCTTGAAGCCATTGCGGGCCTGCTGGACAGTCTGACCCAGCAGGAGGTCAGCACCTACGCCGTTAATGGTGTGGGGCAGCTGGCGGAAGTGCTTAACCACATGGACGCTGAATCGGGTGATGACCTGCTTGATAACCTGCGCTCTATGGATGATGAGCTGGCGGACCAGGTGGCGTCCCTGCGCTTTACCTTTGAGCATGTGCTGGAGCTTGAGCTGGATTCCCTGCGTGTGGTGTGTGAAGCCGCAGACAATGAAATGCTGGCTGTTGCGCTGCGTGGTGTGTTGCCTGAGCGTCAGGAGCATGTCTACTCCTGTATGGGTAAACGTGCTGCTGCCATGCTCCGTGAAGAAGTCGAGTCTGGTGTCAGTATGCGTGCCAGCCGTGTTAACGAGGCGCGTGTTCAGTTGACAGCGCTGGCGCGCAAGCTGGCACGGGAAGGGCAGATTGAGCTGGTTTCTTCTGCTGACGAAATGGTTGGGTGATCGCTGATGTTGATGACTCATAAGTCTGCGCGGCAGAAGGTGGCCTGTGAACAGTAATGAGCATGTCAGGCCATTTGCATTCCCCGGACCCGGTCAAACGCTGAAGCAGACGGCCAGCGATGATCAAAAGGAACGGGAGTTGTCGGTTTTTACGGGTCGCAGTCGGCGCAGGCAGCAGGATTCTTCCGGTAATGGTGGGAGTGGCAGGAAGCGGCTGCGCCAGCTTGTTGGCGGTGGGCAAATCAGTCCTGGGCAACCTGAATCTGAACAGTCTGGTAAAACAGATTTGCTTCCGGCATTTTCGCTGTCTGCGAAAGGCGGTAAGGCTTCGGATGACGGAAGATTGCATCGAAGAGGCAGGCGGGCGCAGGTTGGTGAGGTGTCTACTGAAGTGGACGCTGAACCGGAATCCGATGCGACTGAACTGGAATATGATTCTGTTGACCTGACGCCTGCTGACAAGGCCGGCGGAAAGTCTGTAATTTCTGATGAGCAGGATATCGTGACGGCTGTAGCGGAGAGTGCTGATACGTCGCCTGGTAGTGAGACTGTCCAGTCACAGAATTCAGATGACACCTCTCAGGCTGAGATCGACTCCGTTGCAGAACCAGCTGAAAAAGGAGTATCAGTCGATGCTTCTGGCCCGGATTCAAAGACACAAAATCTTAACGAAGCCATTAATTCTTCCCCGGCTGCTACTGGATCGTTGCAGACGTCAGTGGATACGCAGAAGGAGGTTCCTTCAGCAGCCGCGACGCTGCAGAAAGCACTGGACGACAGGTTTCAGAAAGGTCTGGAGCAGGGACGTCAGGAAGCTTTGCAGAAGCAGGCGGAAGGGTTTCATCAGCAAGCCTTTGAGCAGGGTGTTGAGTCAGGGCGTGAAGCTGGTTTCCAGGAAGGTTTGCAGCAGGGGCTGGCGGCTGCCGCTGACGAACTGAATCAGCGGTTCTCGGGTATTGAGGCGCTGATGCAGGCTATGGATGAGCATCGTCGTTTGTTATCCCATCAGCAGGTGCTGGGGGCTGCCCGGTTGCTGGAAAGGCTTGTTATTGAGGTGGTGCGTACCGAACTGCGCCACTCCCCGGAACAGATTCGTGCCGTGGTTGAAGAGGCTGTACACCTGCTCGACCGGACAGAGCATGAGTCCATCAGTCTGCGGGTCAATCCGGACGATGCTGCCTGGTTGCAGGGGTTTGTTGAAAACAGCGCCGATGCCTTTGTTATTCGTCCTGATTCTGCGGTTACCCGTGGCGGCTGTCGCATTGAAGGGCGGCTGGGGCATGTGGATGCAACCCTTGAAGAGCGACTGACAGACTGTATAGAGCAGTTGCGTACCGGCCTGCTGGAAGACCCTCAGGAGGCTCCGCCCATTGATATCTCTCCGGTTTATGATATAGCAAAGCCAGTCTCTGTGGCAGCATTCCCTGAACCTGAGCTGCCGACGGCAAGGCTGACAGAAGTGGCTGCTAAACCGGCTGACAATGTAAAAGATTCATTCTTTGAGTCAGGATCGTCCGGGCTGGGTGCCTGGGGCGACCTTGGGCAGTAATTATTTTTCTTATGTAAACACCGTCAGCGAAAACCTGTGTTGTTTTAAGACTGGTTTCTGCTTTGACGGTCTGGAGTGATCTATGACCTCTCTGGTCGTTATTGATGAAGGTTCTGCCCAGGCAAAGGCGACTTACCGGGCTGACAATGGCGCTATTGTTACCCATGTTGTGCCATCCCGTGTGGCGGAGCAGGCCAAGGTAGATATTAATGGTTATGCCGAGTCTGCCTACTTTACAGAAGAGGGTGGTGAATACACCGTCAATGGTGATTTTGACGACATAATTCGTACGAATATACCCTCCTATCAGACCTCAGAAGCTAACCGTGCGCTGGTGCATGAAACGCTGCGCCAGAGTGGCTTTGGTGGACGCCCGGTGCGGGTTGCGGTCACGCTGCCAATGAACCAGTTCTTTTCCAAAGTACAGGGTGCGCCTATTAATCAGAAGCTGATTGCCAGCAAGAAGCGTAATGTTCTGGGTGGTATTAAATCAGCAGCCGGTCATCAGCTGGCGGAGATTATTGACTGTAAGGTCTATCCGGAAGGTATTCCTGCCCTGTTCGATACCATTCGTAATGACGACGGTTCCCTGAAGTCGGGTTTTGAAGAAGGCATGAAGATTCTGGTGGTGGATATTGGTGGTACGACAACCGACGTATCGGTGGTAACACCCAATGGTACCATCGAATCCTACGACAGTTTTAGTACGGGTGTATTGACTGTTGTTGAGCGTTTCTCCGAGCTGGCAGCGCCGGAGTTTGGCCTGAAGCGTATCCCTCGCGCACTGGCGGAAGAAGCGGTTAAAAGCGGTCGCCTGAAAAATATGAACGTTTCTGAACTGATCCAGCGAGCCAGCAGAAATGTGATGCAGACGATTCTGCGTGAGTTGGAAGCCATGGTTTCCACGCCGTCATTGCTGGATAAAATTCTGATCGTTGGTGGTGGTGCAGCACTGATGGGGCGTGAGCTGGCCGAAGCCATGGGGGTTGAGGTTCTGATTCCAGAACAGCCGGATATGGCGATTTCCCGTGGTATTTACAAGCTGGAAATGTTGAAAGCCAGAAGTTGATACCTTGGTGATGAGTAGAGGTGGGCGACCATGAAAGAAGCCAGTTTGTCTGACCGGCTGCAGTCGGCGGGCAGGAAAATGCATGTGCCTGCCGGTAAGGTGTATGGTCGCCTGCAGCGCGTGAAGGGGCTTTGTCTTGAAGCCTCTGGCTGTCGTTTAAGTACCGGGCAGCGCTGTCTGGTTGAACGACAGGATGGATCGACTCTTGAAGCTGAAGTGGTCGGTTTTGAAGGTGGGCGCCTGTTTCTTATGCCGCTGGAGCAGCCCGCAAACCTCAGCAGTGGTGACTGGGTTCGCCCGATTCATACCGATACCCGCATCCCGGTCGGTGATAATCTGCTGGGGCGTGTTATTGACGGCGTTGGTCGTCCATTGGATGGCAAAGGTCCGCTGGATGTGGATGACAGTACATCGCTGGAAGGTGAGGCGATAAACCCGTTGAAGCGTCGCCCCATTGCAGAGCCACTGAATGTGGGTATCCGGGCCATCAACAGTCTGTTAACCGTGGGCAAGGGGCAGCGCCTTGGTCTGTTTGCGGGCAGTGGTGTGGGTAAAAGTGTCCTGCTGGGCATGATGACCCGTTATACCAGTGCTGAGATCACTGTGGTTGGACTGGTGGGTGAGCGTGGGCGCGAAGTGCAGGAATTTATCGAGCACAGTCTTGGTAAAGAAGGTATGAAGCGTGCTGTTGTGATTGCCGCTCCGGCTGACAGCTCGCCGGTTATGCGACTGCGTGCGTCCAGATTGTGCCATCGTATTGCCGAGTACTTTCGTGATCAGGGCAGGGATGTTCTGTTGCTGATGGATTCCCTGACCCGCTTTGCCCAGGCACAGCGTGAAGTGGCTCTGGCAGTGGGTGAGCCGCCTGCGACAAAAGGTTATCCGCCTTCGGTGTTCAGTCTTTTGCCGACACTGGTTGAGCGTGCGGGTAATGGTGAAAATGGTCAGGGTTCCATGACAGCGTTTTACACGGTGTTGTCAGAAGGTGATGATCAGCAGGACCCTATTGCTGACTCGGCGCGAGCCATCCTTGACGGACATTTTGTGTTGAGTCGTGAGCTGGCAGAGTCCGGGCATTACCCGGCTATTGATGTTGAACAGTCGATCAGCCGCGTAATGAACCAGGTCACCAGTGATGAGCATCAGAAGCTGGCCCGTCAGTTCCGCCAGACACTGGCGCGCTACAACAAGAACAGTGAAATGGTGGCGCTTGGTGCTTATCGTAAAGGGACTGACCCGATGATTGACCAGTCGATTCAGATGTATCCGGCTATGGCTGGCCTGTTGCAGCAGGGTGTGTACGAGGCTTCAGACTTCCGGCAGTCACTGGATAGTCTGCAGGAGCTCTGGCCCAATGTCCGGCGTGATGCCAAAGTTGCTCAGCCCTAAACGGTGATGGTTGTATGAAAAAACGACGTCAGCTCGATAAATTGAAGATGCTCAGAGAGATGCAGTGTCAGCAGGTTAAGCAGGAACTGGCTGAGCATCAGGGCAGGCTGGCGCAGGAAGAGATGCGCCTTCAACAGCTTGAGGACTATCAGAAGAATTACGTCTGGGATGAGGAGCGGCAGGCTGATGGTCTGCTGCTTAATAGTGCCTATATGATGGCGCAGTCGGTGCATCAGGCGGTATTGCACCAGCGCCAGCAGGTCGATGTGCAACAGGCGCAGTGTCGCGCTTCCCGTAACAAATACACCCATGAACGCTTGCGGCTGCGCACCGCTGAATCCCTTTATAACAGTCATAAAAAAAAGCTGGATAAGAAGGCGGCAAGGCAGGAGCAGAAGGTGTTTGACGAGGTGTCTTCGGTTATGTTGCGGGTGGAGTCTTTTTAAAGGACTCCACCCGCAACATCAATACGTTTAACAGGCGAAGGACTTAATAAGCGTACGACAGTGACACAAAGTGAAGCCTGTTGCGTGAAAACTTTCCTTTAATGTCTGTCAGCCCGTAATGAACCTCTGGCTCGCCCATATCGCGGTATTCATACGCAATACCCAAGCGATGGTTGTTGTTCAGCTGTTTTTCTGCACCAAGGCCAAATGCCCACTGGCGGCCAATGGAGAGGTCAGGCTCCATGTGCTTCTCTTTCACCATTCTGGTGTCATACCTGAAGCCGGTCTGGTATGTCCAGCGATCCTGAGCATAACTCAGCGCTGCGCCAACACTGTAAACATTCTCCATGGTTTTGCCATCGGCTTTACCATAGGCCTTCCAGTCTTCATAAGCGAGACGAACCTTGAGGTTGAGCTGATCACTCAGGTTATGACTGATGCCCAGGTCAACGATGGCGGGCCATCTGGTTTTTGTTCCCATACGGGGAAGGTTGTGATTGGGTTCCAGTTTATAACGGTGGTCAATCTGGCTTTTGTAGTTGGCACTGATATAGGTGCTGTCACTCAGGTCGTACATGGCAGAAAGCATAAAGCCAGGGGCCGTCGAAGAACCGTCTGCTGCAAAGCGATGACTTTCATAACTGGCCTCCAGATCCGCTACCACATGCTGAACCACTATGGCTCCACCCAGTGACAGGTTGGACGATGCCTGATAGCCTGCGGCAAAATTCAGGTTGATGGCCGTGATCGACATTTCATCCATCAGGTTCAGACCACTCAGACCGTTGGTGTACTCCATGCCCAGACCACCTTCTGCATGAAGGGATGTTCCCAGGACTGTGCTGTCACTGATTCGTCGGGCATAGGCCATGCTGGGGGCGAACTGCTGGCCGGAGGCTTTGGTTTTCAGTGATCCGGCCTGAGGCTGTTCGCCGTGAAAGGTATTGGCAACATCAATGTACTGAATACCCAGCGAGTAACTGGAGTCTTCAATGCTGGTCAGTCCCGCAGGGCTGGTAATGGCTGCGGAAGCGTCTTTCCGGTTGAGGGCATTGCCAACTCCGGCTGAAGAGACGCTGTCAAAGGTGGCAACTTCTGACAGTAAAATACCGCCTGCCAGAGCATTCAGCGAGAAGAATGGCAGTGAAAGTAATACAAGTTGTTTTTTCATAGTGAATCAGAATGCAAAAGCCTTCCAGAGGAAGGCTTTATTGAAGTGGTCTCAGATCTGGTAATTGATTTCTATGCGGTGGTCGCCATCCCGATAAGAGATGCTGTTGCTCCAGTTGGCAAAGTAACGGATATTGGTTCGTGGGTTGATCTGGTAGCTGGTTGCAAATTCGTGCATGGTGTTAGAGCCTGCATTCATGAACGCATCAGCACCTGACAGAGGTCTGCTGTACATTGGGTTGTAGTTCAGCCAGATTTTATCGGTCACTTCCAGTTTGCCGTACATTCCGACAATGGCAAACGATCCGGGAACGCTGTAACCACGGTTGTCGTCCCCAATGTTGTTACCAAAAGCAACGCCAGCTCCTGCCAGAGGGTAGATGTTTATACGGCCAAGATTTTTTGGTATTTCCTGAAGGAAGCTGTACGACAGCGTTCCTGATTCAGAGCGAAAGTCGTAATTCAGGTCAAGCTGATTGCCTCGACCTTTACCTTCACCTCTGGAAAAGTCGGCAGTGGTATTACGGAACCGGAAAGAGTCAGCGCTGTTATTCCGGTTGTATGCTTTGCGTTGGTCACTGCCGCCATTCCAGCCGAGAGCGTCGCCTGCCACACCTTTGAGCTCAATAACGTTCATGCCCATTGTGGCAGGATTGCCAGTATCATAGGTTCGACCAATCTTGATGTTCAGACCTTTATCGGTGTAGCCGGCACCGACCTGGGTGTAAACGGCCAGAGGGTCTGACATATCCTGCAGTTCCTCGTCTGCAGTGTCGGCAGAAACCATCGGGCTAATAAAAAGTGCTGCTCCCATCATAAGTGATGACGCAGAGAGAGTTCTGGTGAATTGCATGCAAAAACAGCCTTGAGGGTAGGAAAAATCACAACAAATAATGACTATTTTTCAGTAATTAAAAGGCTGCACCAATGTTGTTATTGATATACCGGATATACCACATTTGTTATTTACTGTGATTTAACACAATCATCATTTTGACAAGGTATCGATCACAAGATTTTGTAACCAGTCAAATCGACAGGAAGCCGAGTGGCGATGGTTGTAAATCAATCCGACTTTTTGTTTCAGAATGTCTTCATGGCAGTTGACATAGACACGGGAGAATTTTTCGTCATTCAGTTCTTTTAACAGGCAGACAGGAGCAACAAAGAGCATGTCTGATGTTTCTAATGCTTTGATAATGGGATTTAACTGCTGACTGCGAAAGCGGGCTTCGACTTTGATACGCGCATCGGCGTACTTCTGAATGGATAGCCGGCGTAGATTGTGATCAGGAATAATTAAAGTGGCAAGCTCGGCAGTAAAGACCTCGTCTTTTTCAATGCGCTTATTGGCCAGAGGATGCCCGGAGCGGCAGAGTAGTCCGAATGTCAGTTCAGCTACAGGTACCTGACGTAACTCTTTGGAGATATCCAGTGGGTAAAAGTTAACGGCAGCATCTATTTCGCCATTGATCAGTTGTGAAACGGTTTCCTGGCTGTAACTGTGCAGCTGCAGTTGCAGCTGTGGTGCGACTTCCCGAACGGCCTGATAGATCTGATAGCCGTGGCTCTCAATAATAAAACCATTCAGTGCCAGTGACAGTTTGCCGGTCTGTTGTGAGGGATCAAAGCGAGTGAGCTGCAGTGTCTGTTCCAGACTGTCCATGATCCGGGGGAGCTGCAGGGCGATCTCTTCAGCTCTTGGGGTCAGTGTCATGTTCCGGGACTGGCGAACAAACAGCGGGTCATTAAGTTCTTTTCGCAGTTTTGCCAGGGTACGGCTGACCGCAGGCTGACTGGTATTGAGACGTTCGGCAGCCCTGTTGGTGTTTTTTTCCTGCAAGAGGATCAGCAGGGCTTTGAGTAGATTCAGATCAAAGGTGGAAAAATTCATGGTCACAATTTCCCTGTGGCTGAAATCTTCAGGTACAGAGCTTTCTGGCTTTAATTTGGCTGTTCGGAAGCGAGCTTTCGAAGGTCTTTAAGAACGATGGAACCAGAACAGGTACGAATCGCGTTTAGTTCTTCGCACTCCTTGAGGGCGAGACTGACCGTGTTGCGTGACATGCCCAGCAAGCTGGCCAGCTGGCTTTTGGTAATGGGAAGCTCGGATTGCCGTGTGATCTGGAAAAGGGAAAACAGTGCTTTCTGAACTTTTGCACTTTTGTCGCGTTCTTTGCCGAAGAAAGTCAGGTTCGAGAACGCTAGCAGTTTTTTGGACAGTGAACAGGCCATAGCCTGATTGAACTCGATATTCTTTCTGATCAGTTGATGAACCTCATTGGGAGGCAGGCATAAACAGGTGACTTCCGACAGGGTATAGGGGTGAGTATTAAAAGGCTGTTCGTGATAAAAACAGGCTTCATTCACCGGACTGCCGACAGAAAGAATGCCAGCCAGCTGCTCCGTTGCATCGGGATTATCTCTTATCAACATCAGGTTGCCCGACGGGTGCAATTAAAAGTGTTCTATCCAGTGGCTTTCCAGTACTTATTCCAGTCACCATTAGCCCTTAAAGTTCTAAGGTTCAACATATCGTGAGCATGCTCTGGTTTCCACCATGCTCCGGGAAGTTTCAACCGGGTTTGAACAACAGAACGATTGGAGCTCTCTATTTCACCTGAACCGATAGGCAAATTGGCAGCTTCTGCCGCCTGATAATCAAATTGTCCGGGACGATTCCTGATATAGCGATGACACTCTTCCGATTTGTTGGCTTCCTTTCCAACCTTACCGTTACGATAAGGCTCAAGCTCTGCCAGAACTCTCTCTGACTCACCTGCTTTCATTCTTGTTTTTTGTTCATCAGTCCATTTTTTACGGGCTTTTTCATCTTTTCCAATGCACTCTTTAGCAGCATCTGCGATGTACTCACAAAGGTGATAGTAATCCACCAGAAAACTTCCCTGAGATGCGAATACGCGGTCTGCCTGGCTGGCAATCCACTTAGCCCCATCACTTACACAATGAATAGATGACTGCCGATTCAAACCTTGCTCAATAGCGCAACTCAACCACTGATCGCCTGCTTCACCGGGCTCTCCCATAACTACACGATGTCGCTTATCGCAACTTCCTTGTTCATAAACCAAGCAAAGCTTGGCCTCTTGCCAGTCAACTTTTCTGGCCTTGCGCTTGTCGCCTTCAGCTTCTTCATCAAAAAGAACCACTGGAATCATGCTGCCGTCCATTTCACCAATCAGCTGCTTGCCTTCTCCTACACATTCCTGACAATTTTTCAGGGAAGCTTTAGATTGCTCACTCATGCAGCGGGCGTGACCCAGGGTAATGGCTCGTACTGATGACTCAGGTACGATAACGCCATAATGCTCTTCCATTTTCTGTGAAGCTGTTGCAAAAGAACTGTCTGATGCAAAATCCACCAATCGCCGTTGTAACGGTAAAGAGTAGTCACGACAGTGGATATGGGCATTCTCGGAAAAAGGGCGTATACGATGCCCTGCAACGGTCAAGCATCGCTCACAGAGACGAACTTTGCCGTAAGTGGTCATCCAGTGGAGGTCTTTTTTTTAGTATTTGATTCAGAGTGAAGATCGTGGGCCTCTTCAAACTTTTGCTTCTCTTTATGGGCTCCCCAGTCCGTCAGAAGCTCATTCCCCAGTTCTTTAAGGTTTTCAATGACAGCTTCCTCTGCTTCATCAGCCCGGTCAAGATGACCGGACTTGGCTTCTACCAGACTGATCAATTCAGATACTCTTTTTTCAAGCTCTGGATGGGCAGCAAGTTTTTCCGCAAGGGTTTTGGAAGTAGACATGGAACGCATCGGGTGAAAAATGAACTCTTAGCATTATGGCCAAGTTCTGGGAAATTGCTGACCGGGGAACACTTTTAATTGCACCCTTGCCCGACAGTATGAACATCATTTGTCGATGCATTTCGCCCTGCAAACCAAGCCTTACACCCTTGGCGTAAGTGCGAATTTTTCCATGGTTAATAAGGGCATTACTTAAGGAGTCGGAATATCCGAATTCGCTTTTCAGAATTTCTTGCACGTTCAGTTTCATGTCATTACAGCGTACGGTCAGTCATTCAAATCGGGTAAATAACGGCTTTGTCGGTGCTTCCAACGCTGAATCTGTAAAACGGTCATCAGTCTGACCAGCACACAGACTCTTGCCGGGCGGTGACGGTTGGCAAGACTGGCAGAGTTGGGCAGTGGCCAGTCGTGCAGGTATAGACTGTTGCATCGTTGCCAGTGTAAATAGCCATTTTGCAATGATAGCGAGCTGCCAAATACTGCCGTAAGCAATAGCAGGCAGGATACCCAAAAGGGATGACTAACCAGGGTTGATTTAAAGAGGGCTACAAAATGATGGAAACGACGTGCGACAGTTTTTCTAAAGTACCAGCAGACCGCTGAAACCAGTAGCAGGCTGATTATCGCAATAAACATCGGATCAAAAAGAAAACGACTCTGTCGCAGTCTGAGTTCTTCACCGCCGGCTACTGAGCTGGCAACTTCTACGGTGACAGAAGGCAGGCTTACCGTTTTGAATTGTTTATTCTGCAGATCCCACCATTGCAGCTCAACCCCGGGCAGTGTCAGGGTGCCGCTTTCGTCAAAACGGTAGACCCAGATTTCCTTGCGCAGTCCACCCGTTAATCGTCCCCGGGGTTCCGTATGGTTGGTGACTTCAGCGGATGCCTGATAGCCTTGCACGCTGACAGACTCAGGTAGTGCGTCCAGCCCGGGAATCAATGAACCAAGCGTACCCCGGGCAGAAACAGAGACCTCGCGAACCACCTGATCACCCACTTTGAGCCCTTCGATGGATGACAGTGACTGGCTCAGGCTGACGTCATCGGCCGGAAAGAAAGATGTATTGTTGTTAACAGAGCTGTTGCTGGCAGACTCAGGCAGCTTTACTCGAACATTCAGGACAGGTGTCTGGTGCAAGCGTGCCTCAGTGTCGTGTGCTCTGGTCAGCCAGACGTCGTGGGGCGCGATCGTCAGGTTACCTGGCTGTTCCGGTACTAACCAGTAATAGCGGTTAACACCGCTGAAGGTGGTTCGCCCGGAGCGTCGGGAGAAATTACCCTGTTCTTCACTGCTGGACAGAATGACGGCACCATCAACCTGCCAGTCAGGCATCAGGGGTGGGCTGGTAAACCAGCTGTCGGAACCGAGTTGCCAGTCCATGCGAATGACCTGCCGGGGTACCACGTCCAGTGTCAGACCTGATTGTTGGCCATCCAGTGTTTTCAGGCTTCCTTCTATTATGACCTGAGCCTGTGTGGGTGCGGTCCAGATAACTAACAACAGTACTATGGCTGATAAGCGCTTATTCATGGGCATTACCTGCTGACACTTCGTGTTGAAAGCGATTTCGTAACAGCTGTTCAGGTGTCATTTCCAACCCTTCCAGCCAGTTCAGGGGATTTAGCAGACCACCCGGTACCTCAAGTGTTGCATCAATGCCGTGTTCTGCCAGTTCACTCTCAACAAAGCCATCCGCCTCATCCTCACCCCTGTCCATCAGCGCCTGATCGTCCAGACGTTGTTTTCGGTATTTTTCCAGTGTCACCATCACTTCAGCCACTGCCTGATAATTAGCGCTGATCAGAGCATCCTCAGGGTGAGACTGAACCAGTTCGGCAAGCAGTTCATACGCTTCATCCCAGTATTTAAGCTGGGCATAGCTTAAGGCTTTAAAGTGTCTGCTCTCATGGGTATCAACCTGACCAAACTGCTGTAAGGCTGGTAACCAGTCACCTGCCTGATAATAAGCAACACCTTTCAGGTAATGGTCTGAATAGAGGCTTGCCGCTCTGGCATAATCACCACGATTGAAAGCCATTTGTCCCTGCTGGTCCGGCGTAAAAAACCAGTCCCGGCTGGCTTCGGCCTCTGGTGTTCCGGTAGCAAACAGAATGACCAGGGCCAGCAACCTCACACCTTTTCGAAACCAGAACGACAGGGCAGGCAGCAGCAACAGCACCAGATAGCGACCATAATCGGCCCAGAGAAATTCAGGGTTATCAACCTGAGAACGAATTAGATTGTGTGTCAGGCGGGCGCTGATAACCTGTAGGTCGTTATCATTGGTTTCCATCAGTACGGTGGGTACTCCCTGTCGTTGCAGTGTACGAAAACTGTCTACTGACATTTGTGTTTCGACCAGTCGGTTCGTTGTCTGCAGGCTGGCACCTTCAGCGGTGCCTGTTGCCCATATCTGGATACCATGGCCGGAAGCAAACTGACGCACGACAGTAACCTCCTGTTCAGTCAGGTGACTGGTAATCAGGAGTACTGAGCCGGGAATATCGTTGTGCTGCATCGCTTCGCTGACCTGATCGAGTGCTGATGACAGTGCCGATGTTCCGCTAAGTCGTACCGGCATAACACTGGATGACAGCCCCTGTAAATAGAGATCATGAAATACCCAGTCACTGGAGGCCGGTGTGACCTGATGGGCAGTATCTGCGTAAGCATAAATTGAAAACTGCAGATTCGGCAGCTGTTGCGCCAGTGTCACCAGCTTATACTTACTGTGCTGTAAGCGGGTTGGCTTGATATCATCGACATTCATGGAAGCCCGACTGTCGAGTACCACATATACGACGCCTTCCTGTTCAAACCCTTCGGGCAGTTCACGGTGCCAGCTGGGTCCGGCCAGCGCCGAACTGGCCACTACCAGCACAATACCGGACCACTGTTGTACGGAGAGTCTGGCGCTGCCCGCCATTGACAGCAGCATATGTGGCTGCATAGCCCGGTGAATCAGCCGGGACCAGTGTCTGCGTTCGCTGTTCCGGTTGCTCCCTTTGATGATCAGTATCAGCGCAGGAAGCAGTAATAACAGCCAGCCGGGGCGCAGAAAATGAAAATCTGTCATCCACTCCATAATGATCAGGCCTCTTTTCTACGGTGCAGGGTATTGTTCAGTGACAGCAATGCCAGCAATGCAAACATCAGGGCTGCCAGTGCCAGCGGGTAGTGAAACAGGAATTCATGCTGTGACCAGTATTGAGGGTCGTTATCAGACACCAGCAGACTATCCAGTTCCTCAAATATTCCCTGCAGGCTGTCATGGTTATCACCCACAAACACCTGACCTCCCGTCATACCTGCGATGGTTTCCAGCATTTGCAGGTCGATGATCTCTTCCTGACTGGCTCTTTGATTAATGCCCTCGCCGGGATCAACCTGTCCGAAAGCGATGGCGTGAACGGTTACATCATGGTCGGCCGCCAGACGGGCTGCTGCCTGTGGTGGCAGGGATGAGGCGGTATCACTGCCATCGGTCAGCAGGATAACCACCTTCTCCGGTACATTGCTCTGCTCAAACAGAGTAATAGCGACTCCGAGTGCGTCACCGATAGCGGTTTGCTCTCCCGCGATACCGGGATAAATTTCATCAGTCTTTTGTTGCAACAGCGCGGTGTCGGACGTGAACGGCACATAAGGGAATGCCTGAGAGCCAAACACGGCCAGACCAAAACGCTCGGTCTCCCGTTCCTGCAAAAATTGATTCACAACCCGCTGCACCGAGTCCATACGGCTGATGCGCTGTTCTTCCGCAAACTCTTCAATGAAGATGTCGCGGATATCCATGGAGCCGGAAACATCCAGTGCCAGCAGAATTTCCCGTGACACTTCAATATGCTCAATGGGTGGCCCCAGACGATAGGGTTGCGCGGCGGCGACCACCACCAGTATCCAGATCAGGCTACGCAGTAACCGTTCGGACCATGCCGGAGGTGCAGACTGTCGGGCACCTGTCTGATGACTGATCGGTAATGCCAGCAGCTTTTGCAGTTGGGGAATTCGTAACGCCAGACGGGGTGGTCGGTACAGTGGCAGCCAGCGGGCTGCCAGCCATGGCAGGGGTAACAGTAGCAGCAGCGGCTGCCAGCCAAACGAGATGGACTTAAGAAGTAGTATGATTTCAGACATGAGGGTATGTCTTCACCCATTCGCTTAATACAGGAAACAAGGAATCGTCGACCACGTCTCCGGGCGGCCGGTAACGGGCAGCCAGCAGATGATCAAGCTGTGTTGATGTCAGGCTGAGGTTCAACTGGTTAAGCAGCTGTTCGACTGACTCTTTCGCCGATCCTCCAGCCAGCAAGGATTTGATCACATCTTTGTCTATGGACAGTCGGGCGACTCGTAATATGAGGGTAAAAAGGCCACTCAGGTCTTTATCACTGGCTGCCTGATCAATGATGTTCAGAGCCTCAGTACGCCAGACATTCTGCAGTTGCTTTGCCTTGTGGTTGAGCCAGAGTTTTCCGGCAATAACCAGCAATAAAGCCCCCAGCCACAACCAGCCTGTGGTTTGCGGAATCAGACTGACAGGATCAGGTAAGCCCGGAGTCAGCAACTCAGCAGACTGATAGGTATTTAACGGATCCAGAAACGGTAATTCGACCATATATTCCCTGAGCCTCATCAAACAGACAGGTGTCGTGATAGCTGAATCATCAGTGGCTCACTGGTGTTTACCTGAAGTGACAGGGCACCACAGCGCACCATGTGGTCATCGACGGTTTGCAGTCGCTGCTGCCGTTGTTTTTGCAGGGTTTGATTGGTCTTTTTATTACCAAGATCAAACTCGGCCTGATTGCCCGGTTCACATAACAGGTACTGACCGCTTTCAGGCCAGTGTTCATCAAGGAAATCGTGTACGGTTACCGCAATAACACTGCTGCGCTGGTTCATACGCTCCAGTAGTAGCCACCCACTGTCGTCCAGACCAATAAAGTCACTGATCACTACCAACTGACCGTTGCTCAATGCCCGCTGTTCGGTCCATGCCAGCGCATCGACCAGCTGTTGAGGGTTCGATGGCACGTCATTATTAGCCCGCAGTCGCTGGTTATAGCGGACTAATGGCATAAATAAACTCTGGCAATTGAGCGGCACGACTCACTGCCGATGTTGGTGTGATTCCCTGATCATCAAAAATCAGCATTTCCACCTTTTCGCCCAGCAAGGTGGCGACCCAGGCGAACAGTCCGGCCAGGGTAGCTGCGGCATAGGATTTGGTCATCAGCCGGGTGCCGAGAAACATATCCTGACGCTGATCCACCAGGATCACCATGGGGGTTTCGCGTTCCTCGGTAAATAGCTTCACATGGGGCTTTTGTAGCCGGGCCGTCATTTTCCAGTCAATATGGCGGGGGTCGTCTCCCCACTGATAAGGGCGTACTTCGTCAATATCCAGACCATTGCCCCGAATGCGGGTACGGGATCGCCCCTGTAACAGGCTGCGCAGCCGCTCTCTGCTGGTCAGCCCCAGCCCAAGGACTTCAGCCTGAAGCGCCATAAGGCGGTCAACGTCAGTGTAGAGATCAACCGTCACTGCTCTTAACCTCTCAGTACGCCATCAATCAGGGTATCGATAATGGAATCCGCAGTTTGTTCCAGCATCTGGGCTTTATAGGACAGAGCAATACGGTGACGAAGGGTAGGTTTGGCCATGGCTATCACATCTTCCGGAATGACATGGTCACGACCTTCCAGCCAGGCCTGAGCCCTGGCGGTATGTTCCAGTGCCAGACTGCCACGGGGGCTGGCACCATAGCGCAGGCTTTCGGTTAAAGAAGCATCAGTTTCCGTCGGCTCGCGGGTGCCATGAATCAGGTCAACAATCAGCTGTTCCACGGCTTCAGACACATAAACGTCATTGACTGCCTTCCAGCAGGCTGAAACAGCTTCCTGAGATAATGGCTCTATTGCCTGTTGTTCTTCTGCTGTCGCGGTTTGAAGGCGCTTTTCCTCCCGCACGATACGGAGCACTTCGATCTCATCCTGCCTGCCCGGATAGTTGACCTGTACTTTTAATAAAAAGCGATCCAGCTGGGCTTCCGGCAGGGTATAGGTCCCTTCCTGTTCCACCGGGTTCTGGGTGGCGAGCGTCAGGAAAAAAGCGGGCAGTGGATGGGTATGTCCGGCTACCGTTACCTGACGTTCTTCCATAGCTTCGAGCAGGGCAGCCTGTACTTTGGCCGGAGCACGGTTAATTTCGTCGACCAGAATGAGATTCCCGAAGATCGGGCCTTTCCTGAATTCAAAGCCCTGTTCTGCGCCCAGATAAATTTCGGTGCCAGTGACATCCGATGGCAACATGTCTGGCGTAAACTGGATTCGGGAAAAGCTGCCTTCTACCAATGTGGCGAGCGTTTTAATGGCTCTGGTTTTTGCCAGCCCCGGCATCCCTTCGAGCAGAACATTACCCCGGCACAGCATGGCAATGATAAGGCTGCGTGCTACTTCATGCTGGCCGATAACGGCCTGATTAAGAGCGTGCTCAACGGACAATAACTGCTGACGACAATCCACCTGATTTAGTCTCCATCCTGAATTTATTGGCAATAAAAAGTACGGTTTCTTGTTGGCTATTGCCGGGCAAGTGGCAGTTTGCCCTGCTTAACCAGCGTTGCAATGCCCACCAACATCGGCGCTGCATACTGATAAAAGGCATGCATACCGGAACACAGGTAATTCAGTCCGGGTTCGCCATCTTTGGTTTTCAGCAGGCGATTCTTTGGACACTCACCCCAGCAAAGGCGCAGGAAGTGACATTTCTTACACTGTTTTGGCAGGGTATTGCGTTTGCCCAGTCCGAAGGCTTTCTGACGATCGGAAATGACCATGTCCGCCAGCGACATATCGTGAATGTTAGCCAGCTCATATTCCGGGTAGACATAGTGGTCACAGGAATACACCTTGCCATCGTGCTCCACAGCAGCACCCTTACCGCAGAACTCGGCGGTTGCGCAGATTTGTGCCGGTTTACCCAGAGTCTGGGCGACAGCGGTCTCAAACAGGTTGACCAGTACCCGTCCCATGTCGTTATTAACCCACTCTTCAAAGGTCACTTTCAGGAACTCACCCCAGTCATCGGCATCGACACTCCAGTCATGGACCACAGACAGTGGATGACCGGGCTTGCAGCGTGGGGAATCCTGCACCGGTATCATGCTTTCACTCCAGAACTGCGGCGCAGTGGTGGTGAAGTCTTTTGGTTCAACGCATGGCGTAAACTGGACATACGTCGCACCCACTTCACGGGTCAGGAAGCGGTACACTTCCAGTGGGTACTTAGCGTTGTAACGGTTAATCACAGCCAGCACATTAAAACGAACGCCATGACGTTTCATGCAGTCAATAGCCGCCATGACCTTGTCGAAGGTCGGCTTGCCACTGCGCATTTTTCGGCACTTGTCGTGCAACTCCCGGGGGCCATCAATGGAGATGCCGACCAGGAAATTATTCTCTGCCAGAAATTCGCACCACTTGTCATTCAGCAGAACGCCATTGGTTTGCAGGTCGTTCTCAATACGAACGCCTTGTGGCTGGTACTTCTTCTGTAATGCCACTACTTTTTTGTAAAAATCCAGTCCCATCAGTGTGGGTTCACCGCCCTGCCAGGAAAAGACGATCTCTTCGCCGTCCTGACTGTCAATGTAATTGGCAATGAAACGTTCCAGGGTCGCGTCGTCCATAACCGGTTTTTTGGGTTGCTGCAGCAGGTCTTCTTTATGCAGATAGAAACAGTAGTCGCAGTCCAGATTACACTGGGCTCCGGCGGGTTTGGCCATCACATGAAAACGACGCTGGTAGGCAGGTGTGGGTGACAGGTCTTTTTTGGCGGACGGTAAGGGCGTTACTGGAATTAAGGTACTGGCCTTCATAAATGGTTCAATCGAGGGAATACAAGAATAAGGCAGCCCTGAATATTCAGAACTGCCTGATATTTCGGAGCTCTTAAGCTGGAAATACAGCCAACCATTTTTACGGCTAGGGTTCGGCTGCATTTCTGCTCAGGGCTGTTTGGAAACTTATCTATTAACAGACATCTGATTCATACGATTCATTGCTTCCAGAGCATCATCAATAGTGAAAGATGCCGGAGTCATACGCTGTGGGTACTCAGCAAAAGACTCAATGGTTGGCTGCATTTTGCCCATGATGTCAAACATGTGGTAAAGGCGCTTCTGGTACCATTCTTCATAGCCCCAGCCCTTGTCTGCCCGTTCAAACGGATCGATCTTCAGATCGTACATTCTGGGACCACGAAGACGAGTGAAAGGACGGCGCCATACATCCTGGCCATTCTCAGCTTCCTGAATCATGAAATGAATCTTGAAGCGTTCATTACGAACTGCCAGCAGATCACCATCATCAGAGAAGTACCAGAACTGGTCACGAGGGCCTTTCTCTTCCTTACCAGCGAAGTAGTTGGTCATGTCGTAACCGTCCAGATGGACATTGTACTCTTTGCCATTACTGGATTTATAGCCATCAAGCAGCTGCTGTTTGATATTTGGGTTGCCCGCTGCGGAAAGTAACGTCGGGAACATGTCTTCATGGCTGACAATATCACCAAAGCGGCTACCAGGCTCAATAGTACCAGGCCACTTCATCAGGGCAGGTACACGGAAACCGCCTTCCCAGCCGGTGTTTTTCTCACCGCGGAACGGTGACATACCCGCATCAGGCCAGGCCATCAACTGGAAACCGTTGTCAGTGGTAAACATTACAATGGTGTTGTCATCAACGCCCAGCTCTTCCAGCTGATCCAGCAATTCACCGACATAATCATCCAGTTCGCGCATACCGTCGGCATACAGGCCGTTACCGGAAATGCCCTCATATTTCTCGGACAGATGAGTAAAATGGTGCATACGAGATGGGTTGAACCAGGCGAAGAATGGCTTGTCTTCCTTCACCGCGCCTTCAATAAACTCTTTGGTTGCTCCCAGGAATTCCGCGTCAACGGTTTCCATACGCTTACGGGTCAGAGGGCCGGTATCTTCGATCTTGCCATCAGCTGATGAGCGGATAACACCGCGAGGACGTGCCACGGTATCCGGATAGTCCGGCATTTCCGGCTCTTCTTCCGCATTCAGGTGGTACAGGTTGCCAAAGAACTCGTCAAAACCGTGGTTGGTTGGCAGGAACTCGTCACGGTCACCCAGATGGTTTTTACCAAACTGACCGGTGGTGTAGCCCAGATCACGGAGCATCTGCGCCATGGTTGGGTCTTCTTCGCTGATACCTCTGTCAGCACCTGGCATACCCACCTTGGTTAATCCTGTGCGGTAAGGCATCTGTCCCAGAACAAAGGCGGAGCGACCTGCAGTGGAACTCTGCTGGGCGTACCAGTCAGTAAACAGAGCACCTTCTTGGGCGATACGGTCAATGTTAGGTGTGTCATAACCCATCATACCCTGGTGGTAGGTGCTCAGGTTCCAGTAACCAACGTCATCGGCCATGATGACCAGAATGTTCGGTTTCTCAGCAGAAGGTGCCGGTGCGGCGTGTGCGCCAGTGCCTGCGAGCGCAGCGCCTGCCATTGTTGCGGCCAGAGCCGTCCGTTTAAATAGTTTTTTCATCCATAGTCCCCATAGTGGATGGGCAGCATTATCCTATGCTGCTACTGCCATCACGTGGGGAGTATAAAGATACAAAAGTTGGAGATTTGCACTCAGAGTGCAAAAGAAGAGGCTTTTTGTGCTTGTGCCGGAATATTTCACAATGGCAGGAGTGGAAGGTATTTAATGGGGTGTCTTCTATTATGTTATGCAGTCGGTAATCAGTAAGAGTGAACGACTATGGATCATCCTTCCCCCAAAACGACCCAGATATCATTGAGAGACGACGTCTGCCTGTATACTCATAACTGGCATGGTGAAAATGTCCAGAACCTGATTATCATGGCGCACGGTACTATCGTTAACAGGCGTTCAGCTCAGGGGATTTTGAGGCGCGTATTCAGAAAGTACCAGATCACAACGCCATCATGGACAACGCTGTTCTTCTATGCCCCGCATGGCACTGTTACTCGTAGCTGGCATGATTATTATCTGGTTGGTAAATATCCTCCTTTGGAGGCTTATCTGTCTGGTGAAAAAGTGTTCAATTATGATTTGCATTATGATGGCGACTATACAAAACCCGGATTAATAAGATCGTATTTAAGAAAAAGTCGACCCCTTAATGACCCGGATTTGAGCCATCATCCTTTTCGGGTGTTTGATATTTTAACAACACCGACATGGTTCTTTCGTTCGGTCAGTCTTGAAACCGTACTCCGATTGCTTTATCAGACAGGGCGCACCTATCCCAGAATTCATTGCTCATTTTGTCGCTATGAAGAAGGAACGTTAACGCGTGAATACAGGCCTGGTTATCACAACCTGTCTGACTCGTGGGTTATGGTTGATCGGGAAGATTTGCCTCCGTGAAAATGAATATCTACCGCGCTGACGCAAGCCTGGTGGTGTTGGCAGTCAACCACATCAGGCTTGTTTGTTCAGGATGGAACGGCTGGATGTCTGTTCCTGGCCTGAGCTGGAATAGGTTTTGTTATTACCGCCCTGTACCGGAAGCTGGCTCAGTATTTTTTCTGCCATCTTGTTTTGTAGTGTTAATGCCTGGCTGTTCACTTTATTGATGATCTGGCAATCTTCCACGAGTTCTACCAGCTCCTGCCAGTCTTCCCTGATTTCCTCTCTGTGAGCTGTTGTCAGCCTGTCCAGAAACGCTTCCATGCCGATTCGGGTATTATTCAGCCCTGTCTCTTTCATGGCATTGGACCGTCTGGTGCGATTTTCCCGTGCTTTCAGCATTAATGAGGTGATGTTCTGTGCCGATTCGGCTAGTCCCTGATGGTCCCGGTTCAGTATAAAAGTCTGTTGCTGTTCCAGAAGTTCGTGCAGCTCGCTGTATAGATCAAGGTCCTGCTGAATCGTTGCTATTACGGTCTGCTCTCGCTGGCAGGAAAGTTGGGGAGCTTGTTGAGGAAATTGCATGCTAACTCAGTCATCAAATAATGTGAGTTCAAACTCAAGCATTTTCTGTGCCAGCTTCTGGTGATCAATTGTCATCTCGCCGTTCTGAATAGCCTGCCGGATTGCTTCGACTTTAGCTTCGTCAATATCGGGCGCGGAGCTGGCCTTGCCTTCTGCTTCTGTAAGCAGTGTTGAGGTTGAGCTGATGGACAGGGTGCCGTCGGTATCGACTTCCGGCTCTCTGTTCTGAGTTTTTTTCCGGGAGCTGCTGCTCACCAGTTGCAGGTGGTTAATGTCTGTAATCGTGGTCATAGAATCGCTTTTCTATCGTTGCACAGCAGCTTTAAACAGCATAAACCTGATGTGCAGATGTCGTCGTTGTCTGTTTCCGGAAACGACCAAGTTACGGAAATATTAAGCGCTACGGAAATATTAAGCGCTGCGGAAATATTAAGAGTTATAGAAACATTAAGCGAAGATCATAAAACTCTGACTTCGTTGTTTCCGGAAACCATGCCGCGAATGGTTTTACCACTGGACAGGTTGCGTACCCTGATCTGTTGATTCAGCCTTCCGTCTTCCAGTGCTTCGCCGGGCATGCTGATGCTGAAGTCTTCACTGCCGGCGACAATAGCGATACGGTCTCCCCGGCGAATCAGGCGGGCTTCCTGCAGGGCGTTCGGGGTAATGACATCACCCGCCCGAATCCGTCGGCTCAGTTGCTGGTTGGTAAAGCTGCTGCTGTCCATCAGGTAGCCACGGCGCAGCTGGCTGACATCCATCTCTCTTAACGTAACGTCACTGTCGCTGATGGTGTCTCCCCTCGTCAGGCTGCGGGTGGCGACCAGAACCGGAACAAACAGGCTGATATGGCCTCTTGCGTATAAAGACCAGCGGCTGGGTTGTGAGCATTCAATTCTGATGCGCTGGCTACCTGCTTCCATTCCGTTCAGGAACGTAATGTCGGGTCTCGTTTTGCAGCGGTCGACAGGTAGTGATGGCAGACTGTCGAGGCTGCTTTCGTAACGGCTGTTACTGATTTCCCGGCTCAGTTCCAGAGCTTTTTCTTCCAGGGCTTCATGTACCCAGAGTTCCAGTAACTGTTTTTCGGTGCTTTCAGTCACTGCTGGCCGGGCCATTGCGGGGGTGACTGGCATAAGAATAATTATGCATAAAAAGTACACGATAACAGTCGTTATTAGCGTGTTTTTTTTCTGGCTGAACCTTTGAATGTTTATGCGGAATGTCATGGTGTTTTTTTCACAAGAGGAAATAGATTTCCGCTGTTTTCGCCCTGTTTGCTGTCAGAAGGGTGAATAGACAGGCAAACCGTTTAATGGTCGGCCCGGGCTGAATCATACCAGTATCGGCGAGAATGACTATTGAGTGATTTTACATAGCTTTTTATATCGCTGGTTGCTTTTTCAGTTAGGGATTGCCGAGATTGCTTTGTTTTCGGGTAGGGTGTTGTACCTAAGGGGGGTATTTTGGCATGCTATTTGCTTTTTCCGTTTGCTTTTTATTTTAGCTACTTAGCGTTGTTTGAATTGTGTTGTCTATCCGAGGTTGAAATGGCCATTAGCTTTGAAAATGCGCTGGGGGTGTTGCCCGGTACATTGCAGTATCGAACCCAGCGGGCAGAGGTGCTGGCAAGCAATATTGCCAACGTTGACACGCCTGGGTACCGGGCGAAAGACCTGAGCTTTGATCATATCCTGGGGCAGCAGCAGGCACAGTTGCGACTGCAACAGAGTGACAGTCGTCATATCGCTCTGCCCGGAACAGAGCTGGAAGAGTCCGTGGTTGAACGTGATGTACGACAGCCTTCAAGTGATGGCAACAGTGTTGAACTGGGTGTCGAACAGGCTGCTTTTATGCGTAACAACATGGAGTTTCAAACCAGCTTTACCTTTTTGAATATGAAGATGAAAGGTCTGCAGCGTGCCATCAACGGTCAATGACCAACCGCAAGACCGACTGGAAGTAAGTAATCCTTTATGTCCCTGAATACTATTTACGACATTGCCGGGTCCAGCCTGAATGCCCAGACCCTGCGCCTTAATACCATTGCCAGCAATATGGCCAATGCGGAAACCGCAGCTGCATCCCCTGACCAGGTGTACCGCGCCCGTCGACCGGTGTTTTCTGAAGTGATGCAGTCTGCACAGATGGAACTGGGCAGTCAGGTTGAAGTCAGCCAGGTGATGCAGAGTCAGGCTGACCCCCTGATGCGATACGAGCCCAATAATCCGCTGGCTAATGAAGAAGGTCATGTGTTTTATCCGAATGTGAATGTTGTCGCGGAGATGGCCGATATGATGAGCGCTACCCGCAACTACCAGACCAGTGTCGAGGTGATGAGTAACGCACGTCGTATGCAGGAACGACTGCTGACTCTGGGGCAGTGATGACAACAGTAATCAAAGTAATCAGTATTTTGCGTCATTTTTTCTCTGTCCTGTTGCTGGGTGTACTGGCAAGCGCTTCAGTCAGTGCCAGTGTTAACACTCTGGACAGTGATGCCTTCCTGAATATGTTGCTGGTACAGCTGCAGTATCAGGACCCCACGGCCCCTATGGACAACGCCCAGATGGTGTCTCAGCTGTCTGACCTGACCATGATGGAGCAGAACGCTGAGCTGGTTCATGCCATGAATCAGCTACGTGACCAGATGTACCAGTCCCAGGGCTTATACGCTTCGAATCTGGTCGGTAAAGAAGTGATGGTCATTGCCAACCTGTTCAAGGTTGAGGACGGCCGGCTGCCAGCTGGTGAGGTTCTGCTGAACTATGCCGCCAGTGACCTGAACATTGAGATATATAAGCAGGATGATGATCCGGAAGAGACTGATCCTGTTGATACTCTCCCGCTAGGCGAGCAGACAGAGAGTGGCAAGGTGCCTTATGACCTGAACGATCTGGGAAAACCGCTGGAAGACGACACTTATATGATGTACGCCTATGCCGTAGTGGATGGTAACGATCTGGAGCAGGCTGTTATTCAGCGCAGTGTTGTATTGAGTGTGGTTATTCCAGGTGGTGGGCAGGATGTGCTGGTTGATGTGAAGGGTATTGGTCTGGTGCCTCTCTACAGTATTACCGAGTTCCAGGGCGATTATGTTGCCGGGGGTGGTGATCAGCCCGGAAAGCCGGAGCATTTGCCAAGTCCGGGGCCGGGTGTTGACCCCTTCGCCAGTCTGGCAGGTCATATGGAAAAGACTGTGCGTGATGGCGAACGCTGGACCATTAATCCTTTTTATAAACCCCAGAGTATGCGCTCGAATGAACGGCAGAAGAGTCAGCCGGTTTCACATCGGGATGCCATGTTCAGGCGGGTCAGATAGTTTTTGACAAGATAGTTTTTGACAAAGTTTTTAACCGAATAACAGAAACCGAGTGGGAGTCGTACTCAATGTCAATGAATACCGGAGTTAGCGGTCTGAATGCCGCCAGTGAAAGCCTGAACACCATCAGTAATAACATCGCCAATGCTAATACCACGGGCTACAAGTCCATGGATGCCCAGTTCGCAGACGTTTATTCGTCAACAGGTGGTGGCGGTGTTTATGTTGCTGCGGTGGAAACGAATTTTGCCCAGGGTGATTTGCTGTACACCACCAGTGCAACCGATTTGGCCATTGAGGGAGATGGCTTCTTTATTATGGAAGACGCTAACGGACAGCAATACTACACCCGCGCCGGTAACTTCAGTACCGACAAAGACGGCTATCTGGTCAATCACCAGGGGCAGAAGCTGATGGGTTTTGCGGTCGATGAAAACGGTAATGTCATCGAAGGCCAGCTGGTTGAGCTGGCAGTTGATACGGCAGATCAGGGGGCTCAAGCCACGAACCAGGTCGATCTGACTGCTAACCTGGATGCCCGTGCTGAAGTTCCGGGTGTGGATTTTGATCCTGAAAATCCGGAATCCTACAACAGTACAACCACGACCACGGTTTATGACAGTCTGGGCAATGAGCAGCAGCTCACGGCTTATTATGTCAAGAATGAGGCGGATGGTGAGTGGACGGTTCACTATGAGATGGATGGTGAGCCGGTTGGTGAACCTCAGACCATGCAGTTTGACGAAAATGGTCAGCTGGTCAGTGAAGGAACGATCACGGTTGAAGGTATTGATATCAACGTGTCTTCTTTCAGCCAGTATGCCAGTGATTTCTCTGTGACCACAAACACTCAGGATGGTTACGGACCGGGTTCATTCCTGGGTATCACTATTTCTGATGAAGGTGCTATTGTTGCCACCTATTCTAACGGCCAAAGTCGTATACAGGGGTACGTTGCCCTTGCCAGCTTCCCTAATAATGGTGGACTGGCTGCGGCGGGTAATACCAGCTGGACGGAAACACCTGAATCCGGTGACGCTATTATTGGACTGCCGGGCAGTGGTTCCAGGGGAACACTGACCGGCAGTGCGCTGGAAAACTCCAACGTTAATATGAGCGGTGAGCTGGTGGATATGATCGTGGCGCAGAGTGCTTATCAGGCGAACACCAAGACCATTTCTACGGCCAATGAAAACACCCGTTATCTGCTGAATGCATTCTAAGCGGGGCTGAAGCGTAATGGATAAGGCGTTATATACCGCGCTCAGTGGTGCGACCCGGGCAATGCACTCTCAGCGAATGCATGCCAATAACCTGGCTAATATCTCCACCGATGGCTTTCGTGCTGATTACCTGAATGCGGTGTCTACCCTGGTTCGGGGGGAAGGAGAGCAGACCCGGGTGCATGTCTCCAATGGGGAGCAGTGGACGGACCTGAGTAAAGGTCAGTTGTCTTATACTGGCCGGGAACTGGATGTTGCCATACAGGGTGAAGGCTGGCTGACACTGGTTAATGACGAAGGTGAGGAAGCTTATACCCGTGATGGCAGCTTTTTTGCCGACGCCGATGGTGTGTTGCGTAATGCCCAGGGTTGGATGGTCGCCGGTGAGGGTGGCCCGATTCAGGTGCCGGATTATGAAAAGCTGACAGTGGGTGCTGATGGTCGTGTTTCTGTGGTGATGAACGGTGCTGCGGAGAACGAGGTCTTTATGGTGGGGGTCATGCGTCTGGTTAATCCGGAAGCGGGTGATCTGCAAAAGGGTATGGATGGCCTGTTCCGTGTCGAGGAAGGTGTCAACGTGCCTGAGGATGAAGCGGTTACCCTTGTCAGTGGCTATCTGGAAGGCAGTAATACTAATGCGGTGGCAGAGATGGTGGCGGTCACCAACCTGAGCCGGAACTTTGAAATGCAGCTGAAAATGATGTCGTCCGTTGAGCGTGTTGCACAGGCGGGTGATGAGTTGCTGAAGCGTTAATTTATCAACAGGCTGGTAGCGGCTCTTGTTAAAGAGAAGTGCCAGCCTGTTTTTTATTGTGAGTGTTTGCTAATGAATCCAGCTTTGTGGACCGGTCAGACAGGTCTGACCGCTCAGGATAAGCAGCTGAGTGTTATTTCCAACAACCTGGCTAACGTCAATACCATTGGTTTCAAGCGTGACCGGGTGGTATTTGAGGATCTGTTTTATCAGGTTCAGCGACAGCCGGGTGCAGATAATACGGAAGGCAACCAGATTCCTAATGGTATTCAGATGGGTACCGGTGTGCGTGTGTCGGGTACCCAGAAAGTATTTACCACCGGCTCTTATGTCACTACCTCCGATCAGCTGGATATGGCAATTGAGGGGCAGGGTTTTTTTCAGGTGTTGCAGCCTGACGGAACCATGGCCTACACCCGTAATGGTCAGTTTCACCTGAATTCGGACGGACAGATGGTGACCGCCAACGGTTATCCACTGGAGCCGGCGATTGAGATTCCGGAAGATGCGTTGTCTCTGACAGTGGGTGCTGATGGCCTGGTCAGTGCAACTCTGGCCGGTGATCCGAACCCTCAGGAGCTGGGTCAGATTACCCTGGCGAACTTTGTTAACCCGGCGGGTCTGAGTGCGTTGGGTGGTAACCTGTTTGCGGAAACGGCTTCCAGTGGTATGCCGTTTGAGGCGATTCCGGGCGAAGACGGTGTGGGCGCTGTAAAGCAGTACACGCTGGAATCTTCCAATGTCAACATGGTGGAAGAGATGGTGAACATGATTACCGCACAGCGTGGTTATGAAATGAACGCCAAGGTGATTTCTGCTGCGGACGATATGCTGCGTTTTGCTAACCAGACACTTTAATGTCTGTGGGAATTAAGAGAGCTTTTGCATCAATGATGAGTTCTACGAAAAAAGCTCTGTTGCCGGTTATGGCGATCTTTTTGACGGGGTGCGTGACCACGCCGTCGTCAGGTCCTAAGGAGGCTGATCAGGCAGCCACTCCGGAGCAGATGTTTGAGATGATGGCGCTGCCCATGCCGGATGCGGAGTCCCAGGACGTGGTGAATGGTAGCCTTTTTAATGCTTCATACAGCAATAGCCTGTATGAAGATCGCATGGCTTACCGGGTTGGGGATATCCTGACAGTTGTGCTGGACGAAAAGACCCGGTCGAATACCACATCGGGTACCGATTTTAAAAAAGACAACTCGGTGAATTTGCCGGGTCCGCTGTTGTTTGGTCGTAAGGAGCCGGACTCGGGAATCTCTATGGATCGTCGTTTCAGTGGTAGTGGCTCCAGTTCGCAGGAGAATATGCTGGACGGTTCCATTACGGTATCCGTTCTGAAGGTGTTGCCTAACCGCACGTTGCTGGTGCGGGGGGAGAAGTGGCTGACCCTGAATCAGGGGGATGACTATATCCGCGTGTCCGGCATTCTGAGGCCAGAGGATATTGCGCCGGATAACAGTGTGTCATCCCAGCGGCTCGCCAGTGCGCGACTGGTCTTTTCAGGCGACGGGCCGCTGGCGGATGCCAACGAGGCAGGCTGGCTGATGCGCTTCTTTAATAGTCCTGTGATGCCGATGTGAGGGTTGTCGTGTGTTAAAGCTATTTACAAGAACCGTCAGTGTGTTGGCGGCATCGTTGACGCTACTGTTGACGGTTGCCCCGGTCCCTGTTCAGGCTCAGTCGTCGTCGCGTCGACTGATGGATATGGTCGATATCATGGGGGTTCGGAGCAATGAGCTGGTGGGTTATGGTCTGGTAGTGGGTCTTGACGGTACGGGTGATAAAACCCGGCAGACGCAGTTTACTGCCCAGTCCATGAATAATATGTTGCGCCAGCTGGGTATTCAGATGCCGGAAGGGGCCAACCCGAACCTGAAGAATATTGCGGCGGTGTCGGTCACCGCTACCCTGCCACCGTTTGGTAGTCCGGGTCAGACTATTGATGTGACGGTGTCGTCCATTGGTGATGCCAGCAGTCTTCAGGGTGGCACTCTGCTGTTGTCTCAGCTGAAAGGTGCTGATGGTGAGGTCTATGCGCTGGCGCAGGGCAGTCTGATTGTCACTGGCATGTCGGCGCGGGGTAACAGTGGCTCCAGTGTTACGGTGAATATTCCTACGGCCGCCCGTATCCCTAATGGTGCCATTATTGAACGTGCAGTTCCCAGCGGATTTGCGGCAAAAGACTATGTAGAGCTGAATCTGCGTTCCCCGAACTTTACGACAGCAGGCAATATTGTTCGTGCCATTAATGAAAAGTTTGGTCCGGAAACGGCTCAGGCTGAGAACGGTGCGACCATTCGTGTTGGGGCTCCGGCTGACCCGAGTCAGCGTGTTGCTTATATGTCCGTGCTGGAAGGTATGCGAATTGACGAGGGCGAAACCATTGCCAAAGTAGTTCTGAACAGTCGTACCGGTACGGTGGTGATGAATGAGCATATTCGTCTGCGCAGTGCTGCGGTGAGTCACGGTAATCTTGTGGTTACTATTCGGGAAAGCTTTGATGTCAGTCAGCCGCCCGGTTTCAGTGGTGGCGATACGGTGGTGATGCCTGATTCAAACATTGTTGTTGATCAGGGTGATAAGCACCTGTTTATGGTGCCGGAAGGCAACTCTCTGCAGGATGTGGTGAATGCCATTAATGCGGTGGGTGCAACACCGGCAGACCTGATGGCGGTGTTGCAGGCGCTGGAGCAAGCGGGTGCTTTGCAGGCAGAGCTGGTAGTTATTTGATAGTGATCTGATGGATATTTTGACGTTACAGAGTGTTTCTGCCCAGTCGGCGGGTGCAATAAAACCAGCTATTCGCGAAGCGGACTCAGAAGATCAGGCCTTGCGCTCCGCTGCGCAGGATTTTGAAGCGATGATGGTAGAGCAGATGCTGAAAAGTATGCGGGCGGCTAATGAGGCGCTGGCAGAAGATGGACTGCTGAGCAGTCGTGAGCAGAAGTTCTGGCAGGAGTTTCAGGATTCTCAGCTGGCTATGGAGTTGGTAAGAAGTCAGGGGCTGGGGCTGGCAGATGCTATTTTTGCTCAGGTTCAGGATAAATAGGCAGGCTGCAGGTTGACAAAAAAAGAGCGCATGACGAGTTTGTCAGCGCTCTTTTTTTGTCTGTGGTCAGGCTGCGGAACTGGAAGTGGCGACTTCGCTCCGGTTGCTGCTCTCTACACTTTCTGTAACTTCAGGGCTTTTTGTGTTGTCATCAGCTGAGCTGTTGAGAATGCTCTCTTCCTCTTCTTCCTCGTTAATAGCGCGGGGGATAAAGGCCTGGGCAATGATGGGCCAGCCGCGGGCAACGCTGTTGAACTTGGCAACCGGGTGATGGTCGCCTCCCATGCGGATAAATCCTTGCATGTCTGACAGTTCGTGGATCTCTTCCGGAGAGACGATCGGCATGGTGAGTTGACGTTCAGTTGTCTGGGTCTGGTTTTTGCCGTGATAGGTGATTTCAGTTTTCTGTACGGTGTTGCGTTTTCCCAGTTTGGTAGAAGCCCATTTGGCGGTTGTGTAGTCACTGCACCTCATGGTTGCCCAGCTTTCGCAGGAGCGACTGATCGCCTGCACAGTACTCATGCCGTATATTTCGGTCAGTCGGGTTACCGAATCAATACCGAGAATGGCGCAGGCACCGATTTTTCGGGACTGGATCATAAAGTTCTGCAGGGACGGGATCAGGTTAACCTGGGTCAGGTCATCTACCACAAAGAAGAAGCGACGCAGGTGATCGGGTGGCAGGCTGATCAGGGTGCTACAGGCAAATTCAAGCCATACGGTGGTCAGTGGGCGCAACAGGTCGATTTCGTCGGAGTGTGTGCTGATAAATAACCAGCTATCGTCGTTTTCATTAAACGCCCAGCGACGTACAGAGAAGCGGAAGTTGTCGTTAGACAGTTCCTGCATCGGAGTGATGCTGGAGATGAGTACACCACGTATACCCATGCAGGCTTCTTCTTCACCCCATTTGGCCAGGATAGGGGCTGCATCGGTTTCTGACAGGGTTTCAACAATCTGGCTGTCTTCAATATCACGAATCTGTTCCAGCAGGGCTTCAGTGCTGGGGTTTTCGGTCTCTCCCATATCCTGAGCCAGTTTTGCCAGAACGATGCGTGCGCCGGTTGACCAGTCCTGTTCCATTTTATGTTCGGGGATCAGGGCTTTGGCCATGCGCATGTAATCGTAATTACGGTTGCATTCGCACCAGATATCCCAGGCTGCACTGCGTTCGTCCATCGGGTTGAGGATAATGTCTTTGTCCTGACGATAGAAGTGGCTGATGAATTCACCGTTAATATCAAAGACGATTGCCTTGCGCCCGGCTGCCCGGATGCCGATCAGGGTCTCCTTGATGTTGACGCTTTTGCCGGAGCCGGGAGAACCGACAACAATCAGGTGGCTGGTGTCGGATTTGTCCGGCATGGGGATGCCTGCAAACTGCATTCTTGATGAACTGGCGCGCTCGGACGTAATTTTGCGCAGGTCGGCGGCTTCAATCAGCCGGTTTTTGTCCGACTCTATCGCTTTCCGGCGCTGGATGACATGGCTGGTGCTGCGACAGAAAACTTTAAGGGTCATCCATAAAGCAACGAACAGAATGACGGTGGCCAGTGTGGCTGCCAGCGTAACCATGGCGCTGCGCTGGATAGTGGTATCGTCAATGATGCTGTTGCCACTGCGTATGTAAACCTGTCCGTCACTGGTACGTACGGGGAGGTTATAGCTGGAGTCCTGCAGTACCTGGACGTTCAGGGTAGCGCTCAGGAGGGCTGCTGTTTCGTGTCGTGCCTGCGAGCTGGTGATACCTGTAAAGACAGCAACAGATATCAGTAAGGCCAGCAGGGGTGACAGCCGTTCAAGTGTTTTTAACTTTGTTGATGGCATGGAATGGTCTTGAATGTCTGGTGAAGAATTTCAGGCTCTGTTGGCAGAGTTGGCCGGGTATCCATGTAAACGTCTCTGTCGGGAAAAAATTAAGTGAAACGCGAAAAAAAATTTAAACACATCCTGCTTATGCCGTTTTCCTGAATAGTTATATTTTCTGGCCGGGAAGTCCGACGCATGAGCATGATTCACAACGGTATCGCAGGCATGAATGTTGCCTCGACCGCACTGATGGTGACCAGTACCAACATCGCTAACGCCTCTGTCGCGGGGTATTCCCGTCAACAGGCGATGTTCTCTACTTCGGGGACAGGTGGCGTATATGTCAGTGATATCCAGCGGGTTTCCGATCAGTTCTATGTGTCGCAGGTCCAGACGGCCAGTACATCGCTGGGTTATGCTACCACAAAGGCCAGCCAGATTAATTTGCTTGAAGTCACGTTAAGCAGTGAGTCGATGAGTCTTTCCCCGGCGCTGAACGATTTCTTTAACAGTCTTGACAGTGCCCAGGCTGATCCGATGGATATTGCCTACCGTCAGGAAGTGCTGTTCGGTGCTGAGAATGTCGCCAGTCGTTATAACGGACTGGTATCGGATATGAACAAGCAGCTGGATGAGGTCAACAAACAGGTTGATGTGATGGTCGGGGAAGTCAATACACTGATGAACCGGATTGCGGAGCTGAACACTGAAATCCAGAAGGCAGAGGCTGCCGGTGGTGCGTCTGCTGCCTTGTTGGATGAGCGAGACCGTTCGGTGCAGCAACTGTCGGAGCTGGTGGGTGTGGAGTCCATGATTCAGCCGGATAATACGGTCAACCTGTATCTGCCTTCCGGTGAGCCACTGGTGACCGGCGGAACGGCCAGCGAGCTGGTGGTGGAAAAAGGGAACAGTCCTTGGGAAAGCTCGGTAGCTTTGAAAACGGGTAGTCACACCAAGCCGATAAACGACATTGGTGGTGCTGTGCAGGGGCAGCTGGATTTTCGTGATGAGGTTCTGGCACCGGCTTATGATGACTTGATGCTGATTGGTGAAGTGCTGGCGGAAGAGTTTAACGCTGTGTTGACTCAGGGCTATGACCTCAACGGGGATCCGGGTGAGCCGTTGTTTGAGTTTACCAGCAATGGTGAGCTGAAGGTTCTGATTGATGATCCGGCTAAACTGGCGTTTTCGTCTGATCCGGATGAGCCGGGCAATAACGAAAACCTGATGGCACTGAGTGACCTGCGCCATGAAAAGTGGGAAGAGCTGGGCGATCTGTCGTTTACCGATGCTTACAACGGGCTGGTGATTGATGTGGCTGGCAAGGCATCGGATGCTATGAATCAGTACGATGCAGCAGCACTGGTCTATAACGAAGCATTTAATAATGTTGCCAGTGTTTCCGGTGTGAATATGGATGAGGAAGCGGCCAATCTGATTGTGTTCCAGCAGGCTTATGCGGCAAACGCCAAGGTCATTGCTTCGGCAAATGACATGATGAATATGTTGCTGGCTATCTGATCAGGGAAGAGTTGGGGAGAAGTATTATGATGCGCGTTAGTACCATGCAGATGAACAATACGATGACGAACAACATGATGTCGACATCGTCTTCCATGAATCGCATTCTGATGGAGCTGAGTACCGGGAAAAAGATTCTCAAACCATCTGATGACACGCTGGCGTCGACCCAGATTCTGGGGCTGGAAGACGCTAATGAGGCGCTTGGCTCCTATGAGAAAAATATGATGGCTGCTCAAAGCTCTCTGGTGCTGGCAGAGACCGTAGTGAGTGATATGGTTGATGTACTCAATCGCATGCGGGATCTGACGCTGGGTACTGGTGGTATTCCAACGCCTTATGATGAGGAGGGAGGGAACTCTGCCCAGGCACAGGAAATTGCCATGTTGGTAGAAACCCTGGAAGGGCTTGCCAATACCCGCAGTAGCAGTGGTGAGTACATTTTTGGTGGCACTATGGGAGATTCTCCGCCGGTGGGTTCAGACGACGATGGTACCTACTCAGTGGGTGGCAGCGATAGCTCCCGGCAGATCAAAATCAGTGATTCTCAGACTGTTGACCTGGGTGTGGTAGCCGGTGACCTGTTTGTTCTTCAGGATGGCAGCAATATTTTTGATGTCATGAATGATTTCGTGGATGCACTGAATGACCCGTCGCTGTCACAGGATGAAATGGATCAGATTACGGCGGATACCCTGGATGCCATTGATGAAACCCTGGATAACATGAATCAGGCGCTGACCCATATTGGTGGTACGCTGAATACCATTGATCAGGCCATGGCTTCCAATATGGATATGCAGATGTATAACGAGAACATGATAAACAGTCTGGAAGCAGTGGATTTTGCCTCGGCGATTACTGACTTTACCATGATGCAGGCGCAGTATGCGGCGAGTCAGAAGGCGTATGCGATGGTCGGGAGCGCGTCATTGTTTGACTATGTATAACTCAGGGTATAACTCAGGATTATCCCGGTAATCTGACAAAGAGGCTGGTGAAAGCGGATTGATGGTCTGGCTTTTTCTGCCTCCTTTCGCATCCGCAACAACAGCCCCCTTTTAGGGGGGCTTAAAGCAAAACCATGTTCTAAGAACGTGGATCATTTACTTTTCTGGCAAGTCATTTTGAGCTTTAGCTTGGTTGCTTTTGGGAATATAAAGAACTGGGTAGTCCTGACAGAAAGGAAGTGGCTGATAGTGCTCCCGAAAACTAATGACGTCGTAATTTTCTGCAAGATAACGCCTGAGCCCCGGGGAACCGGTCATGCTGTTCTCAATATGCTCGCCAATAAATAAAACCGGCCCTCTGTTTCCCCACTCAATAAGCGCATCATGAAAAGGGTCTGAAAGCCCGAGCATTGCTGAAAAGTTGATACTATCCTGTGAGTTGCCTTCAAACACACTCAGGTCAAAGCCCAAACTCTTCATCAAATCTCCATACTCCTGTCCCTTGTTGTCAATACTCGAAGGCCAGCTGAGCACCAGAAAATTTGCCGCGGGATTATTTCTGACTGCCTGAACAGCATCTAACTGTGTAATGGGAAATGACCAGTTCAAAGGACGTGTTCCAACCGTATCCTCACCCCAGATATCTGATCCAACATTCAAGTCTGTTGCCTCAATCTCGAGGTTATAGCGGGAATGTAAAAAATGCTCGAGTGAGCCATTACCAGAACCTATACCAAGTCCTATGGAATGACCACCTGTTTGCCTGTTAATTTCATTAACCACAGGATCAAGCCACTGGCTGGACGGTACATAAAAAATGCCCCGCTCTCTCAAGGGGTGGTCAACGCCTATGACTTTAATGTAAAAGTTTATTAAGTTGTCAATAAGGTACCCGGAATTATTCACCATTATTGTCACGATGGATTGCCAGTAAGCCTGATAGTAGGCTTGTGCCGTATTATTCACCTCAAAATCATTTTCCTGCATGAACGGCAATGTTGACAGGGCTTCAGTTGCTCCCTCATCGAGCAAACGCTGAAAGTCCTCAAGACTCAAAAGCATTGACCTTTGGGGTGGCTGACTGTCTGGCAGTACGCCATCATCCAGTGCCGTAAAATAGTCATTCGCCTCCGTGGATATATTACCTTCAAAGTTTTGAACAATCGCCAGTACAGTGGCCAGCAGCACCCTCATTTGCCCATCTGCCATTTCAGGCAATCCTGACAATCCATTACGCATCGCATCGGGCAAAGGAGGCAGAAGAGCGTACGCCGTTTCATAAAGTTCCGGTTTCAGCACCCCCATTACCATATCCCACTGCTCTGGGGGCAGCGCCCCTGTAATGGCGGTAAGCCACTCAACACGTTGTTTCTTATCAAGCTCCACCATATGGTCAATGATGATACGTAGCTGAGTACCGGTATTTTCCATAATACTTTCATAGATTTCCTTAGTCTCCTCTTCTTCCATGCCTCTCCTGAGACTGGCTACCGTGTCCTGAAAATGGGCAGTCATCCTTTCCGGAATCAGGAATCCTGTACTTCTTAACCATGAAGCGATGTTTAGCTCCATTACACGCTCAGGGCCTATCAGAGCCAATCGATCACGTAAAACCGATAAATAGGCATCAGGAAGGCGATCAGCTTCATTATTATCGTAAGCTCCCTGCTCACGGTCAGAGCTACTCGCTTCTGATGAAGATGTCCCTTATGATGGAGATGCCCCTTCTGATGAAGATGGGTTACCATCACGACTTTCTTCCGGGTCTGCCTTGTCCTGCTGAAGCGTTAGCGGAAAAGTTATGTACTCTTGTTGCCTGTGGGGTAGAAACAGATACCGGTCATTCAGTATTCCACCCTTGTCAGGGATCAAATCGAAACCATCAGTTCGCTTACCAATGACGGCACTTCCGAAATTTATATCGTTCCCCAACCACTCATCCAGGGGAGTATTAAGTTCCATCCCTGGAAATAGATAAGGCGGCGCAGCCCATACATAAGAAGACAGCAGTACACTCGCATTAAAAGAAAAGAGGAAGCCACTGCAAAAAAAGCACTTCATTACTGAAATTGCTGGAAAGGTTTTTTTTCTAACGATGGAGAAATGCATAGAAGTAAACTTATACCTCATTCTATTGAAGTTTCATGGCTTGTTCAGCAGGTTATTTTTCAGGGCGAATGAGATAGGCCCCGGTTGAATTTAGATCAGGATAAATGCCTGTCAATGTTCAAAATACGGCTATGGGTTAATCAATCCAGTCTCTTTTTTTATATGGGCTTAAAGAACCTGCTAATCCTATACATTAAAAATAACTATATTAATTTCATGTATAGCAAATTATTGGATTTCTGCTATACATAAAATTATTAAATAATATTTTCATGTATAGCATATTGATGATCTACAACATGTTTGCAGGTAGAAAAAAAGAGATAAAACAGCTTCTTGAGAGCTTCAGCCGTACAAAAGGAACCCTGAATGTTATCAGGGGGCGCAGACGCATTGGTAAAACCAGACTGATCAAAGAGTTGCCTGTCGTTGGCAGAAATATTACCTTGCGCTATCTCACGTCCAGTCCGCCTGTTGAAAAAATGAGCGACAGTGAGGAGCGGGTTCTGTATGCGGAGCAGGTTAAGTCGCAGTTTGAGCTGTCCTACATGCCACCTCATACAACATGGCGTGAGCTTTTCGCGTTTATTGCTGACCAGTGCTCAACCCGGCGGACTATTCTGGCTATCGATGAGATCAACTGGCTGGCTACCCGGTCATCCGGTTTTATGTCGGTGTTTTTTGAGTTATGGGAAAATCAGTTTACCCATAAAAAAGAAGTGATGGTTATCTTGTCCGGCTCTTTGTCCTCGTGGATCGAAGAAAATATCTTGATGAACAAGGGCTTTGTTGGGCGGGTGTCTGTGGCCATTACGCTCAAAGAGCTGTCTCTGAATGACATGCCCACTTTTTTTGGGGCTAGAATCAAAAAAACACCGTCTGTTGAGGTGCTGAAGATGCTCAGTGCTGTTGGCGCAGTACCTCGTTATCTGGAAGAGCTGGATCTTGCGAAGACTGCCGGGACAAACCTGTCCAGACTGGCTTTTGATAAAAGTGGTTTTTTGCACGATGAATTTGAAAAAATGTTTTACGACCTGTTTTCGAAGGAAAACCGGTTCTATCGAACCATTCTTGAGACCATTAGTCAGTCGAAGCGTGGGCTGACGGCTAAAGAACTGGCTGAACAGATGAAGCTGACTTACTCTGGCCGCTATTCAACAGCGATTGCTGTGCTGGAAGAGGTCGGCTTTCTTAAACGACAGTATACGTGGGATATTGCCAGACGAAAGCAGGGAAAAAAATACGCACTGAAAATCAGTGACAATTACACGGCATTCTATTTCAGGGCTATTCAGCCCACCAGGCTGCAAAGCGGTATTCATTCAGAAGCACCTAAGCACCTGCCGTCGCTACTGGGATTGCAGTTTGAAAATCTGGTTCATAATAATGTTGCCTTTATTCTGGATCAGCTTCATATAAAACCGTCGGATGCCGCTTTTGCTGCCCCCTATCTGCAAACGGCTACCGCTCAGCGTGAAGGGTGTCAGATTGACCTTCTGATACAGGCAAGAAACAGGGTGTATGTGTGCGAATGCAAACTTTATAACGAGGAAATTACCCGATCCATCATTCCGGAAGTTCAGACCAAAATAGCAAAACTTCACAGACCTTCTGGTATTTCGTTCCATCCTGTACTGATTCACGGAAATCGTGTAGCCGAGTCGGTTTTTGAAGAAGATTATTTTGATGAGATTGTTCATTTAGGGGATGGTTTGTGGGCGTATTAAAAAAGAGGCTGATAAAAGTGGACTGATGGTCTAGCTTTTTAGTCTCTTTTTTTATATTCGGGAAAAACGCGTTGTACTGCACTGGCTGGCTGAAACATGGGTGCCGAATTGTCCTGTTGGTTGTGTGGGTTTTCGGGCTAGGGGGAGTGGCTCCCTGTGCCAGCGCCAGCCTGATTGCCACTGTCAGGGAAGATGGTTTGTCGTTGTTTCGTGCAGTTAGTGTGCTGATTCCGGGCAGTTGGCCTCAGGAGCTGTTTGGTAATCTGGTGGATTATGTCGACCAGCTGGGTTATTCGCACAGGATGAACGACCGGGTGAATAATGAGCTTGTGGAGGGAGATGTGTTAACGGTTAGCAGGCGGTTGCTGGATTTCGACACTTACCGCCTTTCCGGTGAGCATCCGGGCAGGGCTGGAGCGGTGCTTTTGTCTCATAGTCTGGGCAAGCCCATACTGGTGCTGCTTCTCAATGAGGCGGGGCGGGTGAGTGACCGAAGTTTTCTGGTAAACCAGCAGGGTGTTTTTCCTATTCATTCTTTGCAGGGTTCCGGTTTTCCTGTTCCAGCTGTTCAGTTGCTTGAAGTAGGTGGTGTCTGGTACCCGATAACCACCGGGCGTGATGGGAGAGTGTATCGGAGGCGGTCTGTTGATCGTTATCTGACTGATCTGATCCCGCGCATTGATGAATTGCTTGATGAAGCGTGGAGTCAGTCGGGTAATCAGCTGGTACAGGGGCAGGCAACGGTACTTGACTGGTTCAGGCGGCTCAGGCGTTTGCTGGCAACGATTTCTGATGGCGAGCGTGGAGATGGTGGTAATTATATTGTTCAGTTCCGGTCGGCAATGGCAGTGATGCAGCGCTTTTACTCAATTTCCGGGTTCAGTGCGCTGATGCAGGGTCTTGAGGTAGATGAACAGGTCAGGTTCATTGGGCAATTGCTTGAGTATGGTGATGTGTTTGGGTTTATTATGGACCTCTCTGCGAGAGGGCGTCAGGTACAGGGTGGCAGTTCGAGTTTAACCCTTAACCAGTTATTTCTCAGATTTCTGAGAACGACTCAAAGTTTAGCGATTACTCATCATTCGCAGGGTGGCTTCCCCGGTGATGGTGAGCGCTTGCCCATTCGTTTCAGTCAGGAGCGGGTGTTTATTGAATTTAATCCCTCCAGTTATGTCCATCAACTGCTGCTGATTCTTCATATTCGTTGTCAAATGCTGGAATTTAACCGCATGGCGATAGTGACGTATTCATTGGGTCTCAGCGACGATCAGAAGACGAAGGCTCAGGAGCAGCAGTCCATTCTGATCAGTCATCTGCACACAATGATACAGGCTCTTGTCAAAAAACATTACGGTGCTTACTGGGGGGAAACTTATTACAGGCCGATCATTATCAGGGATGGTTCTGTTGTTTTGTTTCGCAGTGATCCGTATGCGCCCCGTTCAGGCTGGAAGGGTGGTTCTTCCAGCGGGCAGGGAGAAAACTAGTCCGGGGGGCGTTTGCTATGGCAGGGACTGAAGCAGTATCTCCGAAATGCGTTGAATGTCGTGATACTGTTTTTTTCGGATGATGGCTTCGATAATCTTCTGATTAACATCCAGATAGTCGTGAACCAGTACGTTTCTGAAGCCAATCATTTTCAGTGACAGTTCATAATCGGTCTTGCAGATGTCGCCCTGTTTGGCAAGGCCGTCGAGTGCGCTCCGGGATTTGCTGACGGAAATATTGTATTTTTGCTGGTAGGTGTAACGAGACAGCCCGATCAGACTTTCAATAATAATCTGTAATGCCCGTTGTGCTGCCAGCAGGTCGCGACCGTTCCAGTGGTCGATGTCGGTGTGCAGGTCGTCAAGCATCAGCAGCATTTCCTGCTGAACCCTGTCGACTTCCTGTTCGTAAGCTTTATCTCTCATAATCTTTTTCCCAGGCGGAAATGATCGCGTTTTCCATACGCCTTACGGCGGGTACCCAACGGTCGTACAGTTTAATGCCCTGAATGATATTCCATTGCAGCGGGACGGGAACCTGGCGGAGATCGACGATGCTGATGTCGTGTTCCGGAAGTAGTGATTCCAGCTGTGCTTCAAGCATCTGGGGTCTGACGGTTCGCTCCAGAAGGTCGGGTTCAAAGGTGCTGAACAGAACGGCAATGTCCCAGTCGCTGTCGGGGCGGGCGGTGCCTTTGCTGCGGGAGCCATAAAGGTAGATGGCATCGACCGTTTCAAGCTCGCAGATGTGTTTGCGGATAGAGTCTGCAATGTTGGAGTGAGGGTGGCTCAATGGGTTTGATCCTGTGTCGGCAGTAGTAGATAAAGTATCGGAAAATTGTGGTGAAGGCGAGTGTGTGACTCCCAACACGGTGACTCCCTTAAAGCCAGTCCCCCCCCGCAAATTATTTAAGAAAAACTCAAAAAAACATTTAAGGATAAAAAAGCAGTGTCGTTTTCCAAGGTAACCACCCGGTTGTTGGTGCTTTTCCTTGTAACGCAAGTGAATAGTGCGCTTCAGCCAACATTTGTTTGTACTCAATGACACTGGAGTCGGTAATGATTACCATCAATTCCAACGCTTCTGCCACTATGGCGCAGAATAACCTGTATAAGTCCCAGACTGCCCTGACAGGCAACATGGAACAGCTGTCTACCGGCCTGCGCATCAACTCTGCTGCTGACGATGCAGCTGGTCTGCAGATTTCCAACCGTATGGAAACGCAGATGAACGGCCTGTCCGTTGCCCAGCGTAACGCTAACGACGCGATCTCCATGGCTCAGACTGCTGAAGGTGCCATGACTGAGAACACTACGATCATGAATCGTATGCGTGACCTGTCCCTGCAGTCTGCGAATGACACGAACACTACGGAAGATCGTGAAGCCATGCAGAAAGAAGTGGATGCGTTGGTTGAAGAAGTGGATCGTATCTCTGAAACTACTAACTTTGCTGGTATCAATCTTCTGGACGGAACCGCTCAGGATATGTCGTTCCAGATCGGTTCCAATGCTAACGAGACCATTGAATTCAGTATTGGTGATATGTCGGCTTCTGCGCTGGGTGCTGACGTGACCACTAATCTTATGACTTTTGATTCTGCTGATGTGAACGCAATGCTTACAACACTGGAAGGTGACGGTACTGACGGTCAGGACGTAACTTTGAAAGTTGGTGGTACTGATGTTGTTATTGCTGGTACTGCAAATGGCGGTGAATCTCATGACGCTGAATCTCTGGCTGCTGAAATTAACACGCAAATGGAAGCTGCTGGTGTTGAAGGTGTTAAAGTGCATGAAGACAAGGGTGCGTTCACTTTTGTATCTGATGAGGCGGGTGTAGCTATTGAAGGTATTGGCGCAGGTGGCACCACGACTGAAGACACACAGTTCATGAGTCTGGAAGATATCGATATCACTACTACTCTGGGTGCTCAGCAGGCTATCGAAATTCTGGATGGTGCTCTGGAGACAGTCGATGAAGAACGTGCCAATCTCGGTGCGACTCAAAACCGTCTGGAGTCTACAACCAGCAACCTGTCCAACATCGAAGAAAATCTGGGTGTTGCCCAGAGCCGTATTCTGGATGCTGACTTTGCTACCCAGACTGTAGAGATGACCTCTAACCAGATGCTGATGCAAGCCGGTACTTCTGTTCTGGCGCAGGCTAAGGGTATGCCACAGTACGCTACTATGCTGCTGTAATACTGGCTGCTGTCATGTCTTTTTTTGTCATTCCCATGAAAGTGAGAATCTGCTACGAGTAGTGGGTTCCCGCCTGCGCGGGGATGGCGATGGGCGTGTTGCAAGGCGAATCTTTCGGGGTTCGCCTTTTTTGCAATATGTAGTTTAATGACTACACTGTATTGATGATAGTTATCAAGCAGACGGCTACGTACCAAAGATGGGAAAGCAAGCTCAGGGATAAGCGTGCAAAGGCGGCGATTGCAGCCCGGATTTTTCGGCTGGTTAATGGTCTTGAAGGGGATGTATCACCAGTGGGTGAAGGAGTGAGTGAGTAAAGAATTCATTACGGAACTGGGTACAGGGTATACTTCAAGCGTCGGGAAGGAGAGGTTGTCTTGCTTTTGTGCGGTGGCAACAAAAGTGCTCAGAAGCGGGATATTGAAACAGCCAGGTGTCTGGCAAGGGAATGGAGGGATTAGCATGAAGGAGCCTATATTTGACTACGACCCGGCCGGAGCGCTGGATAGTCAGGAAGCAATTGAAGTGTTTATGGCAGACGCTTTTGAGACAGGGGATGCGGCTTATATTGCCAAAGCGCTGGGCGTGGTGGCACGTGCGAAGGGGATGAGTCAGGTGGCAGAGGAAACCGGACTGTCCCGTGAGCAGTTGTATCGTTCATTCAGCGAGCAGGGGAACCCCACCCTGAAAACCACCCTTGCGGTGATGAAAGCCCTTGGGCTTCATTTGATGGCGAAGTCGGTTTGACTTAGAAATATTTTTCCTGCAGGTGGTCGGTGTAGCTGTCAATCGTGTTCAGTTCGTCTCTGTCAATAATGCCAGCCAGCTCGGCGGTGACGCCGGTCAGTTCCTTTTTGTTCTTGCTCCACGATTCGATTATGCCTGATTTTATTGCCTGTTCCATGTCTTCCAGGCTGATAATCTGCTGTTGGTGATCATCCGTCAGGCAGCCTGCCATGCTTTCGATGTCTTCATTGGTGGGGGGCTGGGCATGATGGTATCCTCTTGCGGGGAGGTGTTACACAACATAATGCTTGTCTGAAAATCTGTCAAAGACGAATTTTATTTTAATAATTTTAAGAGTGGTCGTTTACTGCGTTAAATGCGCTCTGTCTAACCGGCGCTCAACGTTTTTGATACTGTGGAGTGACCCCTCTTGATCACGATCAACTCCAATAATTCCGCCAAGATGGCGCAGAATATCCTTAATTCCAACCAGTTGAAGCTGACCGGCAATATGCAGCAGTTGTCAACGGGTTTGCGAATTAATTCGGCGGCTGACGATGCAGCAGGCATGCAGATTGCCAACCGTATGCAGACCCAGATGCAGGGGCTGGCGGTAGCGCAGCGTAACTCGTCGGATGCAATCTCTATGGCGCAGACCGCAGAAGCGGGCATGAGTGAATCCACCAATGTTATGAACCGTATTCGTGACCTGTCCATGCAGGCGTTTAACGATACGAATACGGAAGAAGACCGCGAAGCGATCCAGAAAGAAGTGGATCATCTGAAGGATGAGATCAACCGTATTGCCAATACTACGAACTTTGCTGGTATTAATCTGCTGGACGGTACTTCGGAGCATCTGGAGTTTCAGATTGGTGAGACGGCAGGGGATACCATTAGCTTTGGTATTGATTCTGTGACGGGGGCTGATCTGGGATCGGAGATTCGGGAGGCGACCATTCCTGCTGAATTTGATACTGAAGGGACTATGATCGCTGATCTGGAATTAACGATTGGTGGTGAGGAAGTAACGCTGTCTGCTGATCCGGGGCCTAAACATGTTTCAGATGTTGCAGAAGAGTTGGATGAATTGTTGGTGCAGTATGATGTTGATGCTACAGCTGTATACTCTGTTGACCCTGTTAAGCTGGAGATTGTTGGTCATGAGGGTGAGGTAGACCTGGTTGGCGATGAAGATGATAACGAACTGACTGGTAAGAACCTGAGTGTTGACAGCATTAACGTTGAAACTCAGGCGGGTGCCACCAAGGCAATGATTATTCTGGATGAGGCGCTGGTTCAGCTGGATGAGCAGCGTGCGGATCTGGGTGCGGTGCAGAATCGTCTGGAGTCTACCATCAGCAATCTGACGTCTATGGAAGAAAACCTGGGTGTTTCCCAGGCGCGTATTCAGGACGCTGATTTTGCTGAGCAAACGGTTGAAATGACCAGTAACCAGATGTTGATGCAGGCGGGTGTGTCAGTGTTGGCGCAGGCGAAAGGTATGCCTCAGTACGCGGGTATGTTATTGCAGTAATAGTTGGTCAGAAACGGTTTTTTTGGAAGGCGGGTCTTGATGGCTCGCTTTTTTTATGGGTTTAAGAAAAGGCATCCTCTGTCGTTTTCAACTTATAACCCTTAATTTTTTAAGTGCTGTGCCATGAATACTGATCCGGATCTGCCTGATGTGTCTTCGTTTAGCTCTTCATCCAGTAGGGTGACGTCTGTTTCCGGAGTCAAGCCTTTGAAGGGGTTTGTAGGCAGTGATGCTGATAAGAAAAAACACCGTCGGGCAACGGAAATGGATTTCCGGAAAAAATTGCAGGCTGCCATTCTTGTATTGCAGGAGCGTGAGGCTCGACATGAAATGGGTTTTGAAATGGTCGAGCTGGATGGTGAGCTTGCGGTGACGGTGCTGGATGCTACTGGTGAAAGTATTGGGCTGATGATGGCAGATGATGCGATTAGCCGGGCTGACTCTGGTGATGAAACGGCTTTTTTTATTGATCGTGAATGTTGATGGCACAGCATTTGCATAACCCATTAATTGTATTATTTGAAGGCGTTTGTCAGCCTTTGGATTCAGGCGCTGTCGTTTAACCTGCGCCGGGAATGAGGAAGTAAAGTATGTCAGGCATCTCCATGGGTGGAATGGGTACCGGGCTGGATATCTACGGTATGGCTACCCAAATGGCGACACTGCAGATCACGCCGAAAGCTACTCAGCTGACCCGTCGTGAAGGCGCGATTAATGAAGAAATTGCAGCATTGAATGAGCTGACCGGTTCTCTGAACAGTTTTTATAACTCGCTGAATCGTTATTCGGATGTGACCCGGTTTGGTTCCGTGTCGGTGTCCATGGCGGAAGACGATGAAAAGTATGCGGGTATCAGTGTTGATGAGACGGCGATTACCAATACTTATTCTTTGCAAGTGAATGAGCTGGCTCAGCAACATAAGGTTGAGCTGTTTGCTGTGGATGCAACGGGTGATAATGCCGGTGAAATTACCGAAGAGCTGGCAGGCGAGTATACCATTGTTGTTGCTGGTGAGCGTCTGACAATTGAAATTGCGGAAGGTGACAATATCGCAGACATTGCAGAAGAGATTAACAATCATTCTGATAATCCCGGTGTTACTGCGAGTCTGTTAAGCGATGGTGAGCAGTCTTATCTGACGCTGACATCAGACGAAACTGGTGTTGATAATGCGATTACCGTTCGTCAGGGTAATGACAAGCTGATGTTGGAAACTCTGCAGGATGCTCAGGATGCAGAGTTTTTTATTGACGGTAAAAGGATGACCAGTGCTACCAATCGTGTAGAAGATGCCATTCCCGGCGTAACCATTGACCTTAAAAGCACTAATGATGAAGCCTTCACCTTTGAGGTTCGTTCAGATACCTCAAAAATGACATCTTCTGCCCGCGCCATTGTAGACAGTTTTAATGATGTGCTGAGTACGCTGGATTCTCTGGGCAGTCGTTCTATGGACGACGACGGTAATGTGACTCGCGGCCCGCTGGCGGGTGACCCCATGATCAATGGTATCCGTAATGAGCTTCGCCATGTGCAGCAGATGACGTTTGATGGTCCTTATCCGAACCTTGCCAGCATTGGTGTCATGACTAACCGTAATGGTGATCTTGAAGTCGATACCAGTGTGTTGCAGGAAGCACTGGATGAAGACCCGAAAGCGGTGACTGAAATGTTTCTGGAAGTGGTGGAAGAGTGGCAGGATGTTTCAACCAAGTACATTGGTCGCCCTGAAGAAGATGAGTCAGAAGGTGATGAAGAAGATGAAGACTATGTACCACCACCGAGTAATGATGACAAATACATCCCGAAAGATGGTCTGATTGATGCCCGTGTTGAAACGCTGGAACGCAATCTGCGTGCTGTGGAGTCGGAGTGGGAAGTGGTTGAAACCCGTTATGAGTCCATTTACCAGCGCTACCTGAATGAATTTATCGCAATGGATCTGGCAGTCGCCCAGATGCAGCAATCCATGTTTACCTTTTAAGTTTCCAGTTAAGTTATGAATGCAAAACGCGGCCTGAACGCCTACCAGAGTAACCAGACCCGAACCCGTGCCGAAGTGGCCAGCCCTTACCGGCTGGTGGTGATTATGTACGAAAACCTGATCGACAATCTGTCCAAGGCGGCAGGTGCCATTGAGCGCAAGGATATGGCATTGCGCGGCGAAAGTATTGGCAAGTGTATGGATATTCTGGGTGCGCTGAGCGGCGCTCTTGATCATGAAATTGGTGGAGAGATGAGTCAGAACCTGGCTCAGATTTACCAGTACTGCAATACCCGCCTGCTGGAAGCAACCCGGACTAATTCGGCTGAACCGATTGATGAAGTGATGGACCTGATGACCAGGATCAAGGGTTCCTGGGATCAGATTGGGGGACAGCTGAATGGTGGCGAATAACCCTGCCGCTGTTCGGGATGACCTGGCTATTCTGCAGCAGGAGCTGATAGAAGCCAGTGAGCAGAAAGACTGGCCCCTTGTTCAGGAAATTGACGACGATATCCGTGAACTTCTGAAGGCTGTCAACCCTGAATGGAAGCAGGGTGAGCTGGCAGATGTCATCAGTGAAATGAAACAAACCTATGAACAGATATTTGTTCAGTGTCGTCAGCGTCGCCTTGAGCTGAAGGATAAGATGGAAGCCATGCGCAGTAAAAAAGGCGCTCTTGAAGGGTATAAAAACTCGCTGGCTGCCGGTAATCGTGAATTGAGGAAAAATGCATGACTACCAGTGTGATTTCCGGCATGGATTTGTTAAGTGCGACCGCACAGGGTTCGACTCGGATTTCTTCATCAAATTCTGAAAGGTCGTCCGGTGAACAGCTGTTTGACGATGTGCTTGAACAGTTTGTTGAGGAAACCGCTGGTTCTGAAGCCCAGGATCAGCGGTTGGATGCGTTACGCTCGACCATCGAAACCATGGACGACAGTGAAGTGACAGGCTTTCTGGCGATGCTGGAAAGCCAGTTTAACTGGCAGGTCGAGCAGCATCCTCTGGCGGAGGTTGTGGATCTGCAGACGTGGCGGCAGCAGGTTGAGGCAACGGTGCAGGATGTTGTAGAGGGCGCAGGTCAGCCTCTTTTGTCTGAAGCAGCCGGTAAGGCGCTGGAGAAAGCCCTTGAACAGTATATGCCAGCCGATGAGTCTGAAAGGCAGGCAGACACTTTGTTGAGTAAAGAGTTGCTGGACAGAGAGTTGTTGAATAAAGAACGACTTGAGTCTGCTACTGACGCTTCGGCAAAGGCTGTCGCATTTTCCCCGGCTGAAGTGGATGCCCTAAAAGCAGAGCAAACCTTATCTTATCAACCTGCGCTGGATATGAAGTTGCAGGTGATGACGGAAACCCTGTCTGAGAACCTGGCGATGCAGTCTGGTCAGTCATCCATTGAGCTGATGGGGGCAGTGCCTGCCACTGCAACGCTGGTTCAAAGGACAGAGGCGACTCCTGTTCAGATCGGCAGTAATCCCGGAGTGGCTCAAACCGCTACGCAGGCTAACCCGGACATCAGTCTGCGTCAGGAAAACTGGTCGGATGCCATGGGGCAGCGACTGGTGGCGATGATCAGTGAAGGGCGGCAGGAGGCTCAGATTCGTTTAGATCCGCCTGAGCTTGGAACCATTGGTGTACGACTGGTGATTGAAGAGTCAGGCGTCAGTGTTCAAATGGCTTCTGCCGTGCCTCAGGTCAGGGAGCTGCTGGATGTTCAGTCTGATCGCCTGAGGGTTGCCCTGGAATCTCAGGGGTACGATCAGGTTGATGTGAATGTCGGCTCTGATAGTGAACGACAGTTTGCACAGCATCGTGAGTCTCAGTCTGGAAGTCATACAGGTTCTGAGAGTGGTCTTGCTCAGCAGCCTGAAACCAGCGAAACGACTTCTGTAGACATTTTGCCAACTGGCTTTATTAACACATTTGCTTAATCAGGAAGAAGGGATGTCTAAAGAAAAGACAGGTTTTGTCAGAACTGTGTCTTTTGCAGTATTGGCGCTGGTGGGTATTGCAGTTATCTGGTTCTGGGTTTTGTCCGGAAGGGCCGGGGCGGGAATGATTGCGCCGAAACCGGTGTATTACGAGATGGAGCCGGTCGTGGTCAATGTTTCGAGAACTGGCGCCAGCAATCGTTACTTTAAAGTGAAACCTGTACTGGTCGTTAGCCATGATTCTTCTTTCAAAGAGATTAAACATTATTCGCCCGTTATTCGTAGTCGTTTAATTGCGCTGTACTCCCGTGAATCGGTTGAGGGGCTTCTGGCTGAAGATGGTTTTGATAGTCTGCGGGAAAAGAGTCTGGCTGAAGTGCATGGTGTTATTGGAAGCAATGATGGTGTCCATTCGGTTTCGGAAGTCCTGTTTAACGAGTATGTGATTCAATAGTGATGTCTGCTGTAGCTCTTACCTATTCTTCGCAAGGCAAGGCATGCTTTGCCAACCGTCATGCTGGCAGTGCCGCAGATAAGCGGGATGCCCTGGTGATGGAGCATGCTGAAATGGTGCGGCGGGTTGCGCTGCATCTGGCAGACCGGCTGGATGGCGCTGTTGATCCGGATGATTTAATACAGACGGGACTTGTCGGTTTGCTGGAAGCGGCTGAGCGGTACAGTCCCATGGATAATATTCCGTTCGAAGCTTATGTTCTGCCACGGGTTCGTGGTGCGATGCTTGATAGTCTGCGTAAAAACGACTGGTGTTCACGTAATGTGCGCAGGATGGGACGGGAGCTACAGGTGGCACGCTCTGGACTGCAGCAGAAACTGGGGCGAAATCCTACGGATTATGAGCTGGCCGATGCGACCGGTTTAACGGTTGAAGAGTGTCGTAAAACGGAAATGCAGGTGGACGAAGCCAATGTTGCCAGTCTTGAGGTGATTCTTGAGTCTGGTGAAAGCCTTCTACCTGTTGAGCCGGACAAGGTGTCCAGCCCTGTTGTACGACAGCGGTTGATGGTAGCCCTGTCTGAAGCTCTGAAGCAACTGCCTGAGCGTGAGCAGATTATTATGCAGCTGTATTATGATGAAGAGCTGAATCAGAAGGAAATTGCCAGTGTGCTTGAGCTGACTGAGGCACGTATTTCCCAATTGCGCAGTAAGGCGGTGAAGTCGCTGCGCAAGAAACTGTTAGAGTGGTTGTAACAAGATATGTTTTTGAAATTTGGTGGCGTTATTCTGCTTGCAGTCAGCATTATTGGCGGATTTGTCATGGCTGGGGGCGCGCCGATGGTGCTGTGGCAGCCGCCCGAATTTGTGATTATTTTTGGCGGTGCCTTTGCCGCCTTTTTGATCTCCAATTCCTGGACAGGTGTTAAGGATGCCTTCAGGGCGGTGGTTAAGGTGTTTCGTGGTAAACATCTGAATCAGGCTTATTATCAGCGACTGTTGACGTTATTGTATCAGCTGTTTGAACTGCGTCGTCGATCCGGTGTGTCTGTGCTGGAAGATCATATCGAGCGTCCGGGGGAGAGTTCCATTTTTACTGAATCCGGAATGCTGGAAAATCCAAGGCTGGTCAGCTTTATCTGCGACAACCTTCGTCTGGTGGCTCTGGGTAAAGTTCAGCCTCATGAGCTGGAAAGTCTGCTGGACAGTGAGCTGGAAACCATGGAAGACGATATGCTGCGACCGGCCCACAGTATTCAGTCGATTGCAGATGCCTTGCCGGGGTTTTGGTATTGTAGCGGCTGTGTTAGGCATTATTGTGACCATGGGAGCCATGGGTGGGCCGGTTGAAATTATTGGCATGTCGATTGCCAAGGCGCTGGTGGGTACCTTTCTGGGTATTCTCTTATGCTACGGTTTTGCTGCTCCCCTGGCGCAGGCTATTCAGCATAATGTCAAAGAAGAAGTGCTGCTGTTTGACTGTGTAAAAACGGCTATTGTCGCTCAGGTCTGTGGTCGTCCATCGGCTATTGCTGTGGATGCAGGTCGTCGTTTGTTGTATGCAGAAGTAAGGCCGTCGTTTGAGCAGATGGAGGGCTGGTTACTGGAAAACCGGCAGACACCATGAGTGCTGAACAGATTATTGTTGTTCGTCGCAGGGGTAGGCGTTCCAGAGGCAGGCATGGGAACAACGCCTGGAAAATAGCCTTTGCTGATTTTACATTGTCAATGATGGCGGTGTTTCTTGTTCTGTGGGTCGTAAGCACTGCAACACCTTCGGAAAAAGCGGTGATTGGGCGGTACTTTTCTGACCCGGACAGTGTGTTTGAAGAGGGAGGTCATGCCAGCCTGATTGATATGGGCTTTCCATACCCGCCTATTGCCTCTGTGATTCACGGGCAGCCTCAGCAGGGTTTGAGTAACTCTTCCATGCCAGCCAGTTCGCCACTCTGGGGATTGATGGAAGACCTTGAAGAGGCAGGTTTGACCGGTGCGCAGGGAGACTATCAGGGAAATCTGAATCTTGAGTTTATTCCTCAGGGTATCAAGATTTATATTTCAGAGTCTGAAGAAAAGGCGATGTTTGATCAGGGCAGTAAGCACCTGATGCCTTTCTTCGAAGATATGTTACTCGGGCTGGCGCCTTACCTTGCTGAGACCGGACGGGCGTTGTCTATTACCGGACACTCCGATGGTGTTGGTTTCACGGATCAGCGTGATATGGATAACTGGTATTTGTCGTCTTATAGAGCCAATGAAGCAAGACAGACATTAATCCATGGTGGTTTTCCTGAAGAGCGAATTGTTCAGGTAGCAGCGATGGCAGATCGTGCGCTGGTCGATAAGGAAAACCCCTATAACCCGATCAATCGTCGTGTAGAGATTGTTGTGATGACAGCAGACAGTGAGTTTCGTCTGACCGGAGTCGACTTTGATGCCATGAGTCTGGTGGCTGATTCTGGTGATGAGGAAGAAGCTGTTGAGACGGAGAGGGTACGGCGTGAGTTTGATACCGGTCGTATCATTGATGTTCGGCGGTTGGCGGAGGATAACCGGATGCCTGGGCGCGGGTGATATGTTTGTTGTTTTTATGTATGATTTTTCCCCTTCACTGTAAAATGAGCGTGCCTTTAATACGTATTGTAAGTTTGGTGTAAGCGGCTAGAATGCTTGCGATTTGTTCCTTGTCTTTTAGATTTTTTTATCCCATCTACGCACAAAAAATTTTTGTAGTGGAATGAAAAGCCAAAGTAGATGGCAAGGTTGAACATTGTTGCTTGTAGCCTGTGCAGAGGGGGGCTGTTGTCTCTGATTTGTGCAGGTTTATCCAAATCCGGACTTTCCCGCCGCAGTTTCGAGAAATGCATGATTCGACGGGCGGTAGCGTGTTTAGCCGTTTGTAGATTGCCCCGCACGGAGCGAAAATATGAGCTATGAAAAAGAATTAATTGAAAAATTCAAAAAACGTGATGCGCTGGTGGGTATCATTGGTTTAGGATACGTGGGGCTGCCTCTGATGCTCCGGTATGTCGAGGAAGGCTATAAGGTACTGGGTATTGATATTGACCAGGAAAAAGTTGATCAATTGAATGATGGTATGAGCTACATTGAGCATATCTCATCAGAATCCATTCTCAGTGCCGTTCATAATAAACAGTTTCGTGCAACAAGCGATTTTTCAGAAGCACAAAAACCTGATGCCCTGATTTTGTGTGTCCCAACTCCGCTGAATAAGTACCGTGAACCGGATTTAAGCTTTGTTTTGAATACAACAGACGCTTTGACGCCTTATATGCGGAAGGGGCAGATATTGTCGTTAGAAAGCACCACTTACCCGGGCACGACAGTAGAGGAACTTCTGCCAAGACTTGAAGGCGCAGATTTTACTGTAGGCGAAGATGCATTTCTTGTTTATTCACCGGAGCGTGAAGATCCTGCCAACCCTGATTTTGAAACCAGAACGATTCCAAAGGTCTGCGGTGGTCACACACCGACTTGCCTAAAGGCTGGCATAGCACTTTATGATTCAGTTATTGATACTGTTGTACCTGTTTCATCAACCGCAGCGGCGGAGATGACCAAGCTGCTGGAGAATATTCATCGTGCTGTGAATATTGGTCTGGTGAATGAAATGAAGATTGTTGCAGATCGCATGGGCATTGATATTCACGAAGTGATCAATGCTGCATCAACCAAACCCTTTGGATTTACCCCTTATTATCCCGGGCCGGGGTTAGGTGGTCACTGTATCCCCATTGACCCTTTTTACCTGACCTGGAAAGCTCGTGAATATGGCCTGCATACCCGTTTTATCGAACTTGCAGGTGAAATTAATGCCTATATGCCAAGATTTGTGGTTGATAAAGTCAGTGATGCCCTTAACCAGCGCGGGAAGGCATTGAAAGGCAGCAGGGTTCTGGTTCTGGGGATCGCTTATAAAAAGAACGTAGACGATATGCGAGAGTCTCCGTCTGTTGAGCTAATGGAGCGTTTGCAGAAAAAAGGGGTGTTAGTGGATTATTCAGATCCTCATGTTCCAACGTTCCCGAAAATGCGTGAACACTATTTTGATCTTTCCAGTATTGAACTCACTCCTGAACGTATCGCTGACTATGACTGTGTGTTACTGGCGACTGACCATAATGCGTTTAATTATCCGATGATTATTGAGCATGCGCAGTTACTGGTGGATACCCGTGGTCAATACTCCGAACCTGCTGACAACCTTGTGAAAGCATAAAGCGTCTGAAGGCGTATAAGAGGAACGTTATGTTTGAAGTGATTTCAGAGCGTAAAATCCGCATTGCTTTAGTGGGTTGTGGCCGAATTTCTCAAAAGCATATTGAAGCTTTTCAACGTCATGACAATGATATTGAGCTGGTAGCTGTCTGTGATATAGACACAGATGTTCTGGCAAAAGTCAGTGACCAATACCAGGTGCCGGGTTATCAAAAGCTGGAAGACCTTCTGAGTAATGAGAAACCTGACGCTGTTGCACTGTGTACCCCCAGTGGTTTACATCCTGAACAGGCGATGATGGCTGCCCGGGCAGGCGTGGATGTGATCAGTGAAAAACCGATGGCAACCCGCTGGGCTGATGGCGTAAAAATGGTTAAAGCTTGTGATGAAGCGGGCGTGCGGCTGTTCATAGTTAAGCAAAATCGCCGTAATACCACACTGCAGCTGTTAAAACGCGCAATTACAGAGAACCGTTTTGGAAAAATTCACATGGTTCATCTGAATGTTTTCTGGACACGGCCTCAGGAATACTATGATCGTGCCAAATGGTGCGGCACATGGGAGCTGGATGGCGGAGCCTTTATGAATCAGGCCAGCCATTACGTCGACCTGATGGACTGGCTGATTGGACCCGTTGCGGATGTTCAGTGCATGACCTCAACCCATCGTAATATTGAAGTTGAAGACACTGGCGTTATGAATGTGCGCTGGCGTAATGGGGCCTTGGGCTCTATGGCGGTCACCATGTGTACCTACCCTAAAAATCTGGAAGGTTCCATTACCATTCTTGGCGAAAATGGTACCGTCAGAGTAGGGGGCGTTGCTGTCAATGAGATCCAGGAATGGAATTTTGCTGAGCCCAAATCTTATGATGCAGAAATCGAAACCGCTAACTATGAGACCACATCCGTCTATGGTTTTGGTCACCCACTTTATTATAAAAATGTAATTGATACACTTCGGGGTCAAGCTGAGCCTGAAACCGATGGTAGGGAAGGCCTGAAGTCCCTGGAATTGCTGATTGCCGCATACCTTTCGGCAAGGGATGGCAGAACCGTCTCATTGCCTCTGGAGTATTAACATGGCAGGGAAAGAGTACTCGGTACATGAGACTGCGATTGTTGATATTGGAGCTGAAATAGGGGAAGCAACCCGTATTTGGCACTGGGTACATGTTTGTAGTCAGGCTGTCATTGGCGAGCGGTGCTCACTGGGTCAAAATGTTTTTGTAGGCAACAGGGTTCGTATTGGTAACAACGTCAAAATTCAGAATAATGTCTCTGTTTACGATAACGTTATTCTGGAAGATGATGTGTTCTGTGGTCCCAGTATGGTGTTTACCAATGTGTATAATCCTCGTTCAGCGGTCAGCAGAAAGGATGAATACCGAAACACCCTAGTCCAGAAAGGAGCAACCCTTGGGGCGAATTCGACAATCGTTTGTGGCGTTACAATTGGCTCAAACGCTTTTGTAGCCGCTGGCGCTGTGATCACGAAAGATGTGCCGGATTACGCCCTGATGGCAGGTGTACCAGCCAGACAGATTGGTTGGATGAGTGAACATGGTGAACGTCTGGACTTGCCTCTGGAGGGCAAGGGGCTGGCTTGTTGTCCTGCTACCGGTCAACATTATGTGTTGCAGGACAAGGCTGTTCGCAAGGCCTGATTATTCAGGCCAGAATTCATTATCCATGACTTGCTTAAAAAACCACGGGCAATCTTCAGGAAACGTGTTTTCTGGCAAGCCCGTCTCTTTAAAAGCTGTTATACGTGCCGCATCATAAGCCTCTGACATAATCTCGGTGATTTCGGGTTTTAAGCCCGGATTTGCCTTTAAAAGCCGGTTGATGCGGTAACGTTGTTCCATAACAGAGCCTTTCCAGCTGTTGCTCCTCTGTTCAGGCTGGTATACCCATTTCAACAAGTGCATAAGCAGAACATCAAGCCGGTGGCCTAGCTGGCGGCGTTCACTTCTGCCCATGCTTTCGATTTCCTCAAGGATATTATCCAAGTCGAGTTCTCCCAGTCGTCCTTGTCGAATTAAACCGGCCTGCTGCTGTGTCCAGCTATAGAAATCCGTTTTGTAGAGTGCTTCGGCCATGGTGTTCTGCCTCCGTAGCATTATCTGTACAGCAAGATATAGAACGAATAGAAACAATATGCAATTTATTGACCTCAAATCCCAATACCGACGCATTGAAGACGACGTAAACCGTCGTATAAAAGCCGTGCTGGAACACGGAAAGTATATTCTGGGTCCGGAAGTGAACGAACTGGAAGAACGACTGGCGGATTACGTAGGGGTAAAACACTGTATTTCCTGTGGCAACGGCACAGACGCTTTGCAGATTGCATTGATGGCGTGTGGCATTGAACCAGGAGATGAGGTGATCACCCCGGCCTTTTCCTACATTGCAACCGCTGAAACCGCTGCATTGCTGGGCGCAAAGCTGGTGTATGTGGATGTTGATCCCAGAACCTATAATCTTGACCCTACACTTCTGGAACAAGCCATAACAGATCGGACCAAAGCGATTATTCCTGTTTTCATTGTATGGACAATGTGCTGACTATGATGCTATCAACGAGATTGCCCAAAGGCACAATATCCCTGTGATTGAGGATGGTGCCCAGAGCTTTGGTGCAACTTATAAAGGCAAGCGCTCCTGCAGCTTAACCACCATTGGATGTACCAGCTTTTTCCCATCCAAGCCTTTAGGTTGTTACGGCGATGGGGGGGCAATGTTTACCAATGATGACGAGTTGGCAGTTGTACTTCGTCAAATTGCACGACATGGTCAGGATCGCCGGTATCACCATATTCGGGTAGGGGTGAACAGTCGTCTGGATACGATTCAGGCTGCAGTTCTGTTGGCTAAGCTGGAAGTGTTTGATGATGAGGTAAAGAAAAGGGCTGAGATTGGCGAGAGTTACAGTCGCCTTTTATCGACTGTGCCTGAAGTGGTTACGCCTTTTATTGAATCGCATAATAGCAGTGTGTTTGCTCAGTATACTATTCAGGTGGATGATAGGGATGGTTTGCAGAGTAGGCTTAAAGAGGTGGGCGTGCCTACGGCGGTGCATTATCCGTTGCCTTTGCATTTGCAGCCTGCTGTTTCTTCCTCAGAAAGATTTAATGTTAGTGAATACCTTTCAGGAAGAGTAATAAGCTTACCTTTTTCACCAGTACTAACAATTAATACTCAAAAAAGCATTACAAGAAAAATAAATGAGTTACAAAGCTATATTTTATCTTAAAAAATAGTATAAAAAGCAGTTATGAAATGAGAATAGTGAATTCAAATAATGACTTTATGAAAAATGTACTCACTCTTATGGGTGGTACTGTTGCAGCTCAAGCTATTCCGGTTCTAATAAGCCCATTATTAACCAGACTCTACTCTCCAGAGCAGTTTGGAATGTGGGCATTATACATGTCTATAACGTTGGTTTTTGGAGTTGTAGCAAACGGGCGTTATGAACTTGCTATTATGCTGCCTGAAAGTAAAATAAAAGCAAATGATTTATTCTGGTTGTCTTGTTTTATTTCTATTATTCTTGCCTTGATGGTTTGTGTACTTCTAATAGTATTCAAAGATATAATAACAGGCTTTATTTCTAAGCCAATATTGTTTTATTGGCTTTATTATTTACCTGTAAGCATTTTGTTAATAGGTTTTTGGCAAGCACTGAGCAATTACCATAACAGGAAAAAAAATTATAAAATAATGGCGAAAGGGCGATTTGTTCAAGCTATTACAAATGCTGTAGTCGCATTAAGTTTCGGAATATATGATATAGAGTATGGCTTGATTGCATCAGTTATTTTGAGTCAACTAGCTATAGTTGTTGTACTTTTGTATAGAGCGAAGCTCAGTAGGCCATCTTCAATAATTGGTATGAAAGATGTAGCTGTTCGATATAAGAGTTTTCCAAAATATGATGTCTGGTCAGCTTTATTAAATACCCTTTCTGTTCAACTTCCTGTTTTGTTATTGTCACTGTATTTTAATTCGATATTGGTTGGACAATACGCTCTAGCTCATAGAGTTTTGAATTTACCAATCTCAGTAATGGGAGCTGCAGTAGCGCAAGTTTTTTTTCAGAAAGCAGCAAGATTAAAAAATGATAAATTGCTATTTTCTAACCTGATCATAAACACATACTTGAAATTGCTGATAACAGGTGCTGCCTGTATGTCAATAATAACATTTTATGGAGAATCGATTTTTAGTATGGCTTTTGGAGGAGATTGGCAAAAATCAGGTGAATTCGCTAGATATCTATCAGTATGGCTATTATTTGTTTTTTCTGCTTCACCAATTTCTAATCTTTATACAATATTAGAGAAGCAAAAGTATGGCCTTGCTGTTAATGTTATTTTTTTCATTGCTAGAGCATTATCAATCGTTATACCCAGTGTGAGTGGTTGGCCTATTGATCATGTTGTTTTAAGTTTTGCTTTAACTGGAATGCTATTATGGGTTGCTCAGAGTTATATTATATTGATTTTATCTGGAGTGAGTAAATTAAAAATTATTAGTACAATGGGTATAATTCTGCCCATATATATGACTCAGTTTATAATATACAGGCTGTTTTTTAATTAATATGAATGTCTATCTAAGAAATAATCAAGGCTTTAAATGGCATAAATCAAAAGGTGTTAGTGTTAAAGGGTATGCATGGCTGGAAGATGATTCCTATCTTACAGGAAAAGAGTTTTGTGAATATGTTCATTCAATAGAAAATATAGAAGAAATTAATAAGAATTTGAATGGTTGTTACTCTTGTGTTGTAGAATCTGAAAGTAAAACTCTTGTTATTTCGGATCAAACTAGATCGTTTCCTTTATTTTATGCTGAAGAATCATCTGGTTTATTAGTATCTGATGATGCTAATTTTCTAAGAAGTAAGCTGATGGCCGAAGAGATAGATAAAACGTCAGTTTTAGAGTTCAGTCAGACAGGTTATGTTACAGGCTCTCATACACTTATAAAAAATATCAAACAACTTCAAGCCGCGGAAATTTTGGAATTTAGTAATACAGGGGAATTAGATAAACAAAAAAAGGATATACTAAATATTCATAGAGACTTTTACTGCGAAACAGAAATAAAACTATTAGAGAGAATGGATTCTGTTTATCAAAGCGTATTTAGTAAATTGATTAAGTCTCTAAATGATAAAACTGTAGTTGTTCCGCTAAGTGGCGGATATGATTCGCGCTTGATTGTGGTTATGTTAAAACGTTTGGGTTATGAAAAAGTTATATGTTTTACGTATGGTGCTTCAGATAACAAAGAATCAAAAATTTCTAAATTGACGGCAGATGCACTTGGTTATGAGTGGTTCTTTGTGCCATATACTAAAGTTATGTGGGATCATTGTTATGAGTCAAAAAACTTTAGAAATTATGAAAGAAATGCTAGTAATCTAACGTCTGTTGCTCTTTTGCAAGATTGGCCAGCAGTTCAATATTTAAAAGCAAACAAATTAGTACCAGACGATGCAGTATTTATACCTGGCCATACAGGTGATTTTATAGCAGGTGGTCATATACCAAAATTTTTATTCCACAAAGAAACTCTAACAAGAAATGAAATAGTACAATGTATATACAAAACGCACTATGGATTGATAAGGAGAAGTGAAAAGTACTTGTCGATGAATTTTTCATCCAGATTAAATTCATTACTTACAAATAAAAATAAATTTACCAGAGATGAAGCTGTGGATGAATTTGAACGATGGAATTGGAAAGAGAGGCAGGCTAAATTCATAATAAATTCAACCAGGGTCTATGAGTGGTTTGGTTATCAATGGAGATTGCCGCTCTGGGACAAAAAAATAGTAAACATTTGGTCCAAGATTGATACTGAAAAAAGATTTAGAAGATCCTTTTATAAAAAATACGATAATTATATTGCGAATAAAATGAGTAGTAAATTGCCTGCAATTACGGGTAATAACATTGAATATAATAAGATTTATAAAATTATAAATAAACTAAAATCAATCTATAACCAAGATGATAATTTAGGTATTTCATCAAGTAAGCTTGAATTTTTCATTTATAGGTTGAAAATGAAAGCTTTAGGTAAGGCTAATATTAATAGCTATTTAGCCATTCAATATCTAAAAAGACATTTTAACCAATAGTATCTAGATTAAGGGTAAATAACATAATTTTTAATTATGTTTAGTTGTACTGCCTAACTAAGAGTGAGTATGCTAAGCAATAGCATAAAATTATTTTCTATTAAATGCTAAATTGAATTCGATGCTCAAAATATTATTACGATGTTTATCTGTTGTTAAATTTATTCCCATAGTTAAATGCTTTTTGGAAACACAAGGCACCTCCGCGCCGATAAAAATTACAAGCTATCTTAAACATAAAGCTTTACCAAAAAAAGTACCATACTGGCCTGTTGATAGTACAAGCAGAGTAACTTCTGTAAATAATATACTTATAGGAATAGGAACAGCGCCAGGACTATCACCAGGTTGTTATATTCAAGGTATTGGAAAAGTAAAAATTGGTGACTATACAATAATTGCACCAAACGTTGGCATTATTTCTGGAAATCATGACATAAATGATTATCGAAAACACAATCCATCAAGTGTTAAGATTGGGAAATATTGCTGGATAGGAATGAATAGTGTAATTTTACCTGGTGTAACACTTGGTGATCATACTGTAGTAGCTGCTGGATCAGTAGTAACAAAGTCATTCACAGACGGTTATCAAGTAATCGCGGGCAATCCAGCTAAACCAATTAAAAAAATTAAAAAGGATAAATGTCAACAATATAAAAATAAAAATGAATATATAGGATATTATGAGCTTAGTAAGTTTGAAAAGTTTAGATCAAAATACTTGAATGAATAAATTAATTAGAGTAGTTATCATAACACAAGGCATTAGTCGCATAATAAGGCCTTTAGTTGAAAACAGTAAAGTTAATATAGTTGGAATTTGTGAATCATCACTTAGAAAGGAAGACACAATTTTCAAAAAAAAGCTAAAAAATATTCTCAATCATAATGACTTAAAAAAATACTGCAAAGAAGAAAAGTTAGACTATTACTATCTAAGAAAAAATAATTATGACTGTTTTGATAGCTGGATAGATGAAAAAAATCCAGACTTGATTATTGTATATTCAATGTCGCAGCTGCTAAAGAAAACGACACTCGAAATCCCTAGACTGGGTGTTGTTAATATACACCCTTCTTATTTACCTTACTATAAAGGGGCAAACCCTTGGTTTTGGCAATACTATGATATGCTGGAAGAGTTCGGAGTGACTCTTCATTATATTGATGAAGGAATGGATACAGGAGATATAATTTATCAAGAAAAATATCCTGTACCTTTAGGTATGAAATCGCCAGAAATGCATGATCATGCAATTGGTGATATTGCAGTAAGAATGCTTTATCGACTTATTGAGAAAATATCACTTGGACATGAATTACAAAGAACAAAGCAACCGATTACTAAACTAAAAATTGCGAGAAACATCAAGCCTGAAGAACACAGTCAAATTGTTAGTTGGTATGAATGGGAAATAACCAGAGTTTGGCATTTGCTAAGAGGCACTGAGTCATGGCTAAATTCTATACCACAACCTAGATGGCTTTACTCTGGGCAGCGTTGGGAAATTTTAGATTATCATAAGTGTGATACATCAGACTATAAAGTTGGTAAGATATATAAAAAAAATAGTAAATACTTCCTAGTGTGCAAGGATGGTATTATTAATTTGAAAGTATCATTAAAAATGAAAAACACATTAATTTATATTTTGATAAAATTAGGTATTTGGAATTGAATGATTTTTCAAACAAACAAAAGTATAGAGAACTATGTAAAAAAGAGCATACGATACCTATTTTTTCTCAAGATTGGTGGCTTGATGCTGTAGCAGGTAACGAAAATTGGGGTGTAGTGATTAGTGAAAAAGGGGGGGATATCGTAGGAGCATTACCATATGTTTTTAAAAAAAAATATGGTTTTAAACTAATTACAATGCCAAAACTCACACAGACACTTGGGCCATGGTTAAAGTACCCCGACAATCAAAAATATGAACGAAAATTAGCTTACGAAAAAAGGATAATAAATGATTTGATAGAAGGGCTACCTGAATATGATTTTTGTAAAATAAACGCTGATTCAAGTCTAACTAACTGGCTACCCTTTTATTGGGAAGGTTTTGATCAAACTACAAGATACACATATCGTTTAAGTAACATTGCAGATAGCAACCAGTTGTGGAATAACTTTTCAGGTAATATTCGTAAAGAAATAAAGAAAGCGGAAGGACGAAATAAAATAGTTGTTGATTCGAATAGTTCTATAGAAGACTTTATTGAAATTAATAAAAAAACATTTTCGCGACAAGGGCTAACACTGCCATATTCAAAAAAATTTATTATTGATTTTGATAAAGTATGTCTGGAAAAACAGTGCAGAAGAATATTCTTTGCCAGAGATGAAAATAATATTATACATGCCGCTATTTATATTGTTTGGCATAATGAATATGCATATTATCTTATGGGTGGTGGTGATCCAGATTTACGTAATAGTGGTGCTACAAGTTTAGCAATGTGGGAAGCTATCAAATTTAGCAAAACTGTAGCAAAGTGTTTTGATTTTGAAGGCTCTATGATTGAGCCAATTGAAAATTTTTTCAAAGCGTTTGGAGCTATACAAACGCCTTATTTCTCCTTATCTAAAACAAACAGCCTGCCATTAGCATTGCTATTAACAGCCAAGCAATACTCTCAGAGTAATAAGTAATCACCTTAGCATGCTCAAGATCCTATATCCAAATTCTTACCTTTCCGAAAGAGCTTATATTCATGAGGTTCTTATTAATGATTTTTTAGGTCTTGATTTTGAGGCAATACCTTATGATTTTGATCAATACACAATTCAACATAAAAGTGATGGATATAGGAGAAAAATAAATTTACCAGATGTTTTTTTTGCTAAGGAATTAGGGCTACCAGAATTACCATTAAAAAACTGGATTCTGCCATGTGCATTAATTAAGAATTCTAAATTGTCAGGCACAACTTCTTTACCAGTCATTTTTGGAATGAACAGAGTTGAAAATTTTCCAAGTAAAAAAGCAGAATCACTGTTCTTACCTATCGACATTTTTGGTAGCTGCTTTTTCATGCTGTCTCGATATGAAGAAGCAATAAACCATGAGCTAGATAGCCATAGTAGATTTCCAGCATCTGAATCTATGGCTTTTAAGGCCGGTTTACTTGAGCAGCCAATTGTTGATCAATATGTAGAAATTCTCTGGCTTACAATAAAAAGCCTTTGGCCAGATGTCGAGAGGAAAAAAAGGACTGCAAAAATTCAGGTAACTTGTGATGTTGATGTTCCATATGATACGAGATTTAGTAGTCCCCTGAATATTTCTAGAACGTTAGCAGGTGATATACTCAAAAGAAAGAGTATCGCTAGCTTTGGAACTTCTGTATTGTCGATTTTTCAGAAATTATCAGGATCTTACAAAGATCCCTATGACTGTTTTAACTGGTATATGGATACTTGTGAAAAAAATAATCATAAAGCAGCATTTTATTTTATTGCTGATAATCCAGCCGGAAGAATTGATGGAAGCTATTCACTTAAAAATCCAAGAATTATAAACTTACTGAAAAGTATTCATGATCGTGGTCATGAGATTGGTCTTCATGGAAGCTATAATTCATTTTCTAGTGCTGAACAGATATTTAAAGAACGTAAACTACTTTTAGATGTTTGTTACAGTAATAATATAGCAGCGGAAATAAATGGTAATCGTCAGCATTTTTTGAGGTGGGATGTAACTAAGACGCCCGACTATCTTGATATGGCTGGGTTTTCATATGATACAACTGGTGGCTATGCTGATCATCCTGGTTTTAGGTATGGAACATCTAACACTTTTAAAATGTGGAGCTGGCAGAAAAAATGTGCTCTTAATTTGCGTCAGCGGCCATTGATTATTATGGAATGTACAGTTCTAGCAGAAAGATATTTGAATATGGGGTATTCAAAAAAAACTAATGACTATGTGAACAAATTGAAAGATTTATCCATGAAGTTTTCAGGGGAATTTACCTTCTTATGGCATAACTCTAATTTTAATAACTCGGAAGACCGTATCCTGTTTGAAGAATTACTGTCTTGAAAATTTAAATTATCTATTAACAATATGAGTGCGAGACTATATTTGGTGCAAAGTAAAAATGTATTCCACTTGCTCAAGCCTGACCCTAAATATTCAACACGCTTTAAGTTACAAAATCAACTATTTGAGAGTACTCCCCTAAAACTATCAATCAAATCTCTTATAATTTTAGTAGTACTCTGTGTTAAGAATGATACTTCTAAATATACATTTATTTTTCATCAGCAGGCTTCATTACCATACTTGATTATTTTTAAAGTATTATTGTTTTGGAAAAATCTAAATTGTATATATGATATTCATGATATAAATGAGATTAATTCTGCAAAAACACTTCAGTTAAAAATAAGAAATTCAATTTTGTATATACTTGAATTTATTGTTTTCAACTTGAACGTGAGTGTAATCACGGTTTCAAAGGGATTGTCGAAAATATACTATCAGAGGTATGGAAAATCGCCTGACGTCATCAGTAATATTCCCTGCATCGATACTTCGATGACATGCTGTAACGTTGATGCTAAAAAAAGGCTTGTATATTTTGGATTAATATACGAAGACCGCTTGCCACTTGATTCTTTAGATGAAATTTTCGCGTGTGGATATACTCTTGATTTATATGGGGTCTGGGCATCTGATAGCTGTAAGAAATATATAGAAAGTAGCAAGTATTTTAAAAACGGCACTATAAAAATGTGTGGTAAATATTCAAGTGATAATTTAGATTTTCTGAATAATTACAATTATCTTCTTTTTCATGTCCCCCATTCTAATAGCCTTAATTATCGCTATTGCTTACCAAACAAGCTTTTTCAAGCCATTCAATATAGGCTTCCTATAATAAGTTCTAGTAACTTGTTTGAAATGAATTTAAAGTTTCCTAGCTGGACAATAAAACTCAACGAACTGTTATATAGTAGCACTGTTGAAAAAGTAATAGATTACAATAAAACAATAAAACGATATGAAAAATTAAGACTTGATACAAAAGAACAGTTTTTGAGAGTTCTAAAATGAAGAAAATATTACTAGTAGCACCTTACTGTAATTTGCCAGGAGAACCATATTTTAATAGATTTTCATATATAGCCATAAAGCTTTCAAAAAAATATAATGTTACACTTTTGACTAGTCGATACTCACATTTTGAGAAAAAGCATAGAGAGAGAAATGATAAATTTAAGATAAAAAATTTACAGCTTGAGTTAATGGATGAACCCGGTTATAGAAAAAATGTCTCCTTTTCTAGGTTGTATAGCCACACAGTTTTTTGTAATAACTTGGAGTCGTACTTACAAAAAACAGATCGGCCTGATCTGATCTATTCAGCGTACCCTCTAATAAAAAGCAATATTATTTTGTCCAGCTTTGCTCAAAAAAATAATATCCCTTTTGTTATTGATATTCAAGATAATTGGCCTCATTCTATCTATTCTGCATTACCATTTTTAAATAAAGAAATTTTTAAATTTTTATTTAAACCATTTATTTATAGAGCGAAAAAAGCTTTTGCTAATGCTGATTTTTTAATTAGTGTTTCAAATACTTACCAAGAATATGTAAAGAATAATTTAAACGTTAGCCTAAATAGTGATGTTGTTTATATTGGTGCAGATATTGCCTTGATAGATCAAATTAATACTAACTCCAATTATCTTGAAACGAGCAACACATTCAGGTGTGTTTATATAGGTACTATCAGTCATAGCTACGATATTAATACTCTAGTTACAGCATTTTCGAAGTTAGATAAAAAAAATGTTAATACTGAGCTACTGATCATAGGTGATGGGCCACACCGTATGAAAGTACAGCGATATGCTGAAAACTTATCAGCTTCTAATGTAAAGTTTTTGGGTTCAATGCCTTATGATCAAATGATTTCAATCATCAAAACTTGTAATGTAGCTCTTAATCCAATAAGAAAAGGTGCTGCACAGAGTGTCACTAATAAAATTTCAGATTATTTTTGTACGGGATTACCCGTTCTAAGTTGCCAAGAAAATAAGGAAGTCCGAGATCTGATTGAAAGTAATGCGGCTGGCTGCTTTTATGAACCAGGTGATAGTTCTGATTTGGCTAATAAGATAGTTGAGTTGAATTCAGATGCTGCTAAATTGCAAAAAATGGCAAATAGTAGTAGATGTATTGGTGAAAATAATTTCGATAGAAATATAACTTACAAACGAATTTTTAAAACTATAGATAAATTACTAAACGCTGATGATTAAACGTTTTTTTGATATCGTTATTTCTTTGTTCGCACTTGCTGTATTTACTCCGTTAATGGCATACGTTGCTTTTAAAGTTTCAAAGACAATGGCTTCACCTGTTTTATTCAGGCAAATACGTCCAGGAAAAAACGGCAAGGCATTTGAAATGATTAAATTTCGGACTATGAAAGATTCTGTAGGAAAAGAGGGGCATCAGCTGCCGGATGAAGATCGTATTACGCCTTTCGGCGACTTCATGCGACGAACCAGCCTTGATGAACTTCCCGAGTTCTGGAATGTACTCAAAGGTGATATGAGCCTAGTAGGCCCAAGGCCACTCTTAATGGAGTATCTGCCGCGCTACTCCAAAAAACAATACAGACGTCATGAGGTAAAGCCGGGCATTACGGGTTGGGCTCAAGTCAATGGCCGCAACGCAATATCCTGGGAAAAGAAATTTGATTTGGATGTCTGGTATGTAGACAATCACAGTCTCTGGCTTGATTTTAAAATACTATTTTTAACTATTAAAAAAGTTATTTGTAAAGAAAATATCAGTGCTGATAACCATGCAACGATGCCTGTTTTTACAGGAAGTTCAGTGCAAGATGATCGTAATGTTGAGAATTCTAAGAAGTAACTAATAGTCAGAGTTATAAGTATTGATAAAGCCTTATATTTCTTGGTTTTAATTCTAAAATACAGTGTCATGTCAAGTTTCAATATTTTATGTACTGCAGCAGGGCGAAGAGTTTCTTTACTTCGTCATTTAAAAAAAACACTTACCGAACTTAATCTCACAGGGCATGTCATTGCAGCGGATGCAGGTTCAAGTGCACCTGCAGGCTTTATTGCTGATGATTATATAAATGTTCCCAAGGTATCTTCGCCGGACTACATTGATGCGCTTGTTTCTGTGTGCAAAGAAAAAAGCATTAAGCTTCTTGTCTCCCTTATTGATACTGATTTGACATTGTTGTCTGAAAATAGAGAAAAGTTCAAAGTGATAGGGACAGAAGTTCTGGTTTGTGACTATGATACCAATCAAATCTGTTTTGATAAAAAAAATACTTACGAGTTTTTTGTAAAAAATAAAATTGATACTCCACACACTTATAGTAATCAAGAGTTGGAAGATATTGCTGAAAGCGATTTTCCCCTACTGGTTAAGCCGTGGGATGGTAGTTGCAGTGTTGGTGTTCATGTCGTCAGTAGTCGGAAAGAGCTGAATTTTTTCAAAGACTATGTAAACAACGCAATGGTGCAGGAATATATTCAAGGTGATGAATATACCTGCGATGCATATGTTGATTTCAAGGGCAAGGTTCGCTGTGTTGTTCCTCGTCTGAGGCTTGAAACACGAGGTGGTGAAGTTAGTAAAGGTCTGACCGTTAATGATCCTGAGATAATCGCTGCAGTCACCCGGGTTCTGAATGCTTTGCCTCATGCAGTGGGGTGTATGACAGTTCAGTGTTTTAAACAACCTGACGGAAGCATTAGTTTTATTGAAATTAATCCCCGGTTTGGTGGTGGCCATCCTCTTACCATTCATGCTGGCGCGGATTTTCCAAAATGGATCATTCAGGAGTTAACAGGTCGTAAGTGTGAAGCTCATCAGGAATGCTGGAAGGATGATCTTGCCATGTTGCGTTATGACGATGAAATTATAGTTAAGGGGGAAGACATCCGGTGATAAAGGCCGTTGTTTTTGATCTGGATGATACGCTTTATCCTGAAGCCAGCTATGTAATGAGTGGATTTAAAGCGGTTGATCGATACTTTTGTGAAGAGCTTGGTGTTCCAGGTTTTTATCGTCACGCTCAACACCTTTTTCAAAAAGGTCACAGGGGGAGAATTTTTAATGAAGTTCTTGATCGTTTAAACTTCGAATACGATGAAGCATTAATTAAAAGGTTGATTGCTGTTTATCGTAGTCACGTGCCTTCTATAACTTTAAGTCCGGATACTGTAAATATTCTCGACTGGCTTTCAGGTCAGTACAAATTAGGTTTAATAACTGATGGTTATCAGGAAGCCCAACGCAACAAAATTAAAGCTTTGGGGATTTCAGAATACTTTCAGGCAATTTGTGTGACAGATGAACTGGGAAGAGCATTTTGGAAACCCCATTCGAAGCCCTATATTTTGGTACAGGACGGGCTTGGAGTTAAACCTGAGCAATGTGTATATATTGCTGACAACCCTAATAAAGACTTCGTTACGCCAAAAAAAATGGGCTGGATGACAGTACGTCTATCGTCTGATAGCGGTGAGTACAGTCATGCAGCTGTACAACCTGATTTTCAGGCTGAGTTCATAATCCATTCATTATCAGAACTCAAACATATTTTACCGATGTAATCTGGTTGTTTCTCCGTTTTTCGGATAACCAAGCTCTTCTTTATAATTGAATCTGTCATGTTAAATACAAATTTCTCCCCCTGGCCTTCCTTCTCTCAAGAAGAAGCTGATGCAGTCTCTGATGTTTTGCTGTCTAACCGTGTTAACTACTGGACAGGAAATGAAGGACGTGAATTTGAAAAAGAATTTGCCGACTTCTGTCAGGCCGGGTACGCCATTGCTGTAGCAAACGGTACAGTAGCGCTTGATCTTGCATTAAAGGCCACTGCCTGTTGGGGCAGGAGATGAAGTCATTGTTACCTCCCGCACTTTTCTGGCTTCTGCCAGCTCTATTGTCACCGCAGGTGCTGTTCCGGTCTTTGCTGATGTTGATGCTGATTCTCAGAATGTGACGGCAGAGACGATCGAAAATGTGATAACGGATAAGACAAGAGCCATCATTTGCGTTCACCTGTCGGGCTGGCCCTGTGAAATGGACGACATTATGGAGCTGGCTGAAAAGCATGACTTGTTTGTGATTGAAGATTGCGCTCAGGCTCACGGAGCTACATATAAAGGGCGGCCGGTTGGTAGTATCGGTCATCTCGGTGCATGGTCTTTTTGTCAGGATAAAATCATGACAACCGGTGGTGAGGGCGGCATGGTGACCACTAATGATGAGCATTTATGGAAGACAATGTGGTCTTATAAAGACCATGGCAAATCCTATGATGCTGTATATAACCAGCAGCACCCTCCTGGCTTTCGCTGGTTGCATGAAAGCTTTGGCACTAACTGGCGTTTGACGGAAATGCAGTCAGCTATTGGGCGAATTCAGCTGCGCCGCATGCCGATTTGGACGACAAAGAGACAGGAAAATGCTCTGCGTATTAATGAAGTATGCAAACAGTTTGCTGCTTTGAGAGTACCCGTCGTACCTTTCCATATTAAGCATGCCTGTTATAAGCACTATGTCTTTTTGAGACCTGACTACCTTCGAGCTGGGTGGAGTCGTGACCGTATTGTTGACGAGCTGGTTAAACGGGGAGTTCCCTGTTTTCAGGGGTCATGTTCTGAAGTGTATCTTGAAAAAGCGTTTGATGGCACTGGCTACAGACCTGAAAAACGTTTACCAGTTGCTAAGGAGCTGGGCGAAACCAGTTTGATGTTCTTAGTGCATCCCACTTTGACGGAAGCAGAGATTGGAAAAACCTGCGATGTAATTTCTGAAGTGGTAGCATCGGCTGTTCGAAGTTAAGGTCGTACGTTTTCGGGAATGATTGTGAGAGAGAAAATACTGGGCTTTTCCAGAGTAAAAAAAAGATTGGTGACTCTGGGAATTGATACGCTTCTGATTTGCTTATCCCTGGCGGCAGCCTTTAGTGTTCGTCTTGGTTTTGAAGGCTGGATATACAGTTATTCAACCGTTTACCTCAAGTCCTGCGCGTTGGCGGTTGTAGTTTCATTACCCATTTATATACGTCTGGGCCTCTATAGGGCTGTCCTGCGCTACATGGGACCCCAAGTCTCCTTCACAATTTTCAGGGCATCTTTTATTGCCTTTATTGGGTTTACAGTAGCTGAATCATTTATTGGTTTGAATGTTCCAAGGAGCATTCCTGCTTTGTACTGGTTAATTTCTGCTCTGCTTCTCGGGTTGAGTCGGTATGCTGTTCGGTACTGGTTGATGGGCTATCGATTGCGTGACATTCTTCTTTCTCCTGTTGCCTACAAAAATGCGACTACCCGAACTCAGCGGGGTAAACCTGTAGCAATTTATGGAGCTGGGTCTGCAGGTGTTCAATTAGCGCATGCTCTTGAACACTCAAAAGAGTATCGTTCCGTCGCGTTTCTTGATGATAGTCAGGCATTAAGAGGGAGAGTTGTTTCCGGGAAGCCTGTCTATCAGCCTTCTCAAATAAATGCCATGCGTTCTGATACCGGAGTTGAAGAAGTGTTGCTGGCATTACCATCTGTCAGTCGCAGGCGCAGGACCGATATTGTTCGATCCCTTGAGTCATCCGGCCTTCCCATAAAAACCATGCCAGATCTGCAAGACTTGACCTCCGGGCGCCTTAAAATTCAGGATGTTCAGGAAGTCGATATTGCTGATGTTCTTGGCAGGGAAGAGGTTAAACCTATACCTGAACTGATTGCAAAACACATTACCCAGCAGGTGGTAATGGTGACGGGTGCAGGTGGCTCTATTGGTTCTGAAATGCTCCGGCAGGCTTTGCAAAGGCAGCCGAAAGCATTAGTTTTGTTTGAGCATTCTGAATATAATCTCTACACCATTGACCAGGAATTGCAAAAGACAATCCGAGCCACTGGTCATAATACCAGAGTCATTTCAGTGCTGGGATCGATTAATGACCCCACCAGACTTCTGGATGTGATGAAAACGTACAAGGTCGACACCCTGTATCATGCCGCAGCTTATAAGCATGTTCCTATTGTTCAATACAATGTGTCCCAGGGGTTAAAAAATAATGTTATTGGCACGCTATACACGGCACAGGCTGCTATAGCGTCAGGCGTTAAGAACTTTGTACTTATTTCAACGGATAAGGCAGTCAGGCCTACCAATGTTATGGGAGCCTCCAAGAGGCTTGCTGAAATGGCACTTCAGGCTCTTAGCAAAGAAATTCACCTGACTTTTTACCACGCGGAAAAATTCGGGGTTCGATCAGGCGAGGTTATTAGAAACGGAACGAATTTTTCGATGGTGCGTTTTGGTAATGTGCTGGGTTCAAGCGGTTCTGTTATACCTGTTTTTCGTGAGCAAATTCGTACAGGAGGCCCCATTACCGTGACACATCCCGATATTAACCGCTTTTTTATGACCATTCCTGAGGCTGCTCAGCTGGTTATTCAGGCCGGTGCCATGGGTAAAGGTGGGGATGTCTTTGTTCTGGAAATGGGGGAGCCTGTGAAAATTGCTGACCTGGCAAGGCGTATGGTGTCTTTGTCTGGCTTAACCATTCGGGATGAAGATTGCCCTGATGGCGATATCAGTATTCTATACACTGGCTTGAGACCCGGTGAAAAGCTGTATGAAGAGTTACTTATTGGAGACAATGTAACAGAAACCGAACATCCACTGATTTGTCGCGCAACTGAAGAAATGATGCCCTGGAGCGAGCTCAAGCGGGCTTTGGATGATATCAACCGGACACTTGGTGAACACAGGTACAAGACTACCAGTGAATTGCTGCTCAGGTATGTCAATGGCTATGTTCCTAGTCCAAAGGTGGTTGACTGGTTATACAGGCAGCCACTTCATCAGGCTGATGTTGATATAGTTGCTTGAGAAATGGTCGCTTAAAGACCAGCAAATTGAAAGCAGGCTGAAGTTCTGATTTTTCTCTGTTTCATGCTGAACTATTTATTGTACTATTGCTCTAATCAGGTTACCCCAAGACTCCAGGACACCCATGATCAAAAAATGCCTCTTCCCCGCCGCAGGTTACGGAACCCGCTTCCTGCCTGCCACCAAGTCCATGCCCAAGGAAATGATGCCAATCGTCAGTAAGCCACTGATCGAGTATGGGGTAGAGGAAGCCCTGGAAGCAGGCATGTCTGATATCTGCATTGTTACCGGTCGGGGTAAACGTGCGCTGGAGGATCATTTTGATTCCAACTATGAACTGGAACACCAGATTTCCGGCTCTTCTAAGGAAGAGCTTTTGGTCGGTATCCGTAAAATCATCAATGAATGCACATTCTCCTATACCCGACAGAGGGAAATGAAAGGGCTGGGACATGCCATCCTCACCGGGCAGACTTTGGTTGGAGACCAGCCATTTGGCGTTGTTCTGGCCGATGACCTTTGTATTAATACCGATGGCTCCGGGGTGTTGTCGCAAATGGCACAGTTGTACCAGCAATTCCGTTGCAGTATTGTTGCGGTGATGGAGGTACCGGAGGATGAAGTTCATAAATACGGTGTGATTGCGGGTCAGGCAATTTCTGATGACCTGATTCGCGTTGAGAATATGGTTGAGAAGCCTGCTAAGGAAGATGCGCCCAGCAACCTGGCCATTATTGGTCGTTATATTCTGACTCCGGATATCTTTGATCTGATCACCGACACTCAGCCAGGAAAGGGTGGTGAAATACAGATCACCGATGCCCTGATGGCTCAGGCTGAACGAGGCTGTGTCTTAGCGTACAAATTCAAAGGGCAGCGTTTCGATTGTGGCAGTATTGAAGGTTTTATCGAGGCCACGAATTACTGTTATGATGCGTTCCGCAAGTAACTAACTGTATGTAGCGAGTTGTTTGTAGCCAGGGTACTGGCTGTTAATAGTATTTCAAAGGCATACGGGAGCCGATTGCAGCACCTGTATGCCTTTTTTATTGTCTGTATTTTCGTTTAACAAGTTGTAGCGCTTAATCACTATGGATGCTGTCCAAATTACTGTACTGGCCCTGATACAGGGCATTACCGAATTTCTGCCGATTTCAAGCTCTGGACACCTGATTCTTCCAGCGCAACTGCTGGGTTGGGAAGACCAGGGAATTGCTTTTGATGCCGCCGTTCACATAGGTACCCTGGTGGCTGTTATGTTGTATTTCCGCAAGGATATCTGGTTGCTGATTCGTGACTGGACCCTTTCACTGGCAGGTAAGGGAACCACAGAGTACAGCCGAATGGCATGGTATGTTGGGTTGGCGACTTTCCCTGCGGTTATTTTCGGGTTGCTGTTGAAAATGTACGGGATTGACGAAGCCATGCGTTCTACCCATGTCATTATTGCAACCACCCTGATATTTGGCACCTTAATGGGCGTAGCTGATTATTTTGGCAAACGCAGAACCAGTATGTCAGGTATGACTCTGAAGTCTGCCATGATGATTGGTTTTGCCCAGGCCATCGCCCTGATTCCGGGTACTTCACGTTCTGGAATCACTATTACTGCTGCCCTGATGCTGGGTTTTAAGCGGGAAGCCGCCGCACGATTTTCTTTCCTGCTCTCAATCCCCGTTACACTGGGTGCCAGTTTGCTGGTGATTCTGGATCTGGTGAAGTCGACAGAAGTGGTGGTCTGGAGTGAACTGATTGCCGGAGCATTGATATCCGGTGTCAGCGCTATGCTGTGTATTCATTTTTTCCTTGGCATGATCAGTCGGGCAGGTTTGATGCCATTTGTCATTTACCGACTGCTACTGGCCCTCGTGCTGTTAATCATTATTTAATGGCTGTCAGTATTCGAAAAAAGCCTTGCCTGATTTGTTGGGCAAGGCTTTTTTTGTATGCGCCATATGGCAAGTATGAGATTTACACTCATTGTATTTCGATTACCCAGTCATTAAGCTTGCTGTTATTAATCATTTAACCTATTAATCTTTTTAGGGTTTTAAAACCAGCGTTGTAATACATGACAGACTCTTCTATCAAATTTATTGCTACTGATATGGACGGAACCCTGCTGAATGAACAGGGTTTACTCGACTCAGCATTTTTTGATCTGCATCAGCAGCTTGAACAAAGGGGCATTATTTTTGCCGCCGCTTCCGGAAGACAGTATTACAGCCTCAGGGAAACCTTCGAGCCTATCAGGGATCGAATGATATTTATTGCTGAAAACGGCACGCTGGTCATGCAGCAGGACAAAGAGCTTTACAGTTGCACCATGGAGAAGGCTGCAATTAACCAGATCGTAAATGAAGCCCGAAAGATTGAAGGGTCTTACCTGGTGCTGTGCGGCAAACGGTCAGCCTACATTGAAACCGACGACCATCAGGCGCTGGAAGAAATAAAGAAGTATTATCATCGCTGTGAGCAGGTTGATGATCTCTTAGCGGTCGAAGATGACTTTATTAAAGTCGCCATCTGTCATTTTGGCGGTACAGAGGCGAATGTCTATCCTGTACTCAAAAAACAGTTTGGCGAAGAGCATCAGGTTGTGGTCAGTGGTCAGATCTGGCTGGACATGATGAACATTGAAGCCTCTAAGGGTAAAGCCATTGAATACCTGCAAAAATCTCTGGGTTTCACCTATGAGCAAACCATGAGTTTTGGTGATTACTTCAATGACATTGAAATGCTGAAAGCCAGCTACTACTCCTATGCTGTAGAAAATGCACACGAAGACGTTAAAGCCTTTGCCCGTTTTGATGCTCCAAGTAATGAACAGTCCGGGGTTATGCAGGTCATCAGACAGTTGCTGGATAATTCTTCATCGTTGTGTACTGCCTGAATAGTATTTTGCCTGAAAATCCAAGTGAAGGTTCAGCTGTTCACTCGGCTTAACCTTCACTGATAGTACATAGCTCGTTATTCGCCATAACGGTTATTTCTGATCAGGATAATTAACTCAGAGAGTCGGATAGCTGAGTGATGGCATGAAGCAAAGAATCATTTGTTTTAATATCAACTCCAGATAAAACAACAAAACGGTATTTGGACATAGGGTTTGTACTGCTACGCTTTCTCTCTCACCAACAGAAAAGGCGAGAGAAAATGCAGTACGAAGCTCTCGACAGATTACTGAATGACCGGATATCCAGCTATAAAGCCAGACTGAAACACCTTGTTGAAAAAGCCAGCACGATCAACACACCTGGAACGCTAACTGAACAGTTCGATAACATCTTGATCCGAATGGAGGCATGTCGTCTCTGCCAGAACCATATATCCCCAAATCACAAAGACTGCTCCCGGGAACTTATCAATCTCATGACCAAAAGAGCAGACCCTCCAGAGGAAAAGATCTATTATTCTGGGTCTGAGCGAATAATTATGAGCGAGATCTCACGAATCATTACAGAGGCAGCAACAGTACAAAAAGTACTGTCTACTGGTCCCACTAGCCGCTCATCCCCACAGCCAGTAACGCGATTTAAAAAAGAGGAAAAGCACGACGCGACCAGGCCAGAGTAACAATATTAAAACTGGTCAACTGCCTGCCAGGCACTGATGACAGGCAGTCCGGGGTTTGCATACAGTGATGTGGGTGCATTATTTGGAGGCGATTTGTATTTCGTTCAAAAAACGCTGTATATCCGATTTTACTTGTCAGGTGGTTGCTGAAAACTCTTCAAAAATTTTTCATTTTCAGGAAATGCATCCGGCTCCGGATTACATTGCCGCTGCCAGAAAGAAAGGTGAGCAAATGAGTCAAACCGATAAAGCCCCTGCCTTCCGCTTCCTGTGTTCAAAGCAATGGAGAGAGTTGGATAAGACCCCTGAAGACAATGTGCGGTTTTGCCAGCAGTGCAAGAAGCCGGTTTTTCTGGCGAGAGATGCTCAGGAACTGTCTGATCTTGCCAGGCAGGAGCGATGTGCAGCCATTCAAAGAACTTATGATCCAGATCATAAGGTTCGCTACCCGGAAGATACTGTTACGATGATCGGTGATCCAGCCCCCACGCCTTACCGCCCCTCGCCAGAAAGTCAGGCGCAAAAAGGCGGAATATTCGCTCGACTATGGTGGAACGTTAGAAAACTGTTTATCAATTGAACTATGCTGGTCGAACAGCCTTCGAGTTGGTGAACCACTCGCCGTAATTGCTGCGGTTACAGTCGAACCAGACGAAGGCTTTTTTAGCGGTCACAGCTTATTTGATGCAACGTTTGAAGGCATTGCCTGGCTCCAAAATATCGGGACATAAAGCAGCGTCAGCGCAGAAGAACTATATTCGAAAACCGTTGAGGAATAAGGGAACCAGATGGATTTTTTGGGAAGCCTTTGGGGAATAAGCTTTGAGAGGAGTGAATACTTACGCTGTAAGTATTGAAAATAATGGTCGGAGCGAGAGGATTTGAACCTCCGACCCCCACAACCCCATTGTGGTGCGCTACCAGGCTGCGCTACGCTCCGACGAGCAGCATCACTGCTCATGTGACGCTTATAATACCTTGATTTTGTTAGAGTTCAACCATTATCTTTGAACTTTCGGCCTCTCTGGAAGTTCAAAGATAATGGTTGAAAGAAAACAGCAAAGACAATAAAACATCAGTGGGTGAATTCTATGAGTCCGGTTTTTGACGCAGGGAACAGGGTTACTGCAAAAACGACTGAGTGTTGTCAATTTATAAGCAAAAGTTTTTAAAATATTGAGCTTAATTCAAAGCAGGCAAGTTTTCAGACTTATTTAACTACTATTAAAAATACACCTTTTGACCATGAAATAAGAACTCCTTATGTCAGAGATTCCCGGTAGCCAATTCTCAGTGAACCTTCAGACTGCTGGATTGAAGGCTTCAGACAAAAAAGCTGAGCATTTAGTCGGTAGCGGTCTGGGGAAAATCAATATTACCGGCGTTGCGCAACCGGCAAAATATCTTCCACAGCAGCAGTCAGGCAGTACCGGTGGTACGTCCAGGCACATGTTACTTCGGGAGAGGATGGCAAAAGTTCTTCCCGATGAAGCCGTTGAACAGATACTTAAAAATCCCAAACCCAGCCAGATTCATAATGGAGGCAGAGTCAGCGAGGCATCAAAAGCATCTACCAAGCCTGCAATTCCTCCAAAGCGAAACTTAAAGCCAAAGACCAGAAATCAGACTTCCTCCAAGCCTCCAGTCCCTCCCAAGCCTGATTTAAAGTCAAAGGCTGGAGCCGGGCATCAGAAGCCCGAAATAATGCCACAGTCCTCTAAGACACTGGCTGTGTCTGCTGGAGATTCTAAAGATCAGATCCAGAATGTTCAGCTTCAGGGTAATGAAAAACGCGACGATATGGAGTCGCTTTCAAAGGCTTCTCAGGCTGAACCTCTGACAGGTCAAACTGAAGGGGTAGGTGGCTCTGTTGAAGAAAGCCGGGATATACCTCCACTGGTTCCCTCCGGCAGAGCCAATATAGAGGCGTCGCCATTACCCGATACTGTTCGAGAAATTGTCAAAAACGGACTGGAAGCGAAGGATGAAAAAAGCCTGCATAAGGCGTTTATGCAATATACTACCAAGGTCATGGATTATGTTAAGGAACAGTACAAGGGAAGCAGTCCACCACCGGAACTCCAGGAAGCGTTTTTCAATGGCATGATTGAACTTGGAGCCCATGGCGACTACCTTAAATCCTCGTCGTTTACTGTTTCAGGTGTCACTCTCTTTAAACCCCGGAACAAGAAAAAACTGGCATTGCTGGCTTCTACAATATTGCAGATTCAACAGGCAGGAGCGGCAAAAGACGAGGCAATGGTGGGCAGTATCACCAGCACTGTGACTCGAAAAGGCTTAATCCCTAAAGCTCAGCATGAGCTCCTGTTTCAAACCTGTATGGGGCTGGAGCCGGTTTCCGGCATAGCCCTGCGGGCTGACTTAAAAAGCACATTCAGGGAAATTGACAAGCTTGAGGCAAAGTTGGCCAATCCGGAAACTGGCGATGCTGAGCGCAGAGGGCTGGACGCAGAGCTAAACAAGAAACATTCAGCCGTAGCATCACTGCGCGACAAGATCGAAACCCACGACCAGGTCATGAAAGAGGGAGACAGACGCTCTCTGGATGATGTCTGGGATCGCAGTTACGCCGTTCTGGAACAGCGATTAACAACACGCCTGCATAAAGATCTTCAAACCTACCATGACCTGCCATTATTGCCGACGTCCAGAAAAGCCTTTTTAAACTCTGACAAGATTATGCAAGCTGCTGAATCCGAGTTAAAAAAAGATGCAGAAGGAACAGCAAGGGGCAAGAAAAAGCTGCTGGACAAGGAGGGGAATACGATAGAATCGCTGACCAGCATCATTCTTGCCAAACGAAAAGCAGGCATCAAAAGAATACTTGAAAAAGCTATAAAGGCATACAAGCCCAAGTCATAGGATATTTTCCTTCCTTCCGGTTTCTACAAAAGCTCATTGTGCTTTCAGTACTGTTATGTACTGGTAACCCTGTGATAATCTGTCACCGTTGATAACAAGATGTAGAACCCGACTCATGGTTAGAGCGAATCAACTTATTCATAGCCTCCGGCAAGTTTGCCTGTCGTCTGTCAGAACCGTATTTCTGCTGACAGCCTTTATTCCAACGACTGCCACAGCACTGGACCTTCAGTCGTATCCAGCCGCTTCTGTCAGCCTCAGGGTCAATGAACAGCGCAGTAACCACCCGATTGTCAGCAGTCCAATGAAAAAGGTGAACAGTGTCGTACTGGCAGATGAAATGCAACGGCTGGATGGACACCTGGAAAGACGGGTTTATCAACTGCCATCAGGTCACGAAAGTGACGATGGTTACCAGTTTTTTATACAACAGTTAAAAGCCCGGAATGTTGATCCCCTGTTCAGTTGTGACAGCTTTGGTTGTGGTGACAGTAATTTCTGGGCCAACAATATCTTTCGTGTATCAACACTCTACGGTATGAGCAGGGAACAGCACTACTTTCTTGGTAGGAAGGTAAGGCCAGAGGAGGTCGTTTATTACACCGTGTACTCCGTTAAGCGGGGCAATCGACGGGTTTATACCCTGGTGGATGAATTCACCGTAGAGGCCGGGGCTGTGTCAGGCAGCGACGATTCGCCGATGGCTTTTTATATTGACCGGCTGCCAGTCAGCGCCGGTCAGCTGTCGCGTAATGATACGTACCGGGAAGTACTTTCGGCACTCAGGCGTAATGATTCACGACAGTTGTTGGTTAATATAGAGTTATCTGTTGTACTGTCTGAAGGAGTTAATGGTGCAGATGAACAGATAGCTACTCAGCAGCGGCAGCAGGCCATGTTGCAGCAACAGCTAAAGGCTGATGGTATAGCGTCTGAACGCTTCAGAGTCTTATCGTCCTACAGTACATCATCCAGCCGTCAGGCAGGCATCAGGCTGTTGCTGACTCAATAGAAGAACTCGTTTGGTAAGGGAGTCATATCAAATCCTGATATGACTCCACTGCCGTCTTTGCCAGACCACAATAAAAGCCGCAGAACTGATCAGCCGCTGTAAAATCGTCAGCAGCCAGAGTGTCGTTAATCCTGCCCCCACAACCGTTCCCAGTAGCCAGCTGACAGGTAGCAGGAAACCCCATTGAGCCCCGAATCGTATACCCAGCACAGTCTTATTAGCACCCGCTCCGAGCAGGGTCTGGGTCAGTACCAGAGAGGCAGAATCCAGAATAATGCCAACGCCTGTCAACTGCAGTGGCAGTCTGGCAGCGTTAACCAGTTCCGGCTCATGCAGGAATAGACCCAGCACCCATTCAGGGATAAATAACAGTGGCAGGCTCAGAATACTGAGCAATATTGTGGCTATCCGGACGGTACTCCAACCCCAGGTAATAGCCATCTCCGGCTTCTGTGCGCCAAGCTCCTGACTGACCAGCGTGTTGGCCGCCATACCCAGGCCGATACCGGGAAGAATCAGGAACAGCGAAATATTCATCAATACATGGGCAATAGCCATTTCCCGGGTACCCAGCCGGGCGATAATGGCAAAAAACAGCATGATGCCCAGGGCAAACAGGGTTTGCTGCAACGAATCGGGGGCAGCCAGTCTGACCAGGGTTTTCAGGTTCAGCCAGTCGCTACGACGGAACGGTTGCAGAAAACCATGATGAGAGACCTGTTTGAACAGGACAGACAGATTCAGTAATGCACCAAGATACATGGCAAGGAAAGTACCCATCGCCGCACCGGCAACACCCATGGCAGGCAGGCCGAGTTTTCCATAAATCAGGATATAGCTGATTACGGCATTGAACAGGTGAGAAATTACCAGAATCCTTAAAAAACCGGACGGCTGACCCGTACCGTTCCAGTACCCACGAAAGGACAGGCTCATGGCTGCGGCCATCAGTGCCATAACGCGAATACGAAAATAGGTCTCTGCCGCATTGTGTATCACACCGCCCTGGCTGAACAGTTGCAGAATCCAGGGTGCCATGATCATTAACAAAAGGCTGACTGGAAGGGCAAAGAGCAGGGCAATAATAATCCCGTGATTAACAGGCACTGCGCAACGGCTCTTCTGGCCAGCACCACAGCGACGTGCCACTTGTGCCTGAACACCCGCAGACAGCCCAGCCACTAAAGCCAGAGCAACAAAGTTGGCATAACTGCCCGCCCCAACCGCTGCCAGCGCCTCTTCACCCAGTGGGCCAATCAGCGCGGCATCCACCAGGTTCAGCAGGCTCTGTGACAGCATGGCAAGAATAATGGGGGTTGCCAGTTTTACAATGGTCAGACTGCGCTGCTTCAAGGCTGCCTCTGCCTCATGGGAAAAGTAAAAGAGAAAAGGGGGGTTAAAATTCAGGGGCGATTGTAATGGTTCGGAATCAGGTTGGCGAGGATTGAATAAAGGAAGGCAGCCCTTCTGCGCACAGAAAGGCTGCCTGACAGAATTACAGCAGGTTAGGTCTGAGCCACTTTTCAACCTCTTCGACAGTAATGCCTTTACGGGTGGCGTAGGAAGCTACCTGATCAGGCGTGATTTTGCCGAGTCCAAAGTATTTGGATTCCGGGTGTGAGAAATACCAGCCACTGACACTGGCGGCGGGCATCATCGCGAAATGCTCGGTGAGCGACACCTGTGCGTTATGTTCACCCTTCAGCAGTTTGAATAATGTAGCTTTTTCAGTGTGGTCAGGACAGGCGGGATAACCGGGGGCAGGGCGAATGCCGGTGTACTGCTCTTTGATGAGCTGCTCATTACTCAGAGACTCTTCTGGAGCATAGTGCCAGAACTCTTTCCGCACTGTCTCATGCATGCACTCGGCAAAGGCTTCTGCCAGCCGGTCGGCCAGTGCTTTGACCATAATGCTGTTGTAATCGTCACCGGCCTCTTCATAGGCTTTTGCCAGTTCTTCCGCACCGATACCGGCCGTGGTGATAAAGCCACCTATGTAATCGTTCAGTCCCGTTGCTTTTGGTGCAACAAAGTCTGCCAGGGCGTAATTAGGCTTATCTTCAGGTTTGGGTGTCTGCTGGCGCAGGTGGTGCAGACGGGTCAGCACCTCTGAGCGGGAATCATCGCTGTACAACTCAATATCATCAAAATCCGTTTGTGCAGCTGGCCAGAAACCGATGGCGGCACGAGCCCTGATTTTTTTCTGCTGAATCAGTTCATCCAGCATGGTTCGGGCATCGTTGTATAAACTGGTGGCAGCTTCGCCCACGACGTCGTCATTCAGAATGGCGGGGAACTTGCCCGCAAGGTTCCAGGTGATAAAGAACGGTGTCCAGTCAATGTAGTCAACCAGCTGTTGCAGTGGGAAGTCCTCAAACACTTTTACACCTGTAAAAGTGGGAACCGGTGGTTGGTAACCCTTCCAGTCTGGTTGAAAGCGATTATCAAGGGCTTCCTGATAGGTCAACAGCTGACGTTTATTGTTACGCTTATGATGGCGAACCCTGATTTTGTCGTATTCGGCACGGGTTTCTTCTACCAGCTTGGGCTTCAGTTCCTGGCTGATCAGCCGGGTAGCTACCCCGACACTGCGGGAGGCGTCTGTTACATAGACGGCAAGGTCATCGTGATATTCCGGTTCGATTTTAACCGCTGTATGCGCTTTAGACGTAGTGGCACCACCAATCATCAGCGGCAGATTGATGCCCTGACGCTGCATTTCACTGGCGACATGGACCATTTCATCGAGGGAAGGAGTGATCAGCCCGCTCAGGCCGATGATATCGACCTGCTCCTCAACAGCCGTTTGCAGGATTTTCTCGCAGGGAACCATAACGCCCAGGTCAATCACTTCAAAGTTATTACAGGCCAACACCACGCCAACAATATTTTTGCCGATATCATGGACATCGCCTTTGACCGTTGCCATCAGGATCTTGCCATTAGAACGAACCTTGTCGCCTTTTTCTTCCTCAATAAACGGCACCAGATGAGCGACAGCCTGTTTCATCACCCGGGCGCTTTTTACCACCTGGGGCAGAAACATTTTACCGGAACCAAACAGGTCACCCACCACGTTCATGCCGTCCATTAATGGACCTTCGATGACCTGTATGGGGCGTTCCGCTGCCTGCCGGGCAGCTTCCGTATCTTCGACAATATAGGTGGTGATGCCTTTAACCAGCGCATGTTCAAGTCGTTTATTAACGGGCAGCTCCCGCCAGCTTAAATCTTCCACCTGCTTCTGTGCCGTTCCGTCGCCACGATACTGGTCGGCAATGGTCAGCAGTGCGTCGGTAGCTTCCGGAGTCTGGTTCAGTACGACGTCTTCTACCCGGTCACGCAGTTCGGCAGGAATGTCTTCATAGATCGCCAGCTGCCCCGCGTTGACAATGCCCATGGTCAGGCCATTTTTAATGGCGTGATACAGAAAAACGGCATGAATGGCTTCACGAACCGGGTTATTACCACGGAATGAGAAGGAGACGTTACTGACGCCGCCGGACACCATGGCGTGGGGCAGGTGGTCGCGAATAAAGCGGGTGGCGTTGATAAAGTCAACGGCGTAGTTATTGTGTTCTTCAATGCCGGTGGCGACGGCGAAGATATTCGGGTCAAAGATAATATCTTCCGGTGGGAAACCAATGTCGTTCACCAGGATATCGTATGAGCGCTGGCAGATTTCAATCTTGCGGGCTTCGGTGTCGGCCTGACCCGCTTCATCAAACGCCATCACCACCACCGCAGCACCGTAATTCCGGCAGAGTCTGGCATGGTGACGGAACAGCTCTTCACCTTCTTTCAGGCTGATGGAGTTAACGATGCCTTTGCCCTGAATGCATTGCAGGCCGGCTTCAATGATCTCCCATTTGGAAGAGTCCACCATAATCGGCACGCGGGAGATATCCGGTTCTGAAGCAATCAGGTTCAGGAAGGTGACCATGGCCTGCCGGGCATCCAGCATGCCTTCGTCCATATTGATATCAATGACCTGAGCGCCGTTTTCCACCTGTTGGCGGGCTACGTCCAGTGCCGTGTCATAATCTTCTTCCACAATCAGGCGCTTGAAGCGGGCAGAACCAGTCACATTGCAACGTTCGCCGACGTTTACAAACAATGAATCTTCAGCAATATTGAACGGCTCCAGTCCACTCAGGCGACAGGCTTTGGTGATAACCGGCACTTTTCGTTGTGGAATAGACGACATCTTTTGAGCAATGGCGGCAATATGGTCAGGCGTACTGCCGCAGCAGCCACCAATGATATTGATCAGTCCGGATTGTGCAAATTCAGCAACAATGTCTGCCATCTGTTCCGGTGTCTGGTCGTACTCACCAAAGGCGTTGGGCAAACCGGCGTTGGGGTGGGCGCTGACGAAAGTGTCGGCAATGTTTGACAGGTCTTCCAGGTAAGGGCGGAGTTCTTTAGCGCCCAGGGCGCAGTTCAGCCCCACCGATAGCGGGTTAGCATGCGCCACTGAGTTCCAGAAGGCTTCTGTCGTTTGACCTGACAGGGTGCGCCCGGACGCATCGGTAATGGTGCCGGAAATCATAATGGGCAGTTCAAAACCCAGCTCATCGAACAGGTCTTTAACGGCGTAAATGGCGGCTTTGGCATTGAGCGTATCGAAAATGGTTTCGATCATCAGGATATCCGCACCGCCTTCGAGCAAGTCGATGGCTGCCTGACGGTAAGCGGTGGTCAGCGTTTCAAAGCTGACGTTGCGATAGCCGGGGTTGTTTACGTCTGGTGAAATAGACGCGGTACGGTTGGTGGGTCCCAGAATGCCCGCAACAAAGCGAGGCTTGTCCGGATTTTTTGCGGTTTCTGCGTCAGCCACTGCCCTGGCCAGCCTGGCTGCTTCACGGTTAATTTCCGGAACCAGACCTTCCATTTCATAGTCTGCCATGGCAATGGTGGTGGCATTGAAGGTATTGGTTTCCAGGATATCGGCACCGGCATCCAGATAGGACTGATGTATGTCCTGAATGATGTCTGGTCGGGTCAGGCACAACAGGTCGTTATTGCCTTTCACATCGCAGTGGTGGCTGGCAAAACGCTCACCCCGGTAGTCGTCCTCTTCCAGCCGGTAACCCTGGATCATGGTACCCATGGCACCGTCCAGAATTAAAATCTGTTGTTGCAGTCGTTCCTGCAGCAGTCTGGCACGTTCCTGTGCCTCTTGAATTCGTTGTTCTGATAGTTGCGGCATGCGTACAGATTCCAGCCCGTTCATTCTTGTTGAGTCAATCAGATGAAGCTGGAATGGTATCAGAAAGCGGCAGTGATGTACTCGCTACAGTAAGAATCGCAGAGTACCCTTGTCATGACATCCGGGCAGAACATAAAAAGCATCGGTGCATGCCAAACATTACATAATAATTTCAGCAATAAAAAACCCGCGAAAAGCGGGTTTTTTATTGCTGAAATTATTCAGGGTCTGGCATCTTCCGGATGCAAAGGCCATTTTTTTGGTGGCTCAATGTTATTTTCTATTTTGTTTTTTCCATACTTAAAGTGCGATGGGCTTCTCAGCTCATCAATAGCACAATTCATTGTCTTAGGGGAGTGTTGAAACTCACAAGGATTCGGACCGTCACCAGCAAGCAATGGGAACGAGACAGCCAAGCTGGCGATACCAAGCAGCAATTTTTTCATAATCAGCCTCAAGTGTGTTAATTGCACTCGATATATCGGCTACCCTCAAAATAACTTCACAACACTCGGCGGTTTATGCTGCCTGGGCAGTCAGCTGTTCAACCGGTTTGCCAGTTCCCATCAGGCACAGGGAGGCAAAAGCTGCAGAGGCCAGTGTTACGGCGGCCAGGGTCATGGTTCCGGCAACAGGCAGAAGGCCAACAGCACCACTGATCAGGGTCGCCATCAGCATTTCAATAAAGAAGATCAGGCCCGATGCGGTGCCGATATTGTTCTTCATATGCTCAGTAGCACGAGCCTGGCACAACGGGTTGAAAATACCCAGACCCAGCTCGTAGACCACAATACCGGCCACGTAACCCATGACGGACTCGCCACCACTGAACCACGCTGAGGCGATGGAGATCAGGGCACCGGCCACCAGGGTAGAACCAGACAGCAGGGTGACCTGTTCACGGCTCAGGCGATCGGTAAGCTTTGGCCCCATGGTGGCGCTGACCAGATAAGCGGCAATAGCAGAGGCAAAGATAAAGCCATAATCTTTCGGGTTAATGCCCAGCTGTTCGATCAGTACAAAAGGCGCACCGGCCACAAAGACAAAGGCACCGGCAAAAGCCACACCGGCAGCCACCGAGAAACGCATGTAGCGCAGATCGGTCAGAACAGCGGAGTAGCCTTTGAACATACCTGTGGTGGCGTTAACATTGCGCTCGGCTTTTTCCGGCAGCAGGGTCAGTGCCAGCATGGCGATAATCGCAAACGCAGCCATAACCAGGAAACTGTACTGCCAGCCAGCGTACTGCTGGATATAACCACCGGCAATCGGTGCTGCCATTGGGGCAATGGTCAGACAGGCACTGATATACGCCAGAATTTTTACTTCCATTTTGTCGGAGTAATAATCACGGGCGATGGTTCGCGCAACAGCTGTACCGAAACAGCCGAATATTGCCTGGGCAAAACGGGCAGCAATAAACAGGTGAATGCTGCTGGTGGTCAGGGTCGCAATGGTGGCCAGCAGGTACAGGGAGTATCCGCCCAGCAGGGTATTTTTACGGCCAAAGCGGTCACTCAGCGGGCCAACGATCAACATGGACAGAGAGAAACCCAGCATAAAAATACCCACACTCCATTGAGCGGTGGCATAGTCCGTGTTGAAGTACTGTGTGATGGCAGGCAGTGACGGTGTGAATATATCAATGGACACCGGACCGACAACAGCAAACAGGGTCAGTACGACCAGTACGGCGGTGGTATGTTTCTCAGGGTTTAGTTGACGCATGTAACTCTTATCTAACCAAAAAGCAGGGCAGGATGCAGAGATTTTTGATTCAGATCAATTCGTGGTTTTCACATATTTGTAGCTGCTTCTTCCGTTTCAGCCTTTGGGGTGATCGCATTCGGCAAACTGTTACCGGTTCAGGTAGACATCAAGTCAAACGGGGTCTTTAATGAGCCTGCAGTGTGATATGTGCTCGTTGTTCATCTTGAGGAGTGCTTGCCATGATCCATTCCACCTTAGCCTGCCCTGTCTCTTATCGTTTCCTGGTTCCACGATATCCGGGCTGGCTCCTTGGATGTCTTTCAGTGGCTTTACTTCTTTTGCTTTCGTCTATAGCGCGGTCCGAAGAGCCGCAAGTGAAATACATTGATGACAATACTTTAATGATTGCTTTTCCTTTAAAACAGGTAGTGTTAAAGCAGAAATCCAGTCGCCTAAAGCGAAGGGACGCGAATCAGTGGTGGAGTTCTCTGGACCTGTTTGAAGAGACACCCTGTACTGGAATATTTTGTTCTAAAGATGGCCTGTCAGGACCCGGTGATATCGTTGTTGAGGCTTCCGGACGAGTTGTTTTTACTGATCAAAAACGAATATATGCCTTTTCGGAACCTGAATACGGCAAAGCGATCACCCTGAAGAGCATCGAACTGCCGGGGTCTGTGGATTATGTCTACAGACAGAGAACTCATATGGTAAAGACCAGCAATGGTTCTTTTATTTCCAATAATGATACAGGCATATACCTTGCCCGATTTGAGGAATATGGGGAGGATGAGGTTGTTCAACTCAAAAAGCATGGAAGGCAGTACTGGAAGCATTCTAACGATATGGCCACAAACAACGAAGCCGGTTTAACATGGGCCACAGAAGGCAAAAAGCTTCTGGCTTTCTCTCATGCCGATCAGACAGTTGTTTACAGATTTCCATACACTAATGCCAAAATCAGTGGCAGGGCTGCCATTTCGGTATTGGGAGACGTTGTTCTGGTATCGACCCCTGTACGCTCAAACGATCAGCGGAAGCTGGAGGTTTCTGCTTTTCTGTCTACAGCCCCGGAGTCATCACGTTTGCTCTGGCGCAGTCAGTTTGAGCCTGATCAGAAAGAATCACTGAACTGTCGCCCTGAGATGGCACTTTCAAACGACAATGTGTTCCTGCTTTGTAATCAGGATATTCTGGTGCTTGATGTTCATAGTGGGCAGACAAAATTCCAGGCCCGGCAAAGAAGCGAAACACAGCCGCTCAAAGGCCTGGTGATCGATAAAGACGGTCGATTTTTTACCCAGGGGGAAAAAGCTCTTTATCTGTTCGATGCTGAATTCAGATCCAGTGTCTACATCTATCCTCAGGCTGTTACACCAGCAGAAGGCTTGCTTCTGGCAGAGGGTGGCACCCTGATCGCTCCAGCTGTTATTCACAACGAAACGCCGTTTGTCGCAAGCCCTGAGTTTTTTAACCAGGACAGTTCCTCTGGCAGTACTGACAGGGCTGTAAATACTAACCAGACAACACCCGCCAGACAGTCAAATACCACCACTCGGCCAGTTACAATCGGACAGCCTGAAATGAAACCCACGCTTCGTTTGCATAAGTTCAGGGTTGAGAATGGTACTCTCAGTCTCATCAGCCAGGAAGACATGGTGTTAAGGAGTACGATCATTCCGCCACACTTTAAGAACGATAAAACGGGAAGGCCTTTCTGGGTGGTCGGTGCGCCAGTGTTATCAAATAGTGGGAACCTGTACCTGTTTGCTGCCAGTATCAGCAGAAGGGAATGTAATTCTGGAGGTGTCCCGTGTACCTGTTTCTGGCTGGGAACTGATATGGTTGTAAAGCACACACTGAACAAAGGGCTGGACAAGACGGCTATCTGGGCGAAGAAATACCAGAATAGTGACAATACTAATTTTCTGACTTATCACGGTTCTCCGTTTGCACCTGCCTCCACACCTGCCATCACTATGCCGACCAGTAATTATGGTGGGGAACAAGGCGATACTGCAAAAAATTACCATAGTGGAGAAGCGGTCAATCGTTATTCGATAGCCAGATTATTGGTGACTGTTTACATTTCAGCCAGAATGTTACCATTTTAACGCTCTTCGTCCGGAGAGCGGTTAGTTCAGCCTCTATTGGATCTGGAACGCTTAACCGGACGGTAGTGTACTTGATAATGCCTTTCTGGCGCTCTCATTGCGGCTAAAAGAAATCACTGTAGTTCAGCTTGCCCTCATTCTCGGAAATATTAAGGCGCGTTGATTTCTGAGTCACTTCAATAGCTAGCAAATGGCCACCAGAAATCAAGGCGTAGAAAGCCATTGGCGTGATTTCCGGGCCTATCTGGAGCGGAGGCAGTCTGTTGTTGCCTTCAGCCTGTCCACTGGTTCCTGCCTGGTTAACAGTAGAAATAGCCTGACCAAGGTTGTTGATATAATCCTTTAATGGACAGACAACATTGAAAGCGGCATCAACCGCCCAGGGAAGCTCTGAACGGGGCAGCAGTTTTTTTGTTAAAAAACCAGCTATTCCATCCATGGGCATCGCCACGCGAGTTTTATTGCCCGTCACCTCACCAATGATGGCAAACTCATGGAGGATTCTTCTGGAAGGGGTGCGCCCCGGGTCTAAGACAATGGCACGATTAACCTGAACCAGGTTTGTGCTGCTCAGAGCTGAATAAATAACAAGCGCTGTACACTCATGGGCATTGGCAGCTATTCCTTCTTCAGCTAAACCAGGTGTCATGCAATGATCATACAGCCTGCGCCCCGCTTCATAATCATTGTGATTGCTCAAACGGCAGTACCCCCGCGAGGTGTATAAAAAAACAGAAGCCTTTTTCAAACGGGGGTAAGCGGCATGCTGTTGTATTTTTTCATGCACATGATTCATGAAAAAATTTTTCTGACTATAAATGTTGAATGATGTACCCAGTGTATTGTATTCGCTCAATAACCCTTGAACTGTTGTATTAACCGAATGAGCGATAAAGCTGTTTTTCATTTCTGTATCCCCCCCCCAGCTTAAATTCTTAGGATAGACAATCAGCAGATAGCTGTGTCACGATGAGCCAGACTGTTCAGACCCGCCTGTATATTTGTTATCCCTGCAAAGGTTTAGCTGAAGAAGTAAACCCGGGCTGAAAGGCGTTCAGCCCGGAATTGTGGGGGCTGTTTAGCTCTTTAATGGGTGTAAGCTCTGACCCAGAGCAAGAAGGATAATGCGATCATGAGCAGAAAACGCAAACAATATAGTTCAAACTTCAAAGCTAAAGTTGCCCTGGCTGCCATCAAGGGAGACCAGACCACTTCTGAGCTGGCGGCGCATTTTCAAATTCATCCCACCATGGTTAGTGCCTGGAAGCGGGAGTTGCTGGAACGTGCTGCCGAGCTATTTGGCAGCAAGGCCGACAAGAATTCCAAAAGTCATCAGGATGAAGTTGATAACCTTTACCGGCAGATTGGCCAGCTCTCTGTGGAGCGCGATTTTTTAGCACGCAAGCTCGATCATTGAAAAAATGCGTACGCGTTTCTATGGTCGAGCACCATCATCCAGAAGTCTCAGTCGTCAGGCAGTGTCGTTTGTTGGGTATTTCACGATCATCGCCGTATTACCAGTCGCGCAAGGATCTGACAAAGGATCTTGAAATGATGCGTCTGATAGATGAGCAGCATCTAAAAACACCGTTTTACGGGTCACGAAAGATGTACACATTCCTGCGCAACTTAGGCTATTGCATTAACAGGAAACGAGTCCGTCGCCTGATGCGGCAAATGGGTCTGGAGGCAATGGACTGGTACAGTCGCCGGGTTCTGTCCTGGCGGGTATCCAATACTATGGACGCTGATTTCTGTGTGGATGCTCTTGAAGAGGCTCTGAATCGCTATGGAGCCCCGGAGATTTTCAACAGTGATCAGGGCAGTCAATTTACCAGTGATGCTTTCACGGGTGTTCTCAAGAAGCACAATGTCAGGATCAGCATGGATGGCAAAGGGTGCTACCGGGATAATATATTTGTGGAGCGACTCTGGCGCAGTGTAAAGTATGAATGTGTCTACCTGAAGGCATTCGATAATGGGGCTCAACTGAAACAAGAACTAAAGAGCTATTTCCAGCTGTATAACTCGGAACGTCCCCATCAGAGTTTGGATGATAATACTCCGGATCAGATGTACTTTAAACAGGCAGCCTGAGGCCTGAATAACAATGGATTAGAGCTTTACTTACCACTCAGGTTGTTTGATTACTGGGGACCACTTCAGTACCTGACCATGACCGAGTTGTTCAAACAATTCCCGAGCCTTGAACTGGATGGTGAGCCGGAACGCAGTTTTGAAGACCATAACGCAGTTGTGTTCAGGAAACTGATGCTGAAAACCAATAACGAAGACTGACAAGAAGTAGAATATTAGACAAGCGGTTTTCTATAAATGAGGGAGCTACCTAACAGGCTTGTTAGGAAAAACGGAATCAACCCAGTGCAGCTAAGCGTTAAATGGTCAATCATACTCCAGAGCAACGAGTGCAGCGACTGCCAACAGACTGAAGATAAATGGGTCCAGCCTGTCGCCGTCAGAATGGAGGGTTGCGTTACCCGTTTGATTCCGAATATCACCATCCCCGGTGATATTTGTAGAAGCAATTAAGATCACTTCTGATGTAGGAGCTTCCGGTAAAAGAGAGGCGGTCATCAACTCTAATGGTGTAGTGGGAGATATCCCTGGCTTAGTGAACTGTGTTGTTGGCTTGCAACTTACTCCAGAGATAGCTGAAGAAGGTAAGTCGCACGGTTCATCGCCTAAATAACCAGCAGACTCATCGGGTATGGGGGTGTGACTGTACCCACCTGCTCGAAACCTGTCGCAATGTTGAGTTTGACTATCTTTGATGACGTCAATCCGGAGTGGGTGCACATGGCTTCGAATGGTATGAAAGACCAACTTACGATTTATAAATTTTTTGCTGTAGTTCCAAAAAATAATTTTTTTGTCATCATTACTGACCGCGAAATCGTATCTGTCTATACCTTTGGTGTGGAAGTGGCGTAACAAACTCCAATGGGGATCAAGCCATATCACTTTTTCGTATTTCTCGCAGGGCGAGCACTCAGTCACCACCAGCCCATAAAACTTCTTCTTTTTAGATGTTTCAATTTGAAGCGCAATGGCATACTTATATTTTTCATGGGAGGTTTCGTTATAGTTTACATACAGCTTGTAGGTATTACGAGAAACCTTAACAACACCCGGCCCTTCAACAGGCTTAATGGATACAATACCTTCAGTGAAGGGTCTTTTCCTGTCATCGTAATCTGAAATGCATTGCCCGGAGGAGTAATAATCGCTTCCTGATGTTTCTGTTACTGACTTTTCTTTTAAGTGGGTTGTATAGCTGTGAATAACTGAATGATTGTCACCCATTAGTTTCGCTGTGATGTAGAGTTCCCGTGGATTTCTTACCGTCAGTAATAAGGTCTTATATTGACACCCGACATCAAAGTAATTATTAGCATGCTGCCAGTGTGACTCTTCGCAGTTATATCTGCTTGCAATAACGCTTTTATAGTGGCTTGCAAAGCTTTTAACGCGGTTTTTTTCCTTGTAATAAATATCTATGTTCTTAACAACCGACCCGCTGGAAACAGATGTACCATTCACATTCAGTAACTCTACCTGGTACTTTATTTCAGCCTCTTTTGCCTGGTTGTTAAAATAAACGTCATCAGGTCCGTAAATAATATTGCCGTAACAAATGTTCAGACAATCATCATCCGCTGAAATATTTGGTGAAAGCATCACAATAGCAACAATGATAAAAACCTGTCCGATAACAAACTTTCTCATCTATAACCCCTTACAGCTGCTTAAATACTTTATCTGTCAAGAAAATTGAGACAGGCATGCCTGCTTGTGCCGCTATTGATAGCAACTGTTAAAGAACTCATCTAAAGGTTAATGGTACTGACTTAAGCCCCCCTAGCTGTAGGTTGGGACGAGCGGAACACGACTCCCAACACGGTGACTCTCTACATGGCACAAAGCGACAGCCATCAACACAAACCCTGTCAGCAGGCTCACCTACACTTCGGATTTATATTAATGGTGTGGGTCACTGTTTTCAGTCAAAAGGGGCAGTGGCTTCAGGAATAGTCATGGGTTATGACTATAGCGGTTTTTTCAGTGATAGCCACTCCTTGAGCAGAACATGTAGCATGTTGTCCTGAACCAGAACGGCTGAAGGGTTTTTAAGCGCTTTTCGAATGCGCCTCTGATCTAAATAGGTTTTGTATCCCGGCTCGTTATCAAAGCAGGATATTGCTTTAATATCGCTGGCTTCAGGGGGTGACTGATAGCTTCCCGGCTCAATGGTGCCGCCCTTCTCATTTTTACAGACTCTTGTTATCAACCATTGTCCATCCTTGCTGGTGTCCTGCCCGGCAAGCCACTGGAAAAAATGTTCAAGCTCCTGCTCAAAGGGAGGGTCCTGTCCTTGCTTTCGCTTTCTTCCCAGTCTCGGTATAACACTGGATGCCTGACTATCAAATTCAATCCCGGACTCAGGCAGGGTGTACTCAACAAGCCCTTCTAATGCGGTTTTATAACTGCTGCTGCCCAGGCTGTCATTGTTCGCTGTTTGGAAAGTGGTGCGGGTATCGGATGACTCTGAGTCATTCAGGCGGGTAGCCTCTTCGCCCCTACTATTTTTCCACATAAGATGGATATTGTTCAGTTCCTGCAAAACGACAGCATCAAGATGCACGACGGCAGGCCTGGTTTTCTTGTGCCGTCCTCCCACCGTTTTTTTGAAGCATGGCTCGCCAGTCACCATACGGGGAATCGAAAGCCCGTTGCCAGAGTATGTATGCTGCCATCCGGTCTCTGTTCCGGCTTGCTGAAGTAATCGTTTCAGGTTTTTTGACTTGCCTCGCTTCGGTATCGAAATGTTGGCAGTTCGTGCACAGTGATCCCTTCAGCCAGAGGGTCCACAAGACGTTGAGTCCAGAATTGATCCGGGTCCAGTATTTACAACCCCTTTCTATAACTGTTTTCCGGATAAGTGCTGCTGGGGCAATAGCTGGTTCCTTGCCGGGCAATATGGTTACAGTGTGCTGTGGCTTCGGCGTGCTGAACAGCTGAATCAGCATGCCCCCGGTTGCGCCAGAACCTGGGCTATGTGCGCAGCCAGAGATTGGATAATCTTCCTGAATATTTTGGTTCACCGTGGCTAAGTACAGCCTATGGTTGGGCTGGAAGCTTATGGTGGCTGACCGTTTGTGGGTTTGTTTACCTGTTGTTCTGGTGGCAGGTAAAGAGGATGCAGTGATTCAGCGTATGAAAGCGCTGTATAAACGCTGTCAGGAAAACGGTATCGAAGTGGAATGGCTTGATGCGAAAGCGTTAAAGGAACGTGAACCGAACATTACCGGGGTTGGTGCTCTCTATGTAAAAGCGACGGGAATTGTCGACTACAAACAGGTGACCAGGGCCATGGCGCGCTGTTTTGAGCAGCTGGGTGGTGAGGTTCAGTTGCGCTCCAACGTCGTCTTTATGGAGGAGACGTCTCACTGCATCCGTCTGGAAGTACAGAATGACTCCGGACATCAGGAGTTAATGGCACGTTATCTGGTGTGTTGCAGTGGCTTAATGGCTGACCGAACGACACGCATGCTTGGAATCAGGACAGACTTTCAGATTATTCCTTACCGGGGCGAGTATTATCAGCTGGCTCCACAGCATAATCATATCGTCAACCATCTGATCTATCCGATTCCTGATCCGGACCTGCCATTTCTGGGTGTGCATCTGACCCGTATGATGGATGGTTCTGTGACCGTGGGTCCCAATGCGGTGCAGGGCTGGAAGCGAGAAGGGTATGGGCGTATCAACCTGAGCCTGAAGGATATGCGGGATATGCTGACGTTTGCCGGGTTCTGGCGGGCTGCCCGGAATAACCTGGTCACAGGGCTGAAAGAGACGATCGATTCTTTCTGGAAACCGGGCTATCTCCGGCGGGTGCAGAAATACTGCCCCCAGCTGAAACTGTCAGACCTTAAACCCTACCCGGCAGGTATTCGGGCTCAGGCGGTGATGAGAGACGGTACTATGGTCCATGACTTTTTTTTTGCAGAAAGCGCCCGCAGCCTGCATGTCTGCAATGCGCCGTCGCCCGCAGCCTGCATGTCTGCAATGCGCCGTCGCCCGCAGCCACCTCTGCCATTCCCATTGGTGACTATATCTGCCAGCAGGTGAGTCAACGACTGCCAGCGGCAGAAAACGGTTCAGAAAGTAATCTGAAGAAACAGCCTTTTCCTGAAGTGGCTCATTAGCATAGAATGGGCGAACTGACCGAATGAGGTATTTGACTTGAAGATTACATTTACAGAAGCCGCTCAGAAATATCTGGCAGGTCTGCTGAAACGGCAGAACGTTGAAGGCATTGGCGTTCGCCTGTTTGTGACACAGCCAGGAACACCTTATGCCGAGACCTGTCTGGCTTACTGTAAGCCTGGTGAGGAAAAAGAAGGTGACCTGCTGCTGGAGCTGGAATACTTCAACTGTCATGTTGAAGGGGTCAGCGAACCGTTTCTGGAAGACGCTGAGGTGGACTTCTCTGAAGACAAACTGGGTGGTCAGCTGACCATCAAGGCACCGAATGCCAAACTGCCTAAAGTGAATGAAGACAGTCCGCTGGACCAGAAGATTAACTACTTCCTGCAGACTGAAATCAATCCGGGCCTGGCTTCCCATGGTGGTATGGTGTCGCTGGTGGAAGTTGACGAGGGTTTTGCCGTACTGCAGTTTGGTGGTGGTTGTCAGGGTTGCAGCGCTGTTGACCTGACTCTGAAAGACGGTGTGGAAAAAACTCTGGTTGAACGCATTCCTGAGCTGAAGGGTGTGCGTGACGTGACTGACCACACGGTGACGGATAACGCTTATTTTAAATGATGAGGCGGTAACGCTGGATACCCGAGCGTAAAAACTGTCAAGTCGTTGCTGAAAACTCCCGGTACATGGTTGTTCCGGGAGATTTCTGTGGGTTTCTTTTTACTTTCTTCTTACTCTGCTCCTGACTACTTTGCCCATTAATCCCGGCCCTGTCCTGAAGCTCCTTTGCAGGATCTCCGCAACCGAAATAAGGTATTCCAGTGACCAGAGAACGCTCAGGCAACCTCCCCCTTATGAAAGACTATCAGCTCGCCCACTGCCATCCTGTTCCACTGTTCGTTGGTGGTTAGTGGCTCTGTGGCAACCACGGTCACAATATCGGTTTGTGTGGTCTCTTTTTCGAAGTCGACGGTCAGTTCCGCATCCTTCAGGCAGGCCTGATCAAAAGGTGCCTTGCGTGTAATCCAGCTCAACTTGGTGCTGCAGTAACAGTACAGGTGCCTGGAGTCTGTCAGCAGCATATTGAACACCCCCATTTTCCTAAGTTCATCACACTGCTTCTGGATAAAACGGTGCAGAGTGCTGGCGCGTCTGGGAGGTTTGGGAAAACGTTCGCGAATGGCGTCCATCAGCCAGCAGAACGCATGCTCACTGTCTGTCGTGCCTATGGGTAAGTAATGGGTAAGGGGTTGCTTTTTGATACCTTTTAACTGACCGTTGTGAGCAAAGGTCCAGTTTCGTCCCCATAGCTCCCGTATAAAAGGGTGTGTATTTTCCAGACAGACCCTTCCGGCATTAGCCTGACGAATGTGGCTGATAACAATCTCACTTTTGATCGGATAGTTTCGCACAAGCTTTGCAATTTCAGAATCACAGCTGGGGTAGGGGTCTCGGAATTCTCTGACCCCGGGACCATCATAAAAAGCAATGCCCCAGCCATCGCGATGAGGCCCGGTTCGCCCGCCCCGTTGCATTAGTCCGGAAAAGCTGAAGCAGATATCAGTCGGGGTGTTGGCACTCATGCCCAGCAGTTCACACATGTTAAAATCTCAGTCACATCGGGTTGTATTTATTATAAAATTCTTCAGGCCACATCCCTGTGATCATTGTTTTTACTTAACAATGGTTTTCACCGGCAACCCGGGGTTCCCGGTTTAGCCAGGTTTAAAGGGTTGGCTCCTGCCGCTCCTGAGGCTGCCTCTCAGCTTTCTGTTTCGCTTTGTCTGACGGTTGTTTTTTCTTTTTCCCTTTGTCGGACACCGGCAGGGAAGTCGCAATAATGGCACAAACGGCGGTTACCACCACTAGTGGCAGGCCTGCCCGTGCCATTTCCGGAAAGCCGGCAGACAGCCCGTCGTAAATCATCACCCATAAAGCAGGTAGCAACAGGTCTGCTTCGGTACTATGCCACCAGGGGGTGACAAGCAGGATGAAAGTTCCTGCCCGTAACAGTCTGCGTACACGGGGATTAATTGAGCCTGTGATGAGCCACAGGGCCAGGGTGCAGGCCAGGACTCCGGCCAGATAGACTCCCCAGCCCAGTAAAATCTGTGAACTTGTCATTCATTCTCCAACTGAATGAAACGATGCCTGATGGACTGATACTGGTGAAAGTAACAATTTGGTGCCTTTTTTCTACAAAGCGTACAGCTGTTGTCTATAGTCATCAGATCATCATGGTCGTGACGGTGTAAGTGACGATATAAAGAGTATGGGGCTAATAAAAGCTGCTCTTACTCAGCGGCTATGATATGTCAGGTACCGGTACTTGTCATCGGCTCTTCTTATCGGAGCTAGTTATCGGGGCTTGTCATCGGTGTCAAAGGTAGAGCCATTACACTAAGGCTTGAATAAGAAATATGACAGGAATCAGTAATGATAGAAGGACTTGGATCGGTTGGTACGACGCTTGACTGGATAGCCCTGCTTGCACTGGTGGTTCTATGGGTGGGCTATACCGCGTTTGCGTACCACAAGGGTAAGGAAACCCCCTGTCTTGCCAGTGTTCTGGCATTGTACCGGCGTGACTGGATGTACCGGCTGCTGGGACGTGATAACCGTATTGCGGATGCCAGCCTGTTACAGAGCCTCCGAGCCAGCGTCAGTTTCTTTGCCTCTACGAGTATTCTGATTATTGCCGGCCTGGTGACAGGGATTGCCGCTTCAGAAGAAGCGGTGGGTGTGCTTTCAACCATTCCTTTTGTGACAACCAATACCCGTGAGCTCTGGGAGCTTAAAGTGTTGGTGATGCTGGTGATTTTTGTTTATACCTTTTTCGAGTTTACCTGGAGCCTGCGGCTGTATAACTTTACCTGTGTACTCTTTGGCAGCGCGCCGCTGTGTAAAGATGTTGATGGTCATAAAACCCGGCAGGGCGTTTTTGCTACCCGTTCTGCCCATATTATGACCCTGGCAGCCAATCACTTTAACTACGGTTTGCGCGCCTATTACTTTTCTATGGCAACGCTGGCGTGGTTTATTCATCCGGGCCTGTTTATCGGGGCTGCGGCACTGGTCGTGATTATTCTGTACCGTCGGGAGTTCCACTCATCGGTGCTGGACGCCCTGGCGGTCAGCGAGCGGGAAACGCACTTCTGAGCCTGCTGTTTTGAGGGGCGAGAAGAAAAAACAAAGAAATTTATTGTTTCTCCCTTGAAAACAAAAACACCCACCCCTAAATACGAGTTAGCGAATTTTGAATTGAATGACATCGTATTGAGGATCGTATGACTGTCGAAGCCCAGAAAGAAACATTAGGTTTTCAGACTGAAGTAAAGCAGCTGCTTCACCTGATGATTCACTCCCTGTACTCCAACCGTGAAATTTTCCTGCGTGAGCTGGTCTCCAACGCTTCCGATGCGGCCGACAAGCTGCGATTCGAAGCCTTGCACAATGGTAGCCTGCTGGAATCTGACCCGAATCTGGATATCCGCATCAGTTTCGATAAGGACGCGAAAACGGTCACTATTGCCGACAACGGCATTGGTATGGATCGTGAGGGTGTGATTTCCCATCTGGGTACGATTGCCAAGTCCGGTACAGCCGATTTCCTGAAAAACCTGACCGGTGACCAGAAGAAAGATTCTCAGCTGATTGGTCAGTTTGGTGTCGGCTTCTACTCTGCCTTTATCGTGGCGGACAAAGTCACCGTTGAAACCCGCAAAGCTGATGCGGCAACCGACGAGGCTGTACGCTGGGTATCTGATGGTTCCGGTGAGTTTACTGTTGAAACCATCGAGAAAGAGAAGCGCGGCACCAGCATCATCCTGCACCTGAAGCCGGAAGCTGAAGAGTTTGCTGATGGCTGGCGTCTGCGCAACATCATTCGCAAATACTCTGATCATATCTCCCTGCCGATCCTGATGCTGAAAGAAGAGGCTCCTGCGGCAGAAGGCGAAGAAGAAAAGCAGGAAGACAAAACACCTGAATGGGAAACCGTTAACACGGCCAAGGCGCTGTGGACCCGCTCCCGCTCCGAGATTTCTGACGAAGAATACAAAGAGTTCTACAAACACATCAGCCACGACTTCACCGATCCGATGAAGTGGAGCCACAACCGTGTTGAGGGCAAGCTGGAATACAACAGCCTGCTGTTTATCCCGGCGAAGGCACCGTTTGACCTGTATAACCGTGATATGCAGAAAGGACTCAAGCTTTACGTCCAGCGTGTGTACATCATGGATCAGGCGGATGAATTCCTGCCAATGTACCTGCGTTTCATCAAGGGTGTGGTGGATTCTAACGACCTGTCCCTGAACGTATCCCGTGAAATTTTGCAGAAAGACCCGGCGGTTGAAAGCATGAAGACTGCGCTGACCAAGCGTGTTCTGGATATGCTGGAAAAAATGGCTAAGAAAGAGCCTGAACAGTACGCAGAATTCTGGACCGAGTTTGGTCAGGTACTGAAAGAAGGCCCGGCTGAAGACTATGCTAACCGCGAGAAAGTTGCCAAACTGCTGCGTTTTGCCACCACTGAGAGCGACAGTGCAACCCAGGATCAGAACCTGGAAGGCTATGTGTCCCGTATGAAGGAAGGTCAGGACAAGATCTACTACATCACAGCGGATACCCACAATGCAGCTGCCAACAGCCCGCATCTGGAAGTGTTCCGTAAGAAGGGGGTCGAAGTCCTGCTACTGTCCGATCGTGTAGACGAGTGGCTGATGTCCCATATGCAGGAATTCGACGGCAAGCAATTTGCTGACATTGCCCGTGGTGATCTGGATCTGGGAACCCTGGACAACGAAGATGATAAGAAAGCCCTGGAAGAGAGCGCTAAAGAAAAGGAAGACCTGCTCAAGCGTATTAAAGATGCCCTGGGCGACAGTGTTGAAGAAGTACGTGTTACCCACCGTCTGACCGATTCTCCAGCCTGTCTGGTGGTTGGGCAGTTCGATATGGGTGCCCAGATGCGTCGTATTATGGAAGCGGCAGGTCAGGCTGTGCCAGAAAGCAAGCCGATCTTCGAGATCAACCCTGAGCACCCACTGATTACCCGTCTGGATCAGGAAAGCGATGAAGATCGTTTTGTTGACCTGAGCAAGGTGGTGTTCGATCAGGCGAGCCTGGCAGCTGGTGGGCAGCTGGATGATCCGGCTTCATATGTGCAGCGTCTGAACAAGCTGCTGCTGGAAATGGCTGAGTAATTGTTGTAAAACAGGGGCTCTGTATATGAGTCCCTGTTTTAATTTGTGTTTTGATGATTGCTATACCCCACCGGCATCCCGACCATATTCCCAGCAGGCTTTGTGTTCCATATACGTTTTAAACGATTGTATTGCAGCTCTCGCTTTTTTGGGTTTCTGACGGGATAAGTCGTACCAGTATGTAAGCTCTCTGTCTTTTGTATAAGGAGCCGTTGTAGTGTACTGAATCGGCTTCACAGACCATATTGCCGAGGTGTAATACCAGAACCATGAATCACAGCCTGCATTGAAACAGGGTTGAACTTTTTGTGGGTTGATGACCCAACCCCAAAGTGTAATGACTAATTGTTCCGACGCTTTTCGCATTAATGGCAAAATCAGGTCAGACAGGGCATTACCGGACTGGCAAATGTCTTTCTTGTCTTGATCTTCACAACTCTCCCCGTTACGAGGGTGCTTGCCAGTTTGTTGTATTGATTTCTGACAGCTAAATAGCCGATAAATCTTGTCAGTTGATGCAGCGAGTTGGCCTTCTCATTATATAGACCACTTGATTCGAAGAAGTCATCACGCCAGGTATGATAATCCTCAATAGTCAGGCCCAGTTGCGCATGCAGATAATTGGCAGTTGCTGAAGTATCAATTTTAGTGACGTTATTTGCGTATTTCATGCTGTGCTGTAGCAGTTTAACAATCAACTGACTCTTATCTTCGAGTGCTTTGACACTTGGTGCTCCCTGGTTAGCCAATACTGCTAAGACCTCTGAGTATTCTTTGTAAGTGCTAAGGTCACCTGGTCCTTGTAACAAGCTTATATACTCTCTTTCAACCGAGGTTCTGGTTGCGTCTAAGGCGTCAAATACGCTGTCAGCCACTCTTTGGCTAATTCTTTTTATATTCAGTTGGCTGTTGGCGTACGGGTTTTTAAGATCGCTTTCCAGTTTGACGTTATTTGATAAAAAGTACCGGTGATCCAGGCCAGCCTCAGCCATCAGGTAGTATTTCGGAATATTGCTATCAACATGCATTTCTTTGAAGTGCTTACTGACTTGTTGCAGATCTGATGGAAGTTGACTACTGCATTGCTGGGCATTCAAGTTTACCTTTTCAATCTCGCCTGATAGGTATGTTTCACAAACCCCAGTTTTACTTATTCCTAAAGATAGAACTGGAATAAGAAGGTAATAAGCCAGTAGGCTATTCTTCATATTCTTTCGTTTAGTCATAATTATTCTCTGTCTGATTAACAGGTCAATAAATTCAGTGGTTCAATATAGGCTTCAATAATTCTTTCTGCTGAACAGTTTTTTTACATCCTGCTTGGTCTCCGCCCTGTCATCATGCAAAATAATGCGATTTTTGCTGGTTTTCGTTATCAGTGAGTTCAGGACTGGCAGTTATACCGTAAGCAGGTCATCAGGCTGCCAGCCAGTTGTTAACAGTTGTTTTGATGGAAAATGAAATGGTTTCTGAAATTTTCAACCCGGAATTGTGGGATGAAGTCGAAGGGTTCGGGTTTGAGGATATTACCTATCACCGGGCCAGGCATCAGGGAACGGTTCGCATCGCTTTTAACCGTCCTGAATGCCGCAATGCCTTTCGCCCTAAAACGGTTGATGAGCTGTACCGGGCCTTAGAACATGCACGACTGTCCAGTGATGTGGGGGTGGTTATTATTACCGGTAATGGTCCTTCACCGAAAGATGGTGGCTGGGCATTCTGTTCCGGTGGTGATCAGCGTATTCGTGGTCGCGATGGCTACAAATATGAGGGCATGCCCGCTGATGAAATTGATCCGGCCAAACTGGGTCGTCTGCACATTCTTGAGGTTCAGCGATTGATACGCTTTATGCCCAAAGTGGTGATGGCGGTCGTGCCTGGCTGGGCAGCAGGTGGTGGCCATAGTCTGCATGTGGTGTGCGACCTGACGATTGCTTCGAAGGAGCATGCGGTGTTTAAGCAGACTGATCTTGATGTTGCCAGCTTTGATTCCGGCTATGGCTCTGCTTATCTGGCGAAAATGGTCGGGCAGAAGAAAGCCCGTGAAATTTTCTTTCTGGGACTGGATTACTCTGCACAGGATGCAGCGGATATGGGCATGGTCAACAAAGTGGTCCCTCACGCCGAGCTGGAAAATGTAGCGCTGGAGTGGGCAAAAATCATTGGTGAAAAATCACCAACCGCTCTGCGTATGATGAAATACGGACTGAATTTGACAGACGATGGCATGGTAGGGCAGCAGCTGTTCGCCGGTGAGGCGACGCGACTGGCTTATGGCACAGAAGAAGCTCAGGAAGGTCGTGACTCTTTCCTTGAAAAACGGCCTAAGGATTTTTCCCGTTTTCCGTATCACTATTAATGTATTGAATGACTGGTCAGTCAGTAGCAAACTGGCCAGTCATAATCTGGAAAGGCTCAGGCGATTTTTGAAGAATGTTCTTTCGCGTAAATCGCCAGTCCGCCCTGGGAGGTTTCCCGGTACTTGGCCTGTAAGTCCAGACCTGTGCGATACATGGTTTCTACACAACTGTCCAGAGACACCGCATGGTTACCGTCGCCACGCATGGCAAGACGGGCAGCGGTGATCGCTTTGATGGCAGCCATACCATTCCGTTCAATACATGGAATCTGAACCAGGCCGGCAATAGGGTCACAGGTCATACCCAGATGATGCTCCATGCCGATCTCCGCAGCGTTTTCAACCTGGTCAATCGAGCCACCCTGTACGGCGACCAGCGCACCGGCGGCCATGGAACAGGCTGAGCCAACTTCTGCCTGACAACCTGCCTCGGCACCGGAAATCGTTGCATTCATTTTGATAATGGCAGCGATGGCAGCAGCGGTGGCCAGGAACTCACGGATACCTTCCTGATTGTTACGGGAGATAAAGCGGGAGTAATAGGCAATAACGGCAGGAATAACGCCTGCGGCGCCATTGGTAGGAGCTGTTACTACACGACCACCACAGGCGTTTTCTTCGTTGACCGACATGGCAAACAGAGTCACCCAGTCCATAATGGCAAAGTGGTCGCTCAGCATGGCTTCCGGGTTGGCTGTCATGGTTTTGTGCAGGTCAAAGGCGCGACGCTTGATGCCGGACATGGGCAGTTTACCTTCCATGCGCAGGCCACGATCAATGCAGTTGCGCATGACATCCCAGATGGCATCAATTTTTTCGTTAACGATGGCGATGTCGCCGTTGTTGCGGGCTTTTTCGTTTTCGATGACCAGTTCGGCAATGCTCAGGTTGTTGACCTTGCACAGTTTGATCAGCTCAGCCGCGTTACGGAATGGGTAAGGGATGCTGGCATCTGGTGCCTCAGACTGATCTTCACTGCCAGAGTTTTCTGGCTTGTTAAACTCATCTGCGCAGACAATAAAACCACCGCCGATCGACAGGTAGGTTTTGTAGTAAACGACAATGCCATTTTCATCCGCAGCAAAAATACGCATTGCGTTAGGGTGTTCGGGCAGTGTTTCACCGTTGTGGAAAATCAGCTGGGTATCATAGTCAAAACTGATTTCGTGTTCGCCCGCCAGTTTGATTTTTTTGCTGCTCTTGATGGCTTCGAATGCCCGGTCGGCTTCATCCGGATCAATAGTGTCTGGCTGGTAACCTGCCAGACCCAACAGAGACGCTTTATCAGTACCGTGTCCTACCCCCGTCAGTGCCAGGGAGCCGTAAAGGCCAACGCGTACGGAAGCAATGCTGCCCAGAATGCCTTTTTCCTTCAGCTCATTCAGGAAGCGATGTCCGGCCCACATTGGACCTACGGTGTGAGAGCTCGATGGGCCGATTCCGATTTTGAAGATGTCAAAAATACTAAGCATGCCGTCTCTACTGTGATGTTGGGTATGTAAGTAACCAACCGCATGAAATCATATTTTCTGACTCATTGTTCAGGCACTCCCGGCAACTGCTCCTTGCGTTGCCCTACCTTCTGCATCCATGCAGTCGTGACTGCGTTGCAACTCTGGTCACATAGCTTGCTATGCTCCCGCCGTTGCGCCTTGCATAGTACCTGCCCAATAAGCCAGAAATATTCGATTCCATGTGGCTGGTTACTTATGAAAATATAAAGAATTCTTTGAAGGATTCTGCCAGCTATCGCCAGATGGAAAAATACCGGAGGAAGGTAGACTTCCCCCGGCTTTCCGAAGCATTTAACGCTGTTTATAAGTAGCTGTGTTATCAGCGCCTGACTGTCTTACAGGAAGAAGTTAGCGGTGATGAAGCCCAGGATCGCGATGATGCCCAGAACCAGGGTAAACAGGTTGATTTTCGCGTCGTACTTGCGCATGGCTGGTACTTTCTTGGTGGCGTATACCGGCAGGATGAACAGGATCATTGCCAGGATTGGAGCAACCAGTGCTTCGATCATGCCCATTACAGACACGTCCATGTAAGCCACCGCCCATACAGACAGGATGATGAAAGCGATGATGCCCATGTCGACTTTCTTCATGTCAACGGTTTTGCCTTCGCGCTTGGCCTTGTTCACGATCATGCCCTGCAGGCCTTCACGGGTACCCATGTAGTGACCAAAGAAGGAAGAGGAGATAGCAACAAGGGCAACGATCTGGGCCATCCATGCAAACAGCATGTTGTCAGTACGTTGTGCGAATACAGACATGATAGGCAGGTTGTCAGCCTTGGCCTGAAGCAGTTCAGCCGGAGACAGGGTCAATACACAGCTGTAGACAAAGAACATGGTGAAGCCAACCAGCATCATGGTGGTACGCTTCAGTGTGCGGCTGGCTTGAACTTCTGCGTCGTTGCCCAGGTCCTTACGGTAAGCGGATGCAAAAGAGGACACCGCAGGAGAGTGGTTGAACGCAAACACCAGAACCGGAATGGTCAGGAATACGGTGGTCATGAAGCCGCTGAAGGTAACCGGCGCATGAAACTGGGACATGTTCCACTGAGGAATCAGGTAGACAGAGGTACCAAACAGAACCACGATCAGTGGGTAAACCAGAGTATTGGTTACTTTAAGAACAGTTTTCTGTCCAGTCACCATGACACCCACCAGAGCAGACACCAGTACGAAGCTCAGGAGTGCACGGTTTGGCTCGGCCATGCCCAGCTGGTTAACCATCAGTGAGGTAACGGTGTTGGTGATGCCGATGCCGTAGATCAGCAGAATAGGGTAGATGGAAGCGAAGTAGCCCATGGTAATCAGGGAACCGGCTTTAGGGCCAAAGTGTTCTGTAACGGTCTGGGTAATGTCGGCATTCGGATTTTTGGAGGAGAGGCACAGGCGGGTCAGGCCACGGTGAGCCAGAAAGGTCATTGGACCAATAATGACGGTCATCAGAATCAGTGGCCAGATACCACCCAGACCGGCATTGATTGGCAGGAACAATACACCAGCACCAATTGCGGTACCAAACAGTGCCAGCATCCATTCTGTGTCACGTTTGCTGGCCGTTTTATCTTGAATACCAGCCTGAGACTGGTTCATTACATCTGCGTGTGCCATATGCTCTTATCTCCTCCGCATCAACAGGATTCAGGAGCGGTTAGTAAGTGAGTTGATGGCTGAGAACTGTACAGAAATTGTTCGCTGATTGTATTGATGGAGATTAGGGTGATTAATCTTTGATCTGTGTTACAATTTGCAACGGTTTGAATGTATTCTTTTATTTGCGGAATCTGCATAGATTGTTGAGTGCGCTATTTCGTATGCCTGTGTAATTGTTCGCATCGAAGTGGTTTGTTTGCGGCGTTGTTTATTTTGATTCAATAATTTTAAATAATTATTCGAAAATATTCGTTCCAGTTTGCGGTCTGTATTCTAAAAGTTTTGTAAATTTTTCAGGCATGACTGGCTGGATTTTAGGGAAGTATCGTATCTTCAGCGAAATATCCCTTGGTGGCAGAAACCTTTTCCCTGTGTCATCTTCCCTTTCTCGTATGAACAGACCTTGAAACGCCTATACTTCCGGAACTTCAGGTTCAGGGGCAAAAAAGTGGTTAAAAAGCTATTCACTACATCGTTCAATACTTACTCTGCATTCGTCAAATGGCGTAAAGAAACGGTTGATGGAAGCACCCGTTTTGTTTCGACAGAAGGTGCAGGTATCTGTGTAGGGGCTACAATAACCTGGTTGAAAAAAAGCATAGCTTCTGAAGGAAGAGGTATAAAAAGTGCCGCTGAGCTTGGGAGTGTGTTCTTGATGACAATTGTGCATACAACTTATGCAATGTTGCCTTTGGATAGCGGAGTGACAGAGCTTGAGGCACTCCCTTCTTATCTCAGTTCTCAAGACCTGGCCGTTCTGGACAGGCAGTATGGAACAGGAATGTTCGACCCGAAGTTCGTTGTAAACTGGGTTTCAGGTCTCTCAGGTCATTACATTTTTGGATTTTGGAATAAGACCAATAACCGGGGACATGTGGTAGGTATACGACGGGATGTTGGGGTGCTGGAAATGTTTGATTATGGAATGGGTTTGTATGAGTACCCGGACACAAGAACATTCATACGGCACTTGACGAGATTCAGTTTCGAACATTACTCCAAAGAGTCCGGATCGGAGTGGGCGATTTTCAGGGTGGGTTTGCCCGTAGTACAATAAATTGCAGCCCTTCTTCACGAATAACACTGTTAAATCTATAGCTCCTCTGGCTTTCGAAGCCTGATAACTCTAATATCACTACAAAATATTCAGTCATATATTTTGATTGATCATCTATAACAACGATTAACATTCAGTGACGCTAATAATCGCAAAGGCTGCGTAAATAATGACAATAGATCACGCTTCAAATTTTACAAATAATTTCTCCACTATAATCTGCCTGGATCTAGAGGGTGTGCTGGTTCCGGAAATATGGATTGAATTTGCCCGGCATACTGGCATAGAGGAACTCAAAGCGACTACCCGTGATATTTCAGATTACGATGAACTGATGACCATGCGTCTTGGCGTTCTGAAAAAGCATGGGCTGGGTCTGGCAGAGATTCAAAAGGTCATTGCCACTTTATCGCCTCTGCCCGGAGCCAGAGAATTTCTGGACTGGGTTCGTGAACGCTATCAGTTGATTATCCTGTCAGATACATTCTATGAGTTTGCCGATCCGCTAATGGCTCAGCTGGGTCGCCCGACCCTCTTCTGTCATAAGCTGGATATTGACCAGCAGGGAATGGTGGCTGGTTACAGGCTGCGTCAGGAAGACCCTAAACGATGTTCTGTAAAAGCATTGAAAAATCTTAATTACCGGGTTATTGCCGCAGGGGATTCCTACAACGATACCACCATGCTGAGTGAAGCAGACGCTGGCTTTCTGTTCCATGCGCCTGACAACGTGATCCGGGAGTTTCCGCAGTTCCCTGCCATCAACAGTTATGAAGCGTTGAAGCAGGCCTTTTTGGAGCAGTAAAAATAAACTGTAACCCTCGGGGCTGGAGCCAGACTGTTTTACAGGGAAGCTACTCCTTTGGTACGCCAGTTTGGTACGCCAGCCCCTGCATGAACTGGGTGAAACGCCCTGTTCGTGCGAGTTTGGCTTTGTCTTTACAAGGATATTTATTTGGGACTTTTCAGATAGAGTATCTCATTATTTGCACCACATTTATCACCTTCGCTAACTCCACACCCTGCGATTGAACAATGTAGTCCTGATGAGTATTGGTGACAATGCTCTTTTTCAGATGATGATTCAGAATCAATCAGAATCCCCCATACTCTCCCTAAAAATTCTCGTACTGTCCAATCTCCATGGGTGAATTCATCATAACCGCAAAAATAATCAAACAGTGTACAGTGAAAATGCTTGGCTATACATTCATTTAATAAAGGTATCAATTCAGGAAAAAAATCCACCATTTTTTTATTGATTATTTTATCTAATGATAGCGATTTTGATTTAGATAAATTCGAAAATACGTTATTAAGCATTCCACAGGAAGGTTTGAATTTTTGACAGAGATGTAAATAATTTTTTTTGGAGTTGGTAGCTATATCGTTGTGGTAATCAATGATCTTTGTTTGACTTTCATGATTTATTGAATAACACGTCGTTCCGTTTAAAGTCATGTTAAAGGCGTATCTCATGGAATGAGTAGCCAATTGTTCACCTTGAAAATATTTAGGGGTAAAGCACAGAGCAAAATCAGAATCGCTTTCTATTTTTATATCCTGGCCATCAGGAACAGTATGATTTCCTCTTAGTTCCAGAAAGCCATTATTTGCCTTGCGAATACTGTATGGATATGCCTCGTTAGATACTCTTTTCTTCAAATGAAGGGTTTGAGCCAGTGCCTTTTCTGCGTTTAAGGAGAAAGCTATAAGTATCAAAAAAGTCAGTGTACGCAGTACAATTGAGATTTTAGCAGTGGGATAAAAAGCTGGATTCCACATAATCACTTCTTGTAGAGGTTGTAGAAGCCCGAAGTATAGTTTGCTGTTAGCCTTGCTAAGTCGAATTTTATCTTCAATTGTCCAGAACTTTCGGGCAGGCTGAGGAAGCCTGCCATATCATTACATGCTTTCCAAACCCTGCATCAGGTTTTTAACCTTGGTGACTGACTCCTGATATTCCTGTTCACAGTCTGAATCGGCCACAATGGCGCCACCGCCCCAGCAGCGCAGCTGATTGTTCCGGGCAATCAGTGAGCGGATGGTAATACTGGTATCCATCTGCCCATCTGTGCTGATGTAGCCAATTGACCCGCAATAAATGTTTCGCGCAGAAGCTTCCAGTTCGTGGATGATCTCCATGGAGCGAATCTTGGGAGCGCCGGTAATAGAGCCTCCGGGAAATGCGTGAAACAGCACGTCCAGAGCATGGTGGTCTTCAGCCAGCTCCCCTGTCACTGTGCTGACCAGGTGATGCACGTTGGCATAGCTTTCAAGGGCAAAAAGGCGAGGTACTTTTATGCTGCCTGTTTTACAGATTTTACCCAAATCATTGCGTAGCAGATCAACGATCATCAGGTTCTCTGCCCGGTCCTTCTCACATTCCAGCAACTCCCGGGCATACTGTCGGTCTTCCTGCTCTGTGGCTCCCCTGGGGCGGGTACCTTTTATGGGGTGGGTCTCGACATGGTGGTCTGAGACTTTGATGAAGCGCTCGGGAGAGTGACTGAGAATCTCAAAGTCAGGGTGTGACAGATAGGCAGAATAAGGAGCAGGGCTGACTTTTCGCAATTGCTTATAGGCTGGCCAGCTGTTGCCCTGATAGTGGGCAATAAACTCCTGGGTCAGGTTCACTTCGTAACAGTCACCGGCAAGAATGTAATCCTGAATTCTGTTAAAAGCTTCTTCATACTCGGTTTTGCTGATGGAGGGGGTAAAACCACGGGTTATTTTAAACGCTGATGACCGGGCTACAGGCTGTCTGTCGATCAGGGCCAGAATCTTTTCTCTTTCCTGCTCCGGGCAGTCCGGGTGAAAGACAATCTGTGTCGACTGCTGTTCATGGTCTGTGATCAGCGCCCAGTGGTACAGGCCAACACTCATTAAAGGCGTTTCCATCTCTCGCCTGGCAATTCGGCCCGGTTCCAGTACTGATGCCAGCTCATAGCCCCAGAAACCCATGGCACCTCCGGTAAAGGGCAGGGCGTGTTTTGCGACAGGTGTCATTTGTTCCAGCAGCCCGGACAGACACTCAAAGGGTGACTGGCTGGAATGGTCACTGCTTTCCCCGGTTAAATGATTGGTAACATTCACTTGCCCGTTATTGTCTACCGCTACAACGGCCCATGGATTGGCGGAGATGATGTCGTAACGAGTGTGTGATGCTGAATACTCTGAACCGCAGCTGTCGAGAAAGCAGGGCAGGGTTTCATTCAGAAAATGTTCAAACCAGATGCTGGAGTCAGCCAGATAGTCCAGATCAACGATGATCAGTTCGTTCATATAGGCCATAAAGTAGCGAGAAAAAAGTAGCGTGCAAAAAATTGATGGCATTTTACCTGTAGTCAATACTTACCGCCATGAACAATGTAGACAGTTTGCCCGTTTCTGTATAGAGATAGCTCAGATATCGCTCAGGTCTGCTTCAGAGACCGGGTTTGTATGTGCTGGCACATTATAATACTGTTTCCTAAAATCCTGTATTGATGTAGCTGATGTTCAAACAATAATTCAAAGGAGTGCGTTAATATGCCACTGACGGATAAAGACAACGCCCTGACTCGCCTGATTATGAAGCAGGGTATTGTAACCGCTCCGGGTGTTTACGATGGGCTCTCTGCGCGTCTGGCAGAAGAAGCCGGTTTTTCTGCGCTTTACGCCAGTGGTGGAGCCATTGCCCGCAGCACCGGTGTACCCGACATTGGTCTGTTAACTCTGACGGAAGTGGTGGACCGGGTTCGACAGATTTGTGAGTCCACGTCTCTGCCAGTGATTGCCGATGCCGATACGGGTTTCGGTAATGAGGTCAATGTTAAGCGCACGGTTGAGCTGTTCAAAGGTGCCGGAGTGTCAGCCTTTCACCTTGAAGATCAGGAGTTTCCTAAACGTTGCGGTCATCTGGATGGCAAATCCCTGATTGCTGCTGATGATATGTGCAGAAAAATCGAGGTGGCCAGCAAATATGCCGGAGAGGTTTTGGTCATAGCCCGTACCGATGCGATTGCTGTCACCGGTTTTGATGATGCCATTGCCCGGGCCAGAGCTTATGTTGATGCCGGTGCCGATATGCTCTTTGTCGAAGCGCCGCAGACGGTTCAACAGATTGAAGCCATCGCCAGACAGGCACCGGGTCCCAAGCTGATCAACATGTTTTATGGCGGCAAAACGCCTCTGGTGCCATCGACTGACCTGAAAGCCATGGGTTATCAGCTGATCATTATTCCGTCTGATTTACAGCGTGCCGCCATGACGGCCATGAAAGAAGTGTTGGATGTGATCCGGCGTGACGGCGACAGCGGAGCGGTTGCGGATGATATGCTGACTTTTCAGGACCGTGAACGACTGGTCAGAACAAAAGAGTTTTTAAATCCTTAATAATCAGAAAGATATTACAAATAATTAAAGTAATGTCTTACTTTAGTAATAACAACATCCATAACAAGAATGGAGTAACACCATGGCTGAGAAAAAACTGGGTGGCGCAGGTCTGCGTGGCCAGAGTGCGGGATCAACGGCTTTATGTACCGTAGGTCAGTCTGGTACCGGGCTGACTTACTGTGGTTATGACATTTCCGAGCTGGCAGACCACGCTACCTTTGAGGAAGTAGCTTATCTGCTGTTCAATGGCGACCTGCCCAATGCCAGTGAACTGTCGGGTTATAAAGAGCGATTGAAAGCCTTCCGGGGGTTGCCTCAGCCATTAAAAGTATGCCTGGAGCAGATCCCTGCGGATGCTCACCCCATGGATGTATTGCGAACAGGTACATCTGTTCTTGGCAATCTGGAAACCGAGAAAAGCTTTACTGAGCAGCAGGATGTAGCGGATCGCCTGCTGGGGGCTCTGCCTTCAATCCTTCTGTACTGGTACCACTTCAGCCACAATGGTGAACGGATTGAGACTGAGGTGGGTGACGATTCCATTGCCGGCCATTTCCTGACCATGCTTCATGGCAAAGAACCCTCTCCCGACCATCGCCGCTGTCTGGATGTTTCGCTGATTCTGTACGCCGAACATGAATTCAATGCATCAACGTTTACTGCCAGGGTCTGCGCCTCCACCCTGTCGGATATGCACTCCTGCGTGACTGGCGCAATTGGTTCCCTGCGCGGGCCTCTGCATGGGGGTGCCAATGAAGCGGCTATGGATATGATCGAACAGTTCAGTTCGGTGGATGAGGCCGTAGAAGGCGTAAAAGGCATGCTGGAACGCAAGGACAAGATCATGGGCTTTGGTCATGCCATCTATCGCGAGTCTGATCCCCGCAATGCGATTATCAAGAAGTGGTCAAAGCAACTGGGTGAAACAGTGGGGGACCAGGTGCTCTATCCGGTTTCCGAAGCCATTGAACAATTGATGTGGGATGAAAAAAGATTGTTCTGTAATGCAGATTTCTTCCACGCGTCTGCGTATAACTTTATGGGCATTCCCACGAAACTGTTTACACCTATCTTTGTGTGTTCAAGGGTTTCAGGCTGGACGGCTCACGTTATGGAGCAGCGGGCGAATAACCGGATCATCCGCCCTTCTGCTGATTATATTGGCTCTGAGCCACGCAGCTGGGTGCCGCTGGCAGACCGTTAACAACGGGTTGATTCAATCGCCACCCGGACTCCGGGTGGCTCTTTTCCTTTTGACCCGGTGGATTTATTGTTACGAGTACAGCTGCCATGAACTTTTCCATGAACTTTTCCATGAACAAGGCCTATCGAAAACCCTTACCAGGGACTGATCTGGATTATTATGACACCCGGGCTGCCGTAGACGCGATTCAGCCGGGTGCTTACCTTAAGCTGCCATACACTGCCCGGGTACTGGCGGAAAACCTGGTACGCCGTTGTGATCCGGAAACGCTGACAGCTTCCTTGCAGCAGATCATTGAGCGCAAACGGGAGCTGGACTTTCCCTGGTATCCGGCAAGGGTTGTCTGCCACGATATCCTTGGGCAGACCGCGCTGGTCGACCTTGCCGGTCTGCGTGACGCCATTGCTGAACAGGGCGGCGATCCGGCACAGATTAACCCGGTGGTGCCTACCCAGCTTATTGTGGATCATTCACTGGCGGTGGAACACGGGGGCTACGACAAAGACGCTTTTGACAAGAACCGGGCTATTGAGGACCGGCGCAATGAAGATCGCTTCCACTTTATTAACTGGACCAGGGAAGCCTTTAAAAACGTCGATGTGATTCCACCCGGCAATGGCATTCTGCACCAGATTAACCTTGAGAAAATGTCACCGGTTATTCAGTCCCGTGATGGCGTGGCTTTTCCGGATACACTGGTAGGTACTGACAGCCATACGCCCCATGTGGATGCCCTGGGAGTGATTGCCCTTGGTGTTGGTGGACTGGAAGCAGAAAGCGTGATGCTCGGACGGGCTTCCTGGATGCGTCTGCCCGACATTATTGGTGTTGAGATTGTCGGCAGACGCCAGCCCGGTATTACCGCCACGGATATAGTACTGGCACTGACGGAGTTCCTGCGTAATCAGAAGGTTGTGTCGTCTTATCTGGAATTTTACGGTACAGGGGTGGCCGACCTGACCCTGGGCGACCGCGCCACCATCTCCAATATGACACCGGAATTTGGTGCCTCTGCGGGACTGTTCTACATCGACCGGCAGACCATTGATTACCTGAGGCTGACCGGCAGGGACAATGATCAGGTCAGACTGGTCGAACACTACGCTAAAACCACAGGACTTTGGGCAGACAGTCTGGAACAGGCGGAATATGAGCGGGTTCTGACGTTTGACCTGTCAAAGGTGGGGCGCAATATTGCCGGCCCTTCCAACCCGCATCGTCGTGTATCCACCTCTGAACTGGCACAACAGGGCATTTCCGGCAAAGTAGAAAACGAACCCGGTCTGATGCCTGACGGGGCTGTGATTATTGCTGCCATTACCAGTTGTACCAATACCTCTAACCCCAGAAATACGGTGGCAGCCGGGACTGTTAGCGAAGAAAGCCAATGCCCTTGGACTTATCCGTAAACCCTGGGTGAAAACCTCCTTTGCTCCCGGCTCCAAAGCGGTGCAGCTGTATCTTGAATCCGCCGGTCTGCTGCCAGAGCTGGAAAGCCTTGGCTTTGGTATCGTCGGCTTTGCCTGTACCACCTGTAACGGCATGAGTGGAGCCCTTGATCCGGTCATTCAGCAGGAAGTGATTGACCGCGATCTGTATGCAACAGCGGTGCTGTCGGGGAACCGTAACTTTGACGGGCGTATCCATCCTTATGCGAAACAGGCTTTTCTTGCCTCACCACCGCTGGTGGTGGCCTATGCCATTGCCGGAACCATTCGCTTTGATATCGAACAGGATGTTCTTGGCCTTGATCAGAAAGGTAATCCTGTCACGTTGAAGGATATCTGGCCCACGGATGAAGAGATTGATGCGATTGTTCAGGCTCATGTGAAGCCGGAACAGTTCCGGGAAGTGTATATTCCCATGTTTGATTTGCAGTCTGACCATGAAGGGACAACAGGCCCACTTTATCAGTGGCGTCCACAAAGTACTTATATTCGCCGGCCGCCTTACTGGGAAGGGGCTCTGGCAGGTGAGCGTACCATGACAGGCATGCGTCCTCTGGCGGTGCTTGGCGATAATATAACCACCGATCATCTGTCGCCGTCCAATGCGATTCTGCCAGCCAGTGCCGCCGGGGAGTATCTGGCGAAAATGGGGCTGCCGGAAGAAGACTTTAACTCCTACGCCACCCACCGTGGTGACCATCTGACGGCCCAGAGAGCCACCTTTGCCAACCCAAAGCTGCTGAACGAAATGGTGACAGACCATGGTGAAGTGGTTCAGGGCTCACTGGCGCGGGTTGAGCCGGAAGGAAAGGTCACTCGAATGTGGGAAGCGATTGAAACGTATATGGAGCGCCAGCAGCCATTGATCATTATCGCCGGGGCTGATTATGGTCAGGGGTCATCCCGTGACTGGGCGGCTAAAGGTGTGCGCCTTGCCGGTGTGGAGGTAATTGTCGCTGAAGGGTTTGAACGCATTCACCGAACCAACCTGGTAGGAATGGGGGTGCTGCCGCTGGAGTTTAAACCGGGTGTCACCCGAAAGACTCTGGGTATTGACGGTACCGAAACCTTTGATGTTGTGGGTGAGAGGATACCGGGTGCCACGCTGAACCTTTTGATCCATCGCGGTGATGGTGAAACGGTTCAAGTCCCTGTGACCTGTCGTCTTGATACCGCTGAGGAAATATCCATTTATGAAGCGGGTGGCGTGCTTCAGCGCTTTGCCAGTGATTTTCTGAGCAAAGACGAGCAGCCAGCGGATGCTACGGCATAAGGAGGGGAAGCTATGAGTGATGTGCCTCAGGTGAAAACAGTGCCTCAGGTGAAAATTCCCGCCACCTATATGCGTGGCGGAACCAGCAAAGGGGTGTTCTTCAGTCTTGAAGACCTTCCTGAACCGGCTCAGTTACCGGGTGAAGCCAGGGATAAACTGTTGTTGCGTGTTATTGGCAGTCCTGATCCCTATGGCAAACACACCGATGGTATGGGAGGCGCTACCTCCAGTACCAGCAAAACGGTGATTGTTTCCAGAAGTGGTCAACCGGATCATGATGTGGACTATCTGTTTGGCCAGGTCGCCATCGACAGACCGTTCGTGGACTGGAGTGGTAACTGTGGCAACCTGACGGCTGCCGTGGGAGCCTTTGCGATCAGCAAAGGGCTGGTTGATCCGAACCGGATTCCAGACAATGGCATTGCCACGGTACGGATCTGGCAGGTGAATATCCGGAAAACCATTGTTGCCCGTATTCCCATCAGTAACGGCGAGGTGCAGGAAACCGGTGATTTTGAGCTGGATGGCGTCACCTTTCCTGCCGCAGAAGTGCAGGTTGAGTTTTTAAGTCCGGTGGATGCCAGTGAAGCCATGTTCCCTACCGGGCAGCTGGTGGATGATTTGGACGTGCCAGGTATTGGCTGTTTCAAAGCCACCATGATTAATGCAGGAATTCCCACCATTTTCCTGAACGCTCAGGATATTGGTTACACCGGGACAGAGCTGCAGGATGTTATTAATGGTGATGAAGAGGCTTTGAAGCGACTCGAAACCATTCGTGCTCATGGTGCGGTTCAGATGGGGCTGGTTGACCATATTGATCAGGCAGCGCACAGGCAGCATACCCCCAAGCTCGCCTTTGTTGGCAAGCCTGCTGATTATAAGGCCTCCAGTGGCAAAGCGGTGTCAGCGAATGATGTTGACCTGCTGGTCAGGGCAATGTCCATGGGTAAGCTTCATCATGCCATGATGGGAACAGCAGCGGTGGCGATTGCTACTGCGGCTGCTATTCCCGGAACGCTGGTGAACCTTGCAGCCGGAGGGGGCGAACGGCAGGTGGTTCGCTTTGGTCATCCATCGGGTACATTAAAAGTGGGTGCCAGTGCCAGTCTTGTTAAGGGGGAGTGGGTTGTTGAGAAGGCGGTTATGAGCCGGAGCGCCAGAGTGTTGATGGAAGGCTGGGTTCGTGTGCCTGGTGATGCGTTCTGATATCCTGTTCGGCTTTGAATGCAGCCGGTTTCGGGCGGATACCGGCTATCCTCCAGCCGATGCCAAATAATGAAGCCACCAGAAAACAGAACGAACGATTTCTCTATATCACTGTCCTATTAAAGTAATGAAACCACCTGAGGGTGTTCCAGATGTCGCCTTGCCAGAAAATATTCAGGAAAGGCAGATGATGAATAGATAAACAGTGGAAAAGTACGATGCAAGCTTGTACAGCAACAAATCCAGGGATGGCTGCCTATCCATCAGGCTCTTTATCTGAAAACCCAAAAGCAGAATCAGTTACGGCGGCCACCTGTGTAGGCCGCTCTGACACCGCGACGCCTGTAACTGACAAAAAACAATTGAGGGAGTATCTCATCAGTGCCAGCGACCTGCTTGAGGACAACAACCCCACAGGCTGCTGCCCCAGACTTCCAAAACCCATTAAACTTATTGATCAATCCGTTAGCCAGTTCAAAGTACCTGACAAAAGGGCACCTGACATTCTTCCTGACTTTATTGGCTCTCGAAGCGGTCAGAGACTCCACAGAAAAGCCGCAGCATCTAACTTCACATCCATCGAAAATACTATGAGGGTTGAAGGTGTTGATATTAATGCCCCAAGCAAAAAAAGTGGCAATACACCACTGATCAGTGCGGCATTAAATAACCATTGGGAAATGGTTGGTACACTGCTGGATTCTGCGCCTCCCGGGAGTGTGGCAGCGGTAAACAAAATGGGTCAGGATCTGTTGCAACTACTGCTCACTGGCACAGCCCATAAAGCCCTCGGTGCGGACTTCGCGGGAATGTTGAAAAAAATAGTGTCAAACGGTTGCAAGGACAGAGCCTTCTCTGCCTACGCCCTCAAGTTAGTCGCTGAACGATGCGACGCTAGCCTTTTGGATGTAGCACGGAAAGCCATTCCCGACAATTCCCATCATCCGCTAAGAAACAAGCTCTTTGCAGAGAAATTACTTCGGATTACGGCAGGCATTAATTCAGATAAATCGAAGGTGATCTCCTATATTCTGAGTCTTAAGAACTGTGCGGGCTTCCCCCTGGTTGATCCGAATGCTGCATGTGACAGAGGTTTTACCGCTCTGATGAAGGCCAGTTCGATAGGTAAAACGGATAACGTAAAGTGTTTGTTAAAAGATGGTCGTGTCAAAGGCCAAATTAATAAAGAGAACCCCAAAAAGCCCTTTGCCTGGACCGCTTATACTTCTGCCCACTACCATGGATGCCGGGTGACCATGGGGATACTGCGGGATCATGGTGCTATTGCTATTCCCGCTCGCTCCACCCTTGTTGAAGAGCAGCGGGCAAGGGAAGCGCGTTCCAATACCTCTGGTGGAGGAGGTATGGGAGGATTTATGCTCGACACCCTGATCAGTGCTATAACCGATGGCGGCGGTGTTGGCGGTGGCTTTGGTGGATCGGATGACTAGTACAGCTAAGCGGTAAAAACCATGCAACTTTTCTCAATGTCACTCCCGCCTTTGCGGGAGTGACGGCTGTATGGTCATAAACGCTAGAGCTTTAACTTGAACCCTTCGTGAGAATCCACAAAGCCAAGGCTTCGGTAAAAGCGTATCGCTTTACTGCGCAGTTTGTCCGAGGTCAGTTGCACAAGGTTGCACTCTCTTGTCCTAGCGCGCCCGATTGCCCAGCGTATCAATTCTGTACCAAGCCCTTTACCTCTGAAGTCGCTATGAACCCGGACACTTTCAATCAGGCAGCGCCAGGAGCCGGTATGGCTCAGGTAGGGGATAAAGGTTAATTGCAGCATTCCGGCAATGCGCTGGTTGTACTCAACCACCACCAGTTCGTTATTGGGGTCTTGCAAAATGGCAGCAAGCACCTGCTGGTAGCGCGGGTTAACCGGTATTGAAGTATCTTCCCGCAGCTGCCCCAGCTTATCGTCTGCCAGCATGGCAATCAGTTCAGGCAGATCACTGGTTTCGGCGTTTCTATAATGCAGTTTCATTGTCGCTCCCTATAGCTCCCTGTCAGAGCGGGACAGATTACCTTATTTCAGTCGCCTTTCTAACTCTGTCATGGCCATGATCCGGGTGGCGATTTCTTCTACCGAATAATCAGTACTGTTGATGGAAGGGATTTTTTCCTGCCGGTACATCTGTTCAACGCTGAAGACCTCGTGCTGACATTGCTGGCTGGAAGCGTAACGGCTGTTGGGCTTGCGTTCATGGCGAATGCCTGACAGCCGGCCGGGGTGGATGGTCAGTCCAAACAGTTTCCGGCGATATGGTTTGAGGGGTGCTGGTAGCCGTGTTGTCAGTTCGAAATCCTCCTCGGTTATCGGGTAGTTGGCAGCGAAAATCCCAAACTGCAGACCAAGATAAATACAGGTCGGGGTTTTGCCGGAGCGGGATACCCCCAGCAGAATAATGTCGGCTTTGTCGTAATTGCGGGTCCGGCAGCCATCATCATTATCCAGAGCAAACTGCACCGCCTCGATGCGGCGGTGGTAACTGCTGTTGCTGTGGGTCGAACGTTTCTGCCCGGGACGATAGAGAGGGTGCTGACCAAATTCCTGTTCCAGACCGGGCAGAAAAGCCTGGAACAGGTCAATCACATAAGCACCACTGGCATGCATCATGCTGCTGACTTCTTCATTGAGTACAGTCATAAACAGTATGGGCTGAGTACCATCGGCGCTCTGGGACTGCTGAATGGTTTCCAGTGCCTGTGCGGCTTTTTTAACAGTGTCCACATAAGGCAGGGTGACATGCCTGAACTCAGGACCGGTAAACTGTGCCAGCAGGCTCTGCCCAAAGGATTCAGCGGTTATGCCGGTACCGTCAGAGATAAAAAATACATTGCGATGCACAAAAAATACTCTTTTTAATTGTTTCAGGGTATTTCATTTGATAACAGAATCGCACATATTGTACCGGTATTAAGATGACGGGTGTAGATTCTGCTGTCGCAAAAGCTTCTGGCCGGATCTGGAATAAAACAGTAACCGCGTGTTTACGGGAGAAACGCGCCAGAGGAAACGATTGTGGATAGTTTGAATAAGGGTTCCGGGAATTGCTCTAACAGTAGCCCGGATAACAGTGCGGTCAGTCGTGTGAATAGTTTTGTTGCCAGCCTGGACTCTCTGGGTGCCAGTGATGTTGAGCAGGTGGGTGGTAAGAATGCATCTCTGGGTGAAATGATCAGTAACCTGAGTGGTGCCGGGGTTCGGGTACCGGGAGGTTTTGCCACAACAGCAGAAGCCTACTGCGATTTTCTTGAAAGCAACGGATTGTACGATCGTATACATGAAGTGCTGGACGATCTGGACATCAATAATGTGCGTGCGCTGGCAACTGCAGGTGCTCAGATCCGACACTGGATTATGTCGGAACCTTTTCGTCCTGAGCTGGAACAGGCCATTATCGATTCATACCGGATGTTGTGTAATGGTCAGGCAGACCTTCCGGTGGCCGTGCGTTCTTCAGCGACGGCAGAAGATTTGCCAGACGCTTCTTTTGCAGGACAGCAGGAAACCTTCCTGAACATCCGGGGAGCCGACAACGTGCTGTATGCCGTTCGGGAAGTGTTTGCCTCCCTGTTTAATGATCGTGCCATTGCTTACCGGGTGCATCAGGGCTTTGATCATCGCAATGTGGCTTTGTCCGCTGGTATTCAACGTATGGTTCGCAGTGAGACGGGTGCCTCCGGCGTTATGTTTACTCTGGATACGGAGTCTGGTTTTGAAGGCGCTGTTTTTATAACCGCGTCCTTCGGTCTGGGTGAAACTGTTGTTCAGGGTGCTGTGAATCCGGATGAGTTTTATGTCTATAAGGAAGCCCTGAGACAGAATCGCCCCGCGGTTCTTCGTCGCAACCTTGGCAGCAAGGCGATCAAGATGATTTATGGTCGGACCGGTTCGGCGGGTGCCTCGGTTAATACCGTCGATGTTGACCTGGATGACCGTGGTCGCTTTTCCATTACTGACGACGATGTTCTGGAACTGGCCCGGCAGGCAATGACGATTGAGCAGCATTATGGCTGTCCGATGGATATTGAGTGGGCAAAGGATGGTGATGATGGTTTGCTGTATATCGTTCAGGCACGTCCGGAAACCGTACAGAGCCGAAATGGTAACCGCCTGGAGAGCTACCGTCTGCTTGAACAGGCCGAACCGCTGGTGGAAGGCCGCAGTATCGGACAACGCATTGGGCAGGGTCAGGCTCGCATGATTACTGACCTGAACGATATGGACCAGCTGCAGGAAGGCGATGTGTTAGTCACGGATATGACCGATCCGGACTGGGAGCCGGTGATGAAACGAGCTTCAGCCATTGTCACTAACCGTGGTGGGCGTACCTGCCATGCAGCCATCATCGCCAGAGAACTGGGTATTCCCGCAGTTGTGGGCTGTGGCGACGCTACCCGGGTGATTCAGGAAGGCAGGAATATTACTGTGTCCTGTGCCGAGGGGGACACCGGGTTTATTTATCCGGGGCTGCTGAATTTTGAACACAATGTCCGCGATCTTAAGAAGATGCCTGAGCTGCCCTTCAAGCTGATGATGAATGTGGGGAATCCAGACCGGGCCTTCAGTTTTTCCCGTCTGCCAAACAGTGGTGTAGGGTTGGCGCGGCTGGAATTTATTATTAATAAAATGATCGGGGTTCACCCAAAAGCCCTGCTGAATTTCAATGCATTGCCAGAGAATGTCAGACGGATTGTCTCTGAGCGTATTTCCGGCTACAGCGATCCTGTGTCCTTTTATATCGACAAGCTGGTGGAAGGCGTTGCCACCATTGCGGCAGCCTTTGCGCCGGAAAAAGTGATTGTGCGACTGTCTGATTTTAAATCCAATGAATACGCCAACCTGATTGGTGGCTCGCTTTATGAACCGGATGAAGAAAATCCGATGCTGGGTTTCCGTGGTGCTTCCCGCTATATCTCTGAATCCTTCAGGGACTGTTTTGAGCTGGAATGTATCGCCATGAAACGGGTTCGGGAAGAACTGGGTCTTGAGAATGTAGAACTGATGGTTCCCTTTGTTCGCACACCGGATGAGGCGAGACAGGTGGTAGAACTGATGGAGGGTTATGGTCTGAAACGCGGTGAAAACGGGTTGCGTGTGATCATGATGTGTGAGTTGCCATCTAACGCTTTGATGGCGAATGAGTTCCTACAGTACTTTGATGGTTTCTCAATTGGTTCCAACGATATGACCCAGCTGACCCTGGGCCTTGACCGGGACTCCGGATTAATCGCCCATTTGTTTGATGAGCGAAACGGGGCGGTTAAACAGTTATTGTCGATGGCGATCAAAGCCTGTCTGGCACAGGGCAAATACATTGGTATCTGTGGCCAGGGACCCAGCGATCATCCGGACCTGGCTCGCTGGTTGATGGAGCAGGGCATTGAAACAGTCTCGCTGAATCCTGACTCGGTGGTTGAAACCTGGTTGTATCTGGCTGAACAGTCGGTCAATTAAAGCCCTTTCAGGTAGTCTTGTTGTTGAGGAGGAGTTGTTATTGACCCAGGCTAAGGGGAGTTTCCGGGGTCAATATTTCGAGACGATGTACTCCTTGCCCCTCATCAATGGGTGGCAACTGCTCACTTTCTGTCGTATCGGTAGCGTTGCCGCCGGTAGGGGCTGGCTCCACAAACCCGGCGACCGGCAGTACCGCCTGCCAGTGGTTGTTGATGTGAAGGAGAGTGATCGTATTATTCCAGTTGATCGTTGAACCAATAACCTCAGGTGCTACCTGAGAAATAACATTATCGGAATAGAGTGTTCCTGTAAGAACAGGGGACTCTTCTGAGAAGTCTACCGCCAGAACCAGTGTGCTCAAATTCAGCACAGGGGCAATAAGTCGGTGCAGGATTTCGGTGGTTCCCCAGGCTTGCTGACCTGGTCCGTCTACAAGGAAGGTGGCTGCGATTTGATTTAACTCCTCATCATCCGGATCATAATTCGCCATCATTTTTGCGCGGTGAGCAAGTCTGTAGAATAACTCAAAGCCTTCACCCGGATTATTAACCGAATTATCACGTTCGGAAAGAAGGTTGAGCCAGCGCTCAATAGCCTCAAACATACACCAGTGGTTATAGGGGACATTAACCACTTCATATCCCCTGACTCCACTTGCGTACAGAAGTTCGTTCAGTTGATTCTGGCTAAGATCATGGCTTATACCAATCGCACTTTCAAAATCCCCTATTGCGCAGCCATTTGAGTCCAATATTCTGCGTTGGGGATCGTCACCATAGCTACAGCTATGACTCCTCACCCCGCCTTTATGCCCTTCAGGGTATTCCCTATTGGACTCAAATGGCTTGCTCATAACGGGGTTTGAAAGTTTGATTGGTATTATTCCGGAGGGGGGGGAAGCCTGTGATGCTCCGGAAGCGGATACCCCTGACGCTGATAGTTCATTGCGTTGAGTCTTTTTCTTCCAGTAGCGTTTAATCTCCATGGCTCTTTTTGCGCCCTCTCTGAACCCTTCTAATACTTCGCTGAGTTGCAGCTGGTAGGAGGCTTCACCCGTTTCCAATTTTTGCAGTTCCGTTTCAATAGATGAGGATGGTTCTGCCTTAACGGGTTTTTGTTTCTGCGCTGCTTGTCCTTTTCCCTTTCTTCGCACAGCTTGACTCGTTACCTTTTCCTGAAGATGACTGAGTTGTTTCAATACCTTTTTTTCTTCTTCCCTTTGGGACTGCCTCTGTTCAGGTTTCTTATTGTTAATGGCTTGTCGCCTGAGATCCGAGGCTTTATTCAAGGTTATTACCCCGTCCTTTATGCTGCTGGCCAGGTTGTCCTGATCCTCAGCTTCAAGGATCAGAAGGTTCAGGAGTTCTTCGACCTCGCCGGCATCGTAGTTAACCTTTTTTTCCTCCTTGATACCATGCAGTTCATCAATGGCTTCCACATGCCATCGGTAGGCTTGTCTGACTGATTCGATCAGGTCATCGTTAATGGTCGCTATTATTGTGCGAACCAGTTTGAAAAAATCGTCCTTATCGAGTTTTGGGTAGTTTCCGGACAGAACGGCCCATTCTGCATCCTCATAATAATCGTAAGCTTTTGCGAGCAGCCCCCGAAGTCTGCTGGCGGAATTCCCCCAAAAGAAATAACAGTCAGCAATAGAAGACATGATACGCGCTCTCTGCAGCGGGTCTGATGTCATGGAGAGTACTTCCATGTAATCTCGCAGTGCATCTTTATAGCGTTCTTCGGTAAATGCCTGCCTTCCCTGTTCATACAAAGACTGTCTGCTGTCCTGTTCAGTGGTGTTTATTTCAGAGGATGGATCATTGGTGGTCGCAGTGGATAAGGCCGGACTCTGAGGTTCAGGTTTTTTGCCATGCTGTTTCGCGGCCTGATGTCTTTTTTTCCTCAGCCTTTGGGCTTTTTTCTGATTGTCCTGCATTTTCTGGCGAAGCCTGTCTGACTTCCGCTTTTCTTCTTCGGTCCAGATGTCGCCATTCTGCTTTATTTTTTCAGATTGTTTGGCCAGGAAGCGTGCGTTGTCCTGCTTCCGCTTTTCAATAGCATTTTCTAGCGGGGCGGTATCCAGTTTCAGTAATTTTGCACTTTTAATAAAAGAGGTGAAATTTGCCGATGGCAGTTCCATTTGCTGAAGTATATTCACCAGAATACGCAGGGTTCCGTCAAACAGAAGCTGAATTTCTATAAAATGTTCAGGCCCTGCATCGGATAGCTGTTCTTCAGTCAACTGCATAAGCAGCAGTAGTGTGTCAATGTCTCCCATTTCAGTTGCAATAATTGATAGCTCATACTTTGCTGACCAGGCACTGAGCGGCACCATGCCCAGGTCGAATAGACTGTGCTCAGCAAGAAACGAGACAACCCTGCGCAGGTCTTGCCAGGCGTTCGCGACTGCCAGGGTAAATGCCGGTTGTTTGTTTTTGTAGGTGTTAGCAAGATTCACGACCATTTTCAGAACAAGTGTGCAAGCCTGATCCAGTAAGGCTTGAATTTGCTCTTCGTTGTATTTAAGAGTTTTCAGTTTTGGCTTGGTGGGTTGCAGCCCATCACAGAGTTCCGCCAGAAGCTGGGCTGGCAGAACGTCGATGCTTTCCAAACCGCCGCTGGTAACGAGTGATTCGCTTTTCAGACGGTGAAGAAACCAGACGGTGATAATGCGCGAGTAAAGCAGAGCTTCGTCGACAGTGTTGATCAGTTTCCTATGGGTCATTTTGCCGCTGGCTATATAATCCGAATGCAGGTGGATTAAAAGCCGGGTGTAATTGACTAACTGTTCAAGGTCTTTGGTATTCATCAGTGAAACGTCTTTGGTTTCATCAGAAAAATCAGCCAGTTCTGCCTGATAACCTTTCAGGTGGGCTACAGTATCTTTCATTTTTCTTCTGGCAGCCTGAAGGCTGAGCTTTACTTCAGGTGCTGAGCTTTGATTCTCTCTTCTCTTTTTCATAGCAGCCAGAACGGCAGAGTGCATTGAAAAAACTGAGAACTCGATGGTCGTTATTTCCTGTGATGCTCCGTTCTCTTCACTGGGGCTGTTAAGGTTTATGGGTTCAGCAGGACCGCTGCGCTGAACAAGTATAATATCAGTGTTGGCTTGATTTACCGGATGGGTTCCAGAGCCGGCATGACGACTCTGCCCCGGGTAGAAATAGACGGCCATGGCAATATCTACATCCGTTCTTTCATTATCCTGACTGGCTTCTTCAGACTGCTCTCGCTGGGCGTCTTTAACAGGGGGAATCCATCGGGGCTTAGGGGCTGGGACTGCCAGCGTAGGAGATGGAACATAGAAACTTGCGACAGGGTTAAGGATCAATTGCGGGGGTACACGGAAGATAAATGGCTCAACCAGCTGACCAATTCTTACCGTTAACCTGTAAGAGCCGCTCGCAAGTACTCTTCCCACTACGACTGGACTATTAATAGGGTCTGGCTCACTGGTTTTATCTGTATTATTGAAGGTTAGAACTAACACATCATTTGTCGGGGTGAAGTCATGTTCACCAGCCCCGGCTGTAGACATTGAAATAGATGGATTGATATAAATAGCACCGGGTAACTGCGCTTTGAGCTGGTCGTAAGACTCCGATCTTGTAGTACTGATGTTAGATAGCAGTGTTCCAACAGTACCAAATAATGGGTAATAATCCTGGGAGGGGATAAAAGATAGAGCCTCAGCCTGTGAAATAGCATCCGGGTTTGCAGCGATTGCAGCTCGCCCGGCAGGGGTCAGAAAAATAAAATGGGTAGCGTAATCGGTTGCAGTGACACGCAGCCGTCCTGTTAGCCCGTTAAGACGAATTTCTTCCGCAATAATAAAGCTTTCTTCCCCACCAAGAGTGAAAGTTCTACGAGTGATTCCTGCGTAATTCACAGAAATAGCGTTAAATAACCTGTTGCCTTTTGTGAATACAAACAGATAATCAGATAAGCCTCCGTTTGCCTCGTGAGCAGTCAGCATCAAACAGATTGATAATAAAACATGACGGCAGCTGACAAACCGCTTTTTATAGTCCATAGATTCTGGGTTTTGTGCTTGCTGAGAGCCCTGTGACCATTGCATCATCCACAGGTCTCCGTAACAGAAAAATATTTTGTGTGTCAAAAATAGCAGTAAATTCGATTAAAGTGGCTTAATAAGAATCAGTCAGTTTTAGTGAGTGACAGGTATAACGACCTGACCGGTACAATCCATTCCTATTTGTGTTTGAGTTGTATGTGGGTTTCCCAATCTGTCGATGAAGAAGAAAATTTCAAAGAGCATGGCCTGACCATTAACCAAGGTGCATCTTAGACCCGTATTGTTCGGTAGCAGGGACTCTATATAAGAGGTACTGACCTGAAACGGGGCTGAATGTTGATCAATAAGCCTGTACAAAGGTTCCAGATTAGGAAAAACCATTTTTCTGTAGGCGTCTGCCTGCAGAAAATAGTTCTCCGGCTTCAGTCCGGAACAGGTTCCGTGCTTGTGCCATTCGTGTTTAAAGAGAGGGATGCTCTGTGGATATAAGTCCTTTATTGAGGGATGGTCCATAACTGTGAGAACCTGCTGGTCATCAATCTCACAATCCTGACTGCTTTTACATCCCGGGGAGTTGTAACAGTATGAAGGGTGATAGTTGATCAACTTGCTGTGCATGGCGTTGTGCGTCACTTCTTCCGGAAGGTTAAAGTAAGGCCATACACCATGAACATAAAACCGGTTTGCACAACGGTCTTTTCCGTTTTTTAAGCACCAGGTGGGCTGCCATGTCACCGCATAGACATTGAAGTCAAACTGACCACTGGGCGCATGATTTTCTTCTTTTTCCCCCGGGTCTGAAGCGTTTACAGAAAAGGTAAACAATAACGAGAGAATAGTGACAAGACTGTTCACGGATACCGCCATTTTGTGATTCTTAACAGGGCAGAGGATAGCACCTGAACCAAAACACCTATAAATCCCACCATGCGTGCCGCTAATTTAGGTAAGTTCCTACCTGCAGGTCATACAGCGATGAAAGGCGTTATTTTTACCGAATTCATGGAAATGGTTGAAGATAAGTTCTCGGTCGAGGTTGCAGAAGAGATCCTTTCAGCGGCCAACCTTGAGTCTAATGGTGAATACACTTCTCTTGGTACTTATTCTCATGAAGAAGTCCTGAACCTGGTAACGCTTCTCAGTGAAAAGAGCGGACTGGAATTTGGCGACCTGGCCCTGGCGTTTGGCGAATACCTGTTTGGGCGTTTTGCCACGATTCACGCTGATTTCTTTCACGGCGTAAGCTCTGGATTCGACTTTATTGAGAAAGTTGAAGATTACATACATATCGAAGTTCAGAAACTGTATCCCGATGCAAACCCGCCAAAGTTGACATGCACTCGTGAAACGGATGACAGAATGGAGCTTCACTATCGCTCTCACCGTCCCTTTGCCTCGGTTGCTGAAGGTTTGATTAAGGGCTGTGCTGCTCATTTCAATGAGAACCTGACGATCGACCGGCAGGACCTTCCCGGCGTCGGTCCCGGTACTGAAGCTCGTTTCTTGATGGAAAGAAAATCCTGATTCTCTTCACGGTTCACTCCAGAGGAGCGATCTAAAGTCATGGATGCTGAAGCCTGGAAAAAACGTTATCAACGTGAAAAGTCTGCCCGTAAGGCGGCTGAACGTATAGCGGAAGAAAAAACCAGGGAGATATTTTTCAGAAACCAGGAGTTGACGAAACTGGCTGCCAGCCTGGAAGAAGCGGTAAAACAGCGAACCCGGGAGCTGGAAAAGCAAAACTTCAGCCTTGAAGAGCATCGGGACAAACTCAAAAATCAACGACGCATGTTGCAGTCGACTAATCAGGCCCTGGAAGAGAAAGCCATAGAGCTGGAAAAAATCAGCCGTTACAAGTCAGAGTTTCTTGCCAATGTTTCTCATGAACTGCGTACCCCGTTAAACAGTACCATCATTCTTGCCAGACTGATTCTGGATAACTCAGAAGGCAACCTCAGTGCAGACGAGCTTCATTCCCTGTCGATTATTTATAACAATGCCAATGAGTTACTGGAGATTATTGAAGACATACTGGATATGTCCAGGGTCCAGGCTGGCGAGCTGAGCATCCACATGGAAGATGTTTCGATCCATGAGTTATGCCAGACGCTTGAAGAGCAGTTCAGACCCCTGGCTGATGAAAAATCACTGGCCTTTACCATTGATGTAGACACTGATCTGGGTGAATGGATTAATACAGACCGGAAGCGGTTAAAACAGATACTCAAAAACCTGCTGTCGAATGCCTGTAAATTTACGCCGGAAAAGGGGCGTGTGGCTCTTCGAATTTTCAGGGATGTCTGGAATCCGGATACGGATTACACGTCGGAATGCCTGAGTTTTGCCGTGTCTGACTCGGGCATTGGTATTCCCGCAGATAAACAGCAGACCATCTTTCAGATGTTCAAACAGGCCGATGGAACGACCAGCCGGCAATATGGTGGCACCGGACTTGGGTTGGCCATCTGCAGGAAACTGTCAGATCTGATGGATGCCAGACTGACACTGGTCAGTGAAGAGGATCAGGGTGCCACTTTTACACTCTCGCTTCCCCCCGGTTCCCTGTTGCCCGATACTGCAGACCATAACCCGTCCAGCAAGGATAATGATTTCTTTCTTAACACTGTCGAGCCAGACAGTGATGAAGCCTTTAATTTTGACGAACAAACGGTACTCCTTGTTGATGATGATCTGCGGAACAGTTTTGCCCTGTCCCAGCTGCTTCAGAAACATGGCCTGAAGGTGTTGCTGTCTGAAAATGGCAGGCAGGCTCTGGAATTAATGGAGACCGAGCGGCATATCGATCTTGTGGTACTGGATTTAATGATGCCGACAATGGACGGCTTTGCCATGCTGGAGCAGTTAAGAAGCCAGGTCGAGTATCGAATGCTTCCGGTTATTATGCTGACCGCCAGTTCTTCAGCAGAAGACGAAAAACGCTGCCGCCTGGCGGGTGCCGACGACTACCTTTCCAAGCCTGTAGAAGTTCCTGAGCTTCTTAATTGCCTTCATCGCTGGCTGTAGACTGCTCTTTATTTGTCCAGTAGCTCCATGAACAGGGCTTTATCAACATTACCGCCGGTGGCTATCGCCACGACGGTCTGTCCCCTGAACTGAGCCGGATATTGCATCAAAGCTCCCAGTGCTATGGCACCACTTGGTTCCAGTACCAGTTTCAGTTCTTCAAAAGCCATTTGCACGGCTTCTACGACAAAGTGTTCTGATACCTGTAAGCCCTTAACGCTGGTCTGGCGTACCACTTCAAAATTCGCTTTACCGGGACTTCTGGATAACAGGGCGTCACAATGGCTCAGGTTTTTCCCCGGCGCCCTGCTGAGATGATTAACCAGTAATGACTGGTTCATGCCGGCATAACCCTCCGGCTCTACGGCAAACACCCGTGTACTGGTATGAAACGGGTCAAACAGCAGGCTGCACCCTGCCACCAGGCTACCACCACCTACAGGACACAACAGGCTCTGGCAGCTAATCTGCTGTTGCTGTAGCTGCTGCATCAATTCGACACCAACAGCGCTCTGTCCCTTGATGATTTCCGGGTCGTCAAAAGGGTGCAGCAGTATTGAACCATTCCGGGTGGCAATGTCTTCAGAAAGCTTCTGGGCTGCTTCTTCCCTGGAAGGTTCCATCTGTTTGCAGAGTACGACATTGGCTCCGAGTTTTCTTGCGCTGATGATTTTATTTTCCGGCGCATCCGCAGGCATGACCAGTGTCACTTTTACACCGAGAATCTGGCCTGCAGCGGCAAGGCCTCTGGCGAAATTCCCGGATGAGTAAGCCGTGACGCCCTGCTGCTTCTGTTCCGGTGTTAATAGCAACAGGCGATAGATAGCTCCCCTGAATTTGAAGGCCCCGGTTTTTTGCAGTGACTCTGCTTTAACCAGTACGTCGCCATGAATCAGTTTTGACAGTGACTCTGCAACCAGTAACGGCGTAATCCGGGTATAGGCCTGTTGCTGCTGGTACACCTCCCTGAGTGTCGTCGGGTCGGGCAGGGCTGTTGGTGTAGAGGACATGAGACAACCTTTTCAGTCAGATCAGTCAAAGATAGACCCTGATGGCAGGAAGGGGTTGCAATCTGAATGGTAATACCGGATTAGTTTTAATGAATAATTGATCGCAAATGTTAACAAGTGGTAGCATGTGTTTGCGTTCAGTCGGTGTTCTTTGGTGCTTTGAGTTGTACATCTGTTTAAGATGACTGTGTAAGCTGTTGATATAAAACCAGATAATCAGCCTGAATCAGAAGGCAGTAAGTAAGGTTCCACCGGAAGGTATAGAAAAACAATGAACTGGCTAACAAACCTTAACAAAGATCATTCGCTGTACAAAGTAGCCGATGAGTGTCTGCAGAGGGTAATGGAAAGTTACTACCTTATTCAGACTGAGCAGAAAGAAGCGCCGAATGATAATAAAGATTGATAGACGTCTGTTTGCTTCATAGTCTGTTGTCTCTGTATGAAGAAGGCTGTCTGTTGATTCAGGCAGCCTTCTTGCTATTCAGCTCTTTAAAAGCAGCTCTTCAAAAGCACAGATTGCTTTCAGATAGCCCTGGCCTGATCCACAGCGTTACCAATATAGGTGGCTGGTGTCATGGCTTTCAGCTCTTCCTTAACCGGTGCTGGCAGCTCCAGTCCATCGATAAAGGTGGCCAGAGTTGCTTTGGTGATACCGTCCTGACCACGGGTCAGTGCTTTCAGTTTCTCGTAAGGCTGTTCAATGCCGTAGCGACGCATAACCGTCTGAATAGGCTCTGCCAGTACTTCCCAGGAATTATCCAGATCCGCATTCAGCATCTCGGCATTTACCTGCAGTTTGCTGATGCCTTTCAGGCTGGAAGCATAGGCAATCAGACTGTAGCCCAGACCGGAACCCAGGTTACGCAGAACAGTAGAGTCGGTCAGGTCGCGCTGCCAGCGGGACACAGGCAGTTTGGCGGCCAGGTGCTGCATCACGGCATTGGCGATACCCAGGTTACCTTCAGAGTTTTCGAAGTCAATCGGGTTGACCTTGTGCGGCATGGTGGAGGAGCCCACTTCACCGGCAATGGTCTTCTGCTTGAAGTAACCCAGAGAGATATAGCCCCAGACATCACGATCGAAATCGATCAGGATGGTATTGAAACGGCAGATGGCATCGTACAGTTCGGCGATGTAATCGTGCGGTTCAATCTGGGTGGTGTATGGGTTAAAGGTCAGTCCCAGGCTGGTGACAAACTGTTCAGCATGTTCCTGCCAGTTCACCTCAGGGTAGGCAGACAGGTGAGCATTATAGTTGCCGACAGCGCCATTGATTTTGCCCAGCGGAGAGATCGCCTTCATCTGCTGGATCTGACGGCGCAGACGATAAGCGACATTGGCCATCTCTTTGCCCAGTGTCGTCGGAGACGCAGTCTGGCCATGGGTACGGGACAGCATCGGCTGGCTGGCGTGATCACGTGCCAGTTTTTCAATATCAGCTACCAGTTCTTCCATGACTGGCAGAACGGCTTCTTCCATACCCGTCTTCAGCATCAGGCCGTGGGACAGGTTGTTGATATCTTCAGAGGTGCAGGCGAAGTGAACAAATTCGCTGATGGCAGCCAGTTCAGAGTTGTCCTGTACCTTTTCCTTGATCAGGTACTCAACGGCTTTCACATCGTGGTTGGTGGTGCGTTCGATGTCTTTGACACGCTCGGCATCAGCCAGGGAAAAACCATCGATCAGTTGGTTCAGTGCAACATCGGCTTCTTCAGAGAGAGCCGGAACTTCGGTGATTTGTGGGTGAGCAGCCAGAGCCTGCAGCCACTTTACTTCAACAGTAACGCGGAAGCGGATCAGGCCATACTCACTGAAAATGGTTCTGAGACTTTCGGTTTTAGACCCATAACGACCGTCGATAGGGGATACGGCAGTCAGTGCAGTCAGCTCCATGTTTAAACGCCTTATGATCGCAGAAAGGGCGCATCATACCGAAAAAACATCGGTCTTTCAGGTGTGATGCATGAAAAAAGATGTATGAAAAAGGCTAAAAAGTAGTCGATGGTCAGAGTTGCTTCAGACCGTCCAGCAATTTTTTGCGGTTCAGCAGCAGATGCCAGCGGCTGCCGCCGGTCTGTCGCCACAGGATAGCGGAACGGATACCCGCCAGAAGCAGTGCCCTGATTTTTTCGGCATTGCTTTTGATTTGGAGGTGGCGCAGGTCACCAGAAACCTGTACACGGGTTCTGAACGTGCTGATGGTATCCAGATAGATGCCCGCAAGACCGGCAATCACATTTTCGTGCAGCAGTCCGAAATGGGAGACTTGTTCCCCGGCACGGGTGAGGCGCTGACTGATTTCCTGCAGCATGTTGCCATTGCGACTGAGTTTACGCTCAAGGTGGATCAGGGTGAGGGCATAGCGAACGGTATCCCCCTGAATCGCATCACTTTGACGCTCCAGCACGTTTTTAAGGGTCTGTCGTCCCAGTGCCAGTGAGCCATAGCCCTGATAGATGTCTTCTACTGAATCCGGGTTGGTCACGAATACGCTGTGGATAGAGGGAGCCATATCCTCATCCGTCAGCTGACCTGTCCGTGCCAGGCGTTCTACTAACGCGGCTGCTTGAAAAATGCCGGCCAGTGCTGCGGCCTGTTCCTTTGCTGTGTATTGCACCAGTAATTCTCTGTTCCGTTCAGCGGGTCTGCAGGGTGGATGATTTCAGTTCGGGTGGCTGCAGACCCATGACCTTATGCGGCTTTGGCGTCTGCTACTGTCTTGTGACGTCCGTCAATAACGCCACCACCCAGACAGATATCACCGCTGTAGAATACCACGGACTGACCCGGTGTGACTGCTCTTTGTGCCTCATCAAACACCACCAGATAGCGGCCATCGTCCATTTCAGACAGTGTGCAGGCCTGATCCTGCTGGCGGTAACGCACCTTGGCAGTCAGCCTGGAAGGCAGTTCAGGTGCCTGTCCGGCAATCCAGAATATATCGCTGGCGGTCAGAGCTTCAGAAAACAGCAGAGGGTTGTCATTGCCCTGACCGACAATCAGTACATTGCTGTTGAGGTCTTTTTCAACCACATACCATGGTGATTCGGAAGCACCTTTCAGGCCGCCAATGCCCAGTCCCTGACGCTGACCAATGGTGTGGTACATCAGTCCGGAATGCTTGCCAATGGTATCACCCGCTTCGGTGATAATATCGCCCGGTTGAGCGGGCAGGTACTGCTTCAGGAAGTCCCGGAAGCGACGCTCGCCAATAAAGCAGATGCCGGTGCTGTCTTTTTTGTTGTGGGTGATCAGGTCGTGTTCTTCGGCCAGACGACGGACTTCCGGCTTTTCCAGTTCACCCACAGGGAACAGAGTGCGGGCCAGTTGTTCCGAGCCAACCTGGTGCAGGAAGTAACTCTGGTCTTTGTTGCTGTCGAGACCTTTTTTCAGAACCGCCTGACCATCGACGTTACCGCCCCGGGCGTAATGTCCCATGGCGATGAAATCGGCGTCCAGGTGCCGGGCGTAATCCAGGAACGCTTTGAACTTGATTTCCTTGTTGCACAGAATGTCCGGGTTAGGGGTGCGGCCATTGCGGTACTCGTTAAGGAAGTGTTCGAACACGTTATCCCAGTACTCAGCCGCAAAGTTGGCTTTGTGCAGCTTGATGCCCAGTTTGTCGCAAACTGCCTGTGCATCTGCCAGGTCTTCCATGGCGGTACAGTATTCCGTACCGTCATCTTCTTCCCAGTTTTTCATAAACAGACCTTCTACCTGGTAGCCCTGCTGTTTGAGCAGAAGCGCTGAGACAGAAGAATCTACACCGCCGGACATGCCGACAATGACTCTGGTATCGGAAGGTTGTTTCATAGGACCTTGTAGCTTGTTAGCTATGAGCATAGGAAGTGGTTTTATTCTCTCTGGGAGGATGAAGCCATTTCCATGGTAAAAAAATAACTGGCGGCTATTCTACCTGCGGTCGGGAATGACTTCTATATCCACCCGAATCCTGCAAAAGCTGCGATGATACTTATAAAATTCAGTAAAAATACAGTGTTATCGCATTTATTCCCTGCTCATGTTGGTATATCTTAGTAGCACCTTTATACGGGGAATGGTTTTTCACTGGTCGCCCAGTGACCATAAGTAATAATAACGCCAAATGATGATCTGCTCTATTACCGGTCAGGTTCACGGGTTGACAGCCTGAGGATATGACTTTAGTGCCGTTTGGAGTCAGGAATAAACTATGACAACAGCCAAGATTATTTATACCGAAACCGATGAAGCTCCAGCCCTTGCCACATATTCACTCCTTCCTATTGTTCAGGCCTTTGCCTCTGTTGCTGATGTCACTGTTGAAACCCGCGACATTTCTCTGGCCGGACGAATTATTGCCAACTTTCCTGATCATCTGACCGATGACCAGAAGATGGGTGATGCCCTGGCAGAACTGGGCGAACTGGCTAAAACGCCGGAAGCCAATATTATCAAACTGCCCAATATCAGTGCTTCGATTCCTCAGCTGAATGCCGCCATCAGGGAATTGCAGGCGCATGGTTACGATGTGCCGGATTATCCCGAGGAGCCTCAGAATCCTGCTGAAGAAGCAATAAAAGCCCGTTATGCCAAAGTGCTGGGCAGTGCCGTTAACCCGGTTCTGCGTGAAGGCAATTCGGATCGTCGTGTGGCTGGCCCTGTTAAGGAATATGCCAGAAAGAATCCTCATTCCATGGGGGAGTGGAGTTCTGAATCTAAATCCTGTGTTGCGCACATGACGGACGGGGACTTCTATAGCAGTGAACAGTCTGTTGTTATGGCGGATGCCGGTGATGTGTCTATTCAGCTGACGGATGAACAAGGTGAGATAACTGTCTTAAAAGACAGCCTTTCTTTACAGGCTGGTGAAGTGATTGATTCGGCTGTGATGAGCAGTTCTGCGCTTTCAGCGTTTTATGAAGCCCAGATAGAAGAAGCCCGTCAGCAGGATGTGCTGCTGTCTCTGCACCTCAAGGCCACCATGATGAAAGTGTCTGACCCGATTATGTTTGGTCTGGCGGTTGAGGCGTACTATAAAGATGTGTTCACCAAACATGCTGCACTGTTTGAAGAACTTGGCGTTGATGCCAGCAATGGTATCGGCGATGTGTACGCGAAAATAGAAGGTTTGCCTGCTGAGCAGAAAGCCGAAGTGGAAGCTGACCTGCTGAAGGTCTATGACAGCCGACCATCGCTGGCTATGGTGGACTCAGATCGCGGTATCACTAATCTGCATGTTCCCAGCGATATTATTATCGATGCGTCCATGCCCGCGGCGATCCGCTCCTCCGGTAAAATGTGGGGGCCTGACGGCAAACTTCATGACACCAGGGCGATGATTCCTGATCGCTGCTATGCAGGCGTTTATCAGGAGGTTATCCAGTTCTGTAAGGATCATGGTGCCTTTGATGTCACCACCATGGGTAATGTCTCCAATGTCGGCCTGATGGCGCAGAAAGCGGAAGAGTACGGCTCCCATGATAAGACCTTCAAGATTCCGGTAACGGGTGTTGTCAGTGTGGTGGATGCTGCTGGCAAGGTATTAATGGAGCATAACGTAGAGAAGGGTGATATCTGGAGAATGTGCCAGACCCGGGATGAGCCAGTCCGTGACTGGGTTAAGCTGGGTGTTAACCGCGCCCGGGCCACCGGCTCTACGGCTATTTTCTGGCTGGATCAGCAGCGCGCCCACGACGCCAGCCTGATTGGCAAAGTGAACGCCTACCTTAAAGACCATGACACTGATGGTCTGGACATTCGTATCCAGCCGCCGGTTGAAGCGGTTAAGACCAGTCTGGAACGGATCAGGGCGGGTAAGGATACAATCTCTGTTACCGGTAATGTTCTGCGCGACTATCTGACTGACCTGTTCCCGATTCTGGAGCTGGGAACCAGTGCCAAGATGCTGTCTATCGTGCCTTTGCTGGCTGGTGGCGGACTCTATGAGACCGGTGCTGGTGGTTCTGCGCCCAAGCATGTTCAGCAGTTTGTAAAAGAAAACCATCTCCGCTGGGACTCTCTGGGTGAATTTCTGGCACTGGCCGTGTCGCTGGAAGACCTTGCCAGTAAAACCGGTAATGTCAGGGCAAAAGTGCTGGCAGAAGCTCTGGATAAGGCTAACGGTCAGTTTTTGGAAGCCAATAAGTCGCCATCAAGAAAAGTCAACGAGCTGGATAACCGTGGCAGCCACTTCTATCTGGCAATGTACTGGGCTGAAGCTCTGGCCGGGCAGGAAGAGGACGCTGACTTGAGAGAGCGTTTTAAAGCACTGGCCTCCGTGCTGAAGGATAATGAAGCCGCCATTATTGAAGAGCTGAACTCTGTTCAGGGTGTTGCCATGGATATGGGGGGGTACTATCACCCCGACCCGGAACGACTGGCAAAAGCCATGCGTCCATCAACCCTGTTTAACAACGCACTAAGTGCTTTGTAAGACTGAGTTGAGAACAGATTACTGTTAACCCCTGAGAGGCCGATACTTCATAGTGTCGGCCTTTTTTTCATGTGTTGCCTGTCAGTAATGCTGTCTGGAACTGTTTAACAGGTTACTGTGTTTTACGATCCGTATACGTGAATTCCTGCCAACTCTCCATTGTTCTTTTTCTCAACTTATTTAGAATGGAAATGTGGCGTTGTGCTTTTGACATACCGGTTTAGTATGTATTTGTCGTTTAATGCCTGTGCCGGATGATACCGGGTCTTATGAAATACGCTGTAATACACGTGGAAATCAGTGCTATGCAGCATACAGCAGTCCATCAATCTATGAGTAAATTTGAGCAGTTTCGTCTAAGCTTAGAGAAGGAAGGCAGAGAGCTGGAAGGTGATCATGATGTCGCTTTGCTCCCTGAGAAAGTACAGCTGAAGCCGCCTTCAATGTATCAGGTAATCATCCTGAATGACGATTTTACACCAATGGATTTTGTAGTTGAGGTCCTGGAGGTTTTTTTCAACATGCCCGCCGAACAGGCTACACAGGTCATGTTGAAAGTTCATACGCAGGGAAAAGCCATCTGTGGCACGTTCAGTAAAGATGTGGCTGAAACCAAAGCGTCACAGGTGAATGAATACTCCAGAGAATTCCAGCATCCCCTGTTGTGCAAAACAGTTAAAGCCGATTAGCGTTCTCAGGGTAAATTTTTATGCTCAATAAAGACCTCGAACTCACACTGAACAGTGCTTTCAGAGATGCCAGAAGCAAGCGTCATGAATTTATGACGGTTGAACACCTGCTGCTGGCGCTTCTTGATAATGAATCCGCTTCCAGGGTACTCGTTGCCTGTGGTGTTGACCTGGAGCGGCTGCAACGGGAATTGAGTGAGTTTGTCGATTCTACCACCCCCCTGATAGCTGCAGAGGATACTGAGCGGGAAACTCAGCCAACCCTTGGATTCCAGCGTGTGTTGCAGCGGGCTGTTTTCCATGTTCAGAGTTCCGGCAAGAAGGAAGTCACCGGAGCAAATGTTCTGGTGGCTATCTTCAGTGAGCAGGAAAGTCAGGCGGTTTTCTTCCTGAAACAGCAGGATGTGGCCAGAATTGATGTCGTTAATTACATCGCCCACGGTATCGCCAAGATGCCCGGACAGGAGCTGGAGGAAATCAGCAACGAGCTGGTGGAAGAAGGTGAATCCGAGTCTTCCGGCAAAGATCCGTTAAAAACCTACGCTGCCAATCTGAATGATCTGGCTCGTCAGGGCAAGATTGATCCCCTGGTGGGGCGGGCTGAAGAGGTCGAGCGCGTCTGCCAGATTCTTACCCGTCGCCGCAAGAATAACCCGTTACTAGTTGGTGAGGCAGGCGTTGGTAAAACAGCGGTTGCAGAAGGTCTTGCCAAGCGGATCGTTGATGGTGAAGTACCCGAAGTACTGTCAAAGGCGATTGTCTATTCACTGGACCTGGGTTCTCTTCTGGCTGGTACCAAATATCGGGGTGATTTTGAGAAGCGTTTCAAGAAATTACTGAGTGAACTTAAGCGCCTTGATAACGCCATTCTGTTTATTGATGAGATCCATACCATCATTGGTGCCGGTGCTGCCTCCGGAGGCGTTATGGACGCTTCCAACCTGCTGAAACCCTTGCTGACTTCCGGTGAACTTCGTTGCATCGGCTCAACCACTTTCCAGGAATTCCGGGGCATTTTCGAGAAAGACCGGGCTCTGGCCCGTCGCTTCCAGAAGGTTGATATCATTGAGCCCAATGTTGAAGACACCATTGAGATTCTCCGGGGTTTGAAGCAGCGCTTTGAGGAACATCATGCCATTAAGTATGAAGATGACTCGCTGCGTGCGGCTGCCGAGCTGGCTGATCGTTATATTAATGACCGCCACATGCCTGACAAGGCCATTGATGTGATTGATGAGGCCGGTGCCTATCAGCAGTTACAGTCTGAAGAAGACAGAAAAGAAGTGATTGAAGTGACGGACGTTGAAACCATTGTTGCCAAGATGTCACGCATACCACCCAAGTCTGTTTCTTCCTCTGATAAGGAGCTGCTGTCCAAGCTGGAACGTAACCTCAAGATGGTGGTGTTCGGGCAGGATGGTGCCATTACGTCGCTGTCTACAGCCATTAAACTGTCACGGGCAGGTTTGAAAGCACCTGAGAAGCCGGTTGGCTCCTTCCTGTTCTCTGGTCCGACGGGTGTGGGTAAAACCGAGGTTTGTCGGCAACTTGCGAAATCCCTTGGCATTGAGCTGGTACGCTTCGATATGTCTGAATATATGGAAGCCCATACTGTTTCCCGGCTGATTGGTGCGCCTCCGGGCTATGTCGGTTATGACCAGGGTGGTTTGCTGACCGAGGCCATTAACAAGACGCCTCACTGTGTGTTACTGCTGGATGAGATTGAAAAAGGCCATCCTGATGTCTTTAACCTGCTGTTACAGGTGATGGATCACGGTACTCTGACGGATAACAATGGTCGTAAGGCTGATTTTCGTAATGTCATCCTGATCATGACCACCAATGCCGGTGCGGAAACCATGACCCGAAGCTCTATTGGCTTCACTGAGCAGGATCATACTACCGATGGTATGAGCGTGATCAAAAAGACCTTCACCCCGGAATTCCGCAATCGTCTGGATTCAATTATTCCCTTTGAGGCACTTAACGAAGACACCATTAAATTTGTGGTTGATAAGTTTCTCACGGAGCTGCAGGCGCAGCTGGATGAGAAAAGAGTGCAGCTGGACGTGGATGATAAGGCCAGAGAGTGGTTGGCTCAGAAAGGCTATGATCGCCAGATGGGTGCCAGACCAATGGGCAGAACTATTCAGGAGCATCTGAAAAAACCGATGGCTGAGCAGATTCTGTTTGGAAAACTGTCTGAAAACGGTGGTTTTGTGCGAGTGACCGTGAAGAAAGACGAATTACACCTCAAGTTTGAAGCAGCAAAAAGCAAGACGTCCGGGCTTGAGATTATCGATGGGAAATGATCTGGCAGGGGCGTTTGCCCCTGTTTCAGACAAACCTGCCAGCGTTTAATATCTTTCAGGCCAGTCTACAGGGGCGCGCTTCGCACTTAGCGGGAGCGGTAGGTGATGCGACCCTTGGTCAGGTCGTAAGGTGTCAGTTCAACTTTAACCTTGTCACCAGTCAGAATACGGATGTAGTTCTTGCGCATCTTGCCAGAAATGTGGGCGGTAACCACGTGACCGTTTTCCAGCTCTACACGGAACATAGTGTTAGGCAGGGTGTCGATCACCACGCCTTCCATTTCAAGGCTTTCTTCTTTCGCCATTAAGTATTGACCTCAGGGCAAACGATGTTGGAGGAATAGAAATTTGGCTGGCATTCTGCCCTAAATCCAGCGCCAAAGCAAAGATAACTGCCTGTTATCAAGCCAATTCTGATAACAATTTGCAGATATTCACTTATTTCAGGGTCACCCACCGATTGTTGAGATAAATCTCCAGTGGACGATACTGAATCTTGTAATTCATCTTCTGACAATCCTTGATCCAGTAACCCAGGTGCAGATAGTCAAAACCCATCTTACGGGTCTGCTCGATTTGCCAGAGAATACAGTAACGGCCAAGGCTACGCCTCGGGTAATCCGGGTGATAAAAGGTGTAAATGGCCGAGAGCCCGTGTTTCAGACGATCGGTAACGGCGACGGCCAGCAGTTCATCCTGAAGTCGGAATTTATAAAAAGTACAGAAGTCCGGACACTGAACCAGAAAAGACTCAAACTGTTCTTCAGTTGCGGGGTACATATCGCCATCTTTATGCTGGGTATTAATGTAGGACCGGTAGAGCCGGTAGGTTTCTTCATCATTCACCGCTTTATGGGCGGTGACCACCAGGTCCTGATTTTTATTCCAGTTTTTTTTCTGTGTACGTCGACGAGCGAACTGCTTAACCGCTACCCGAGCCGGAATGCAGGCGTTGCAGCCATTGCAGCGGGGGCGGTAAATATGCCTGCCGCTGCGTCTGAAGCCAATATCTGAAAGATGGCTGTAGAGACCCGAATCAAGCTCTGTAGACGGGTCCATAAACAGGGTAATGGCCTGTCGCTCCGGCAGGTAGCTGCATGTGTGAGGCTGGGTTGCGTAGAATTTTAGATCTTTCAGAACACTCATTGTGTCTGGCCGTCCATTGCCACTCTTAATTCCAGTTTGCAACGGAATGAGTGGTACGGCAATATTTTTTCAAATATTTCATAAAGAGCTGTCTAGGCATACAAACCCCACCAAGGGACTCTAAATGAGGATTGGGGACCTGACAGTCCAGTAGCCTGATTCCCTGGTCAGCCAGAAAGCGACATAAGTAAATAATGGCCAGTTTCGACGTGTTGCTTTTCTTACTGAACATAGATTCACCGAAAAACATCTGATCCATTGCCAGACCATAGATGCCACCAACCAGTTCGGTGCCTTCCCAGACTTCAACGGAGTGCGCATAACCTTCCGCGTGCAGCTGGTTATAGGCTTTCTCCATCTCATCGGTAATCCAGGTGCCTTCTGCGTTTTCCCTGAGTATTCGGCACTGATGCATCACCCCGGCGAAGTCCTGATCGACAGTAATCTTATAGGAATGCCTGTGAAGCTCTTTTCTCATTGAACGGGAAATGTGGATGGTTTCGGGGCTGATCACCATCCTGGGGTCCGGACTCCACCAGAGAACGGGCTCTCCGGCGTTAAACCAGGGGAAAATACCTTGCTGGTAAGCAGTGAGAAGGGTGGCAGTATCGAGTTTTCCGCCAAATGCCAGTAAACCATTTGGCTGATCAAGCGCTTCGCTGACAGGAGGAAAGTCAGGCTTATCAGGGTTCAAGCGATGTAAAAAAATATCCATACTAAGATTTACACTACAAAATGGCTGATAAACAGCGACTCACTCTTTAAATAGAAAAAACAGGGCAGGATATATTGTATATCGATCCCCTGTTGATAATAAAACATACAATTACTTTCTTCTTATAGCTGTATTCGATGACATGGCTCAAAAAAAATTGGCAATGCATCAGCTAATGATGTAAATTTACCTTTTCTTCAGGGGGATGCTGTATTACGATGCGACCCCGTCTACCGTCAGTCTGCTTCTACCAGTCGTTGAATGAAGAACAATTCAGTTCATAACTCAAAACTTCGATCTCATTGTTGCTCTACGATGTGTCGCTTCACTATGTGTAGCACCACTATATATAGCTACACAATGCGGGTGGAAGCTGCTTCGTTTAATCCTATCATTACCTTTTTCAGAGGCTAGTATATCTATGGGTACCCTTAACGTGGGAGGCCATTTCGCTAATACCGAAGAGATGGACATTATCGAGCAACAGCGTCTTGCTGCTCTGATTGAAATCACCGAACAGCACAACAAGGAAGTGACTCAGTTGAAGTCCCGCCTTGAAGCTGCTGAGCAGAAAGCCGAGAAGCTCGACAAACTGGTTAAGAGTTCTGAAAACGAACTGAAAAACCTGCGTGCCAGCAACCCTGACCGTCTGAAGAAGCAGGTTAAACGTCTGCAGGAACAGAATCGCGGTCTGACCGGTGAGAACAACACCCTGAAATCCAAGCAGAAGCAACTGACTCAGCAGCTGAACAGCAGCAAGCAGGAAGTTGAGCAGCTGCAGGCAGAGCTGAAAGACAAAGAAGACAAGGGCAGCGAAGACTAAAACGCTTCCGTCCTGGCTTTTTCCTTCAAGCAGGCGTTCTTGCTCTGTAGGCATAGGGCTGTGCAGCACAGCGTATTGATCGCTTTGATTGCGCCTTTGGTGCAGCATACTGTATGGCCACTGCCGATCTCTTTTGCAATATTTCAACCAAATTATCTTCAGTAAACACCCTGAGGGAGATTTCTGACGACGCTATTTGATCTATTGCTGTCTGACTCAATTTCAGCTATACCAGTTTACGTTGTTATCGTTATTTTTCTACACTGCCTCTATTCTCACTGGCTGGGATGGCTTTTTTACAGGAGATAACCATGAGCGACTGGAATGTCTGTGTATACGACGGGGTTGAGCATCTCGAAAAACGTTTTTCGTTTAAAAAATATTCCAGATCACTGGCATTTTTCAATGCCGTGGCAGGTCTTGCCGAAACCTATATTCATCATCCACGTATGGTGCTGGAGTGGGGCAGTCTGACCATTGCCTGGGGGACTCATGAGTCGGATCAGGGCTCTGGTGTTCTTGCGGTCGACCGGGAACTGGCAGAAAAATGTGATCAGCTCTACGAACTATTAAAAAAACAGAGTTAGTAGCTTACCTCCATTACCTGCCTGTTCTGGCTATGAACAGGCGCTATTCATTCAAACAGCTTTCTGACCATGCTAAATCTCAGCCCGATATCAAATTCACAGCCTGTCGGGGAAGTACCATTCTGTTTTCAGGACTACTATTAACCTCAATAAACAGAAAGGTTAAGAGAATGACGAACAGGCTGTGCTTTTTGCTTCTCGTGATGATATGCCACAGTGTCTGGGTCTGGGCGATGCCGGTGGGAGCGTTGAAAGAGCATGCCATTACCCTGCCGGGGACGCCAAAGTATCCGGCAGATTTTAAGCACTTTGATTATGTCAACCCGAATGCTCCTAAAGGCGGGGAGTTCAGCGAATCGGTACAGGGTAATTTTAATAACCTGAATCCATACAGTATTAATGGAGATCATGCGGCCATGTCGTCTCTGCTATACGACAAGCTGATGCACTTTTCCATTGATGAGCCTTATTCGGCATACGGTCTGATTGCAGAAAGTGTTGAGCGTGCCAGAGATAGCAGCTGGGTTATTTTTAACCTGCGTCAGAACGCACGATTTCATGACGGTAAGCCGGTGACGGCCCGGGATGTTGCCTTCAGCTATAACATCCTTACCAGTAAAGGCGATCTCATTTATAAAGTGAATTTTACCGGGGTCGAATCGGTAGAAATTCTGTCTCCGTACCGCATTTTGTTCCGATTCAAAGCCCCGGGAAACCGTAAGCTGCCTTTTCTTCTTGCCAGTCTGCCTGTGTTGCCTGAGCATTACTGGTCTGCTGGCAATAAAGACTTCAGCAAAACAACGCTGGACATTCCTGTTGGCAGTGGCCCGTACCGCATGAAAACGGTTAAACCTGGTCGGGAGATTGTTTATACACGGGACCCTGATTACTGGGGGAAAGACCTGCCCGTCAACCATGGCCGCTTTAATTTTGACCAGCTGCGTTTTGAATACATCAACCTGAGCATCGCAGAACTTGACGCTCTTAAGAGTGGAGCAAGCAACTTTCTGACAGAGATGGTTGCAAGAACCTGGCACACCGCTTATGACATCCCTGCCGTCAGGCAAGGTGACATTATCAAAGAGCGCATAAGGGTTAAAAGTAATATTGGCATGAACGCTTTTATGTTTAATACCCGCAGGCCACCCCTTGATAATCGCAAGGTTCGGGAAGCACTGATCCTGCTCTTTGATTTTGAATGGATCAATAAGCATTTGATGTTTGGCGAATACACGCGGAACGACAGTTATTTTGTTAATACTGACATGGCCGCCAGAGGGTTGCCGTCATCGGCTGAAATTAAACTGCTTAAGCCTTATTTCGGACAGTTGGCATCAGAGGTGCTGACAAAAGAATACCAGCCTCCCAAAACCGATGGTTCCGGTAATAACCGGAAAAATATTGCCAAAGCCATCGAGCTGTTAAAGGCAGAAGGCTGGGAGCTTGATCAGGGCAAAATGATACACCAAAAAACCGGACAGCCCATGGAGTTAAAAATACTGAACCAGATTCCCCAGATGGGACCTTCTCTGAATAGCTATAAGAAATCCCTCGACCAGGCAGGTGTTCAGTTAACGATCCAGACTCTGGATACCCATCAGATTGTCCACCATACACAAAAACTGGATTATGACCTGATCAACTGGGGTTTCGGGCATGCTATGTCACCCGGTAAGGAGATGCTGGATGGTTTTGGCTGCGAAACCCCGGGACGAAGTCACCAGTCGTAACCGAAGCGGTATTTGTGATCCGGTAATTGATAGCCTGATCAATAAAACGGAACAGGCCCAAACCCGGGAAGAACTGGTTACCATTATTCGAGCCCTGGATCGGGTATTGTTGTGGGGGCATTATGGAATACCCAAGTGGTATATAGCGTCAATCCGGATTGCCCATCGTCGTGAATTGAAGCATCCGGGGGTTCAGGACCTGTATGGCATGGATATCCATTCCTGGTGGTATGAAACAGATAAGAAATAAAGTGGACTCTCTTCATACTTCTGCCAGCACTGTGTGGCCCGGTTTGCTCACTCCCCCAGATGCAGCAGTGCTTCGACCGCGTCTTGTTCTCCCTCTGTACGTCCCAGCTGCATCAGTGCTTCGGCTGCCTCTTGATCTCTCAACGAACCCTCCAGCTGCAGAAGTGCTGAGGCCGCCTCTTGTCTGCTTTCGAAATGACTGATGCTTTCCCCGCGTTGCGTTACAGTGGTTGTGACTACAGAATCGCTTGCCTGAGTAACCACCTGAGCCTCTCCAACGTTTGAGCTGACATGACTGACGGTAGTGAGTGTTTGGGAGGTGTTGAATGTATGCGTTGTTGATGTGATTGTTCCGACAGAGCCTTCTCCTTCATGGGCTTCAACGGAAACAGTGGTAGCCGGATTTTGATGGTAGTTCCTTATGTGTCTTGTAACATGATCTTGTCGGTTATAAAGTTTTCCACAGAATGAGCAGGCATAGGTTCTTTGGCCCTCATGGGTTTTCATGTGCCTCGTTAAGTTACCTTTAATGCCAAATTTCTTCCCACAGGTCGGGCAAACCTCCGTTTTTTCACCGGAATGGGATTTCATGTGTTTATTGAAGTCACCTCCATGCGTAAACTGTCTATTGCACACAGTGCATCTATATTCTGGCATGATAAAAACCTGCTTAAATTTCACCAATAGTTTTTAACTGTTCAACGATGGAATATAAATATTATTGCCTAAGGTGGTCGGTTCTTCTGTATTGTTTTCTGGTCATTCACCAGGCATCCGCAGACAGCATTGCTCCATTCGCCAGTGATGGCTGCAGCTGGTTTCCTGACGGCCTTCCTGAATTAAGAACGCTGTGGCTGGATTGCTGTATTGCGCATGATTATGCCTACTGGAAGGGGGGAAAACAGGATGAACGAATGGAGGCTGATAAACAGCTGAAGTCGTGTGTCTCCAGCCTGGGGCAGCCAGCTGTGGGCAGGCTTATGGAGTTCGGGGTTCGCATTGGCGGCACTCCTGTACTTCCTACTTCATTTCGCTGGGGCTATGGCTGGCCTTATCCCCGAGACTATCAGGCATTGACAGAAGAGGAGTTGGGGCAGGTAAAGAGACAGTCTGAAGGGCGCTACCCGAATTACTCCGGGCAGCAGATGGAGTAATATGTCCGGTCAGCCTTCCAGGTTCAGGCCCGGCAGCAGCCCGAGTATCGGCTCAGGCTGTCTGGAAGATTCGATTTCAGGCAGCAGAGGAACCTCAGGAACGTCGTAAGGTGTGAGTTTGATCAGTACACCCAGCACCGGACTGTCAAGATACTGAATTTGTCGTGTATTTCGAATCCGTCGGCTTTCCCGCAACTGGAAATTACGGGTTATTTTCATGGGCGTACCTGATGGGTCCATTACCAGTTGCAGGTCACGGCGAATATCGGGTTTCGCTTTGCTATTCACCATTCTCTGCGGATTTTCACTGTCTGCATCGTTTGTAACACTCATTAGCTGGTCCGACAGGGCTTCCCGGCTCAGTTCGCTATACCACAGATTGACATCCGCATGCAGAAAGCGGCTGGAGCTGATACTGATTGAACCCTCCAGCAGACTGGGTTTGCCGGTGTTGCTGTAGGCCCGGATTTTGATGGGCTTACTTCTGGAATCATCTTCCAGTGGCATAATCCACGCCATCCGGCTGATCACCTTGTAATCACTGGCTGCATCAATTGTATTTCCCTGCTTAAGCAATACATGAGCCTCCCTTGGCAGGGACACAAAGGCTTCCCGTTCCAGATCAGGAAAGGCGTTTTCCCGATCCTGTTTGTGCAGGCTCAACAGGTCGTTGATGCCCGGTGCAGAGTTGGGTGCATCCGGGCTGCGCAGTTTGATGGCATTAGCCGGAATAGTATGAGGACTGATTTTGGGCCACTGCTCAGCACCATTCATACTGCTCTGGTTGACAAAGACCACCATGTCCGCCTGGAACCATCGCTGTGGCTCGGCGTCGCGGGCATGGCTGATGGCTGGCAGTGCTGCCAGCAACAGTAAAGGTTTCAGGATGATTTTGAACTTTCGTATCATTAACGGGGTTTCCGAGAGTTACTGCAGACAGGTATTATACTGTCAGCTTCTGCAGCAGGCTTTCAACTGTGGCGAAGCGCTGCTCAGGTTGTTCCATGGCTCCATTTATAGCGCCACTGTACTTGAAGACACTGCTTCCTTCCAGTTTGTAGAGATGAGGATCAGCCTGAATCATCTGGATAATCGCCAGTGGGTCGATTTTGGGCTGGTCTTCAAACTCAATACGAATATTGTCTTCGCCAGCGTCCAGCTTGATAATCCCCAGTTTCTCAGCGGTCAGACGGATACGGGTCTGCCGGAACAGGTTTTTGGCCTGCTCCGGCAGGAGACCAAAGCGGTCAATCAATTCTACCTGAAGACCTTTCAGGTCATTGTCTGAACCGGCAGCGGCAATGCGTTTGTAGAGAATCAGACGGTTGTGAACATCGTGAATATAATCTTCCGGCAACAGGGCAGGGAGGCGCAGATTCACCTCGGTTCCCTGTTGCAGAGGTTTATCGAGATTTGGTGTTTCACCCAGGCGAATAGCGTTAACGGCTTTTTCCAGCATTTCGGTATACAGGGTAAAGCCGACGCTCTGAATCTGACCGCTCTGGTCTTCACCCAGCAATTCACCGGCACCACGAATTTCCAGATCGTTAGACGCCAGCATAAATCCGGCTCCCAGATCCTGAGCATCGGAAATGGCATCCAGCCGTTTGACGGCATCCCTGGTCATGGACTTGGGTGATGGTGTCATCAGGTAGGCATACGCCTGGTGATGGGAGCGACCGACCCGGCCTCTTAACTGGTGCAGCTGAGCCAGTCCGAATTTATCGGCACGATGGATGATAATGGTGTTAGCGCTGGGGACATCAATACCGGTTTCAATAATGGTGGTACACACCAGGATATTGAAACGTTTGTGATAGAAATCCGACATCACCTGTTCTAGCTCCCGCTCACGCATCTGGCCGTGACCAATGCCGATACGGGCTTCCGGTATCAACGCCTGCAGGTCTTCAGCGGCTTTCTCAATGCTGGAGACTTCGTTGTGCAGGCAGTAGACCTGGCCACCACGGAGCAGCTCACGCAGAACGGCTTCTTTTATCAGCTGGTCATCGTGCTGGCGCACAAAGGTTTTTACTGACAGACGTTTGGCGGGCGGTGTGGCAATAATCGACAGGTCACGTATACCGGACATCGCCATATTCAGGGTTCTGGGTATTGGCGTCGCTGTCAATGTGAGGATATCCACTTCGGAGCGCAGTGACTTCAGCTTTTCCTTGTGGCGTACACCAAAACGGTGTTCTTCATCAATAATCAGTAATCCGAGGTTTTTGAAATGCAGGTCGCCCTGCAGAATTTTATGGGTACCGATAATGATGTCGATCTTGCCTTCCTGCAGTTTTTCTTTCAGTCCCTGCACCTGTTTGGCTGAACGGAACCGGGAGACCACATCGATTTCCACCGGCCAGTCGGCAAAACGATCCCGGAAACTTTCATAATGCTGTTGCGCCAGCAGTGTGGTGGGTACCAGAATCGCCACCTGTTTGCCGCTCTGAACCGCCATAAAGGCAGCCCGCATCGCTACCTCGGTTTTACCAAAGCCCACATCACCACAGACCAGTCTGTCCATGGGCTGGATGGCTGTCATGTCTTTGATTACTGATTCGATGGCCTGTTGCTGGTCCGGTGTTTCCTCGAACGGGAAGCCTGCGCTGAAGGCATGGTATTGCTGGTCCGGGGAGTCAAAGGCAAACCCCTTCCGGGCTTCCCGGCGGGCGTAAATGTCCAGCAGTTCGGCGGCGGCGTCCCGGGCTTTTTCAGCGGCTTTACGACGGGCTTTGGTCCACTGTTCACTGCCTAAGCGATGGAGGGGAGCCAGCTCATCGTCAGTACCGGTATAACGGGCAATCAGGTGCAGTGATGCGACGGGGACATAGAGTTTTGCCTCGCTGGCGTACTCCAGGGTTACAAATTCCGCTTCCCGGGCGTCAACAGACAGCGTCTGCAAACCACGGTAGCGCCCCACGCCATGGTCAATATGCACGACAGGCGCGCCTTCGCGCAGTTCGGTCAGGTTACGGATCACCTGATCGGTCTGGTAATCACTGTCGCCCCGGCGGCGTCGTTTCTGCATCACCCGCTGACCCAACAGCAGGGCTTCAGGGATCAGTGCTACATCCGGTTCTGACAGATGCAGTCCTGCCTCCAGAGAACCGAGAGTAATGCCCAGAGGCTCGCTGTGACCCAGGAAGGTTGACCAGTTGGCAAACTCCACCGGCTTAATCTGGTTCTGGGCCAGCATTTCAAGCAGCACTTCACGGCGACCGGCACTCTCTGCCACCAGAAGGATACGCGAACCGGAAGCGATAAAGGTTTCCAGCGGTGCCAGAGGGTTATCGGCCCTGGCATTCAGTGTCAGTTCAGGCAGTGGTAAATGGCTAAGGTTATAACGCCCCTGTTTTTCTTTAGCGCTGTCAGTATCGAGTCGGACCCGACCGTAATCCATCAGTTTTGCGTTCAGTTCTTCCGGTGGCATCAATACCCGATGTGGCGGCAACAAGGGGCGCAGCGGGTCAACCTTACGGTTTTCATAACGCTCATTGACGTCTTTCCAGAAATGCTGAAGAGCTTCCTGAACGCCCTGACACTGAACGACGATGGTCTGTTCAGGGAGTTTGGTCAAACAGGGTGGCTGTCTGGTCAAAGAACAGTGGCAGGTAATATTCAATGCCCGGACTGGCCATACCCTGGCCAATATCCTGATAGAGCGGGCATTCCCGGTAATCCACGTCAAACGTGTCCCGGAAGCGGCTGCGGAACTGGTCCCGGGCGGCTTTATCCATGGGGAACTCATGGCCGGGCAGCAGCTCGATACTGCCCACCTGTTCGGTTGAACGCTGGGTTTCAGGGTCAAAGGCACGCAGGGTATCGATCTCATCATCAAACAGGTCGATACGGAATGGCTGGTCAGCCCCCATCGGGAAGATGTCCATCAGGGCGCCACGGATAGCAAACTCTCCATGCTCATAGACCGTGTCAACACAACGATAGCCCGCCTGCTCCAGTTGTTGGCGACGCTGTTCCAGCAGGAACGTATCGCCCCGGCTGATCACCAGACAGTTCGATTCCAGGTAACTGCGGGGGCTCATGCGGTGGAGCAGTGTTGTGATAGAAATAATCAGGATGCAGTGCTGATAGCCAGGCAGACGGTAAAGGGTTTCAAGACGCTGGGAAACAATGTCCTGGTGGGGTGAAAAGGCATCGTAAGGCAGAATTTCCCAGTCGGGGAAATGCATGATTTTAATGGATTGATTCCCATTGAGAAAAAACGTCAGCTCCTCTTCAAGGCTGTTGGCCCGGTTGGAGTCAGGTGTGATGACCAGCAGGGGCTTGCTGCTTTCTCTGGCGGCACTGGCAATGGCCCAGGCACTGGCGGTCTGGTCGAGATTGGCCCAGATTATTTTGTCACCCGCATGGGTGGGCAGGGGAAGGCTTGCCTGTGACATGAATCTACGGTACGTCCTGATTGATATAAGTGCATTGATGAATGCGCATTGTAGCTATTCAGCCGCTCTTGTCACACCCTGAACTGTCACAGCCTGAAGTGTTGAAATCAAAAGCAGGTGATCAGGTTTGTGAGATGATGTTATCCGAATATTGCTAATTGGCGTTATGGTCAGGATAATAGCCACGGGAAGCCCCGAAGACGGCATAACGATAAGAAGTATAAACAGCAGGATCGACACCGTGGTAGAAAAATATTTTCAGGACTGGAAGGAGCGAGAGGCACTCGCGGAATCTATGATTCCGCTGATTGGGCGGTTGTATCGGGATAAAAATGTGGTAACGACGGTTTATGGCCGTTCCATTATTAACCGCTCTGTTATCGAAATTCTGAAATCCCATAAATTTATACGACAGCTAAAGGATAGCGGATTAACGGTCAGGGATACATTTCCTGTTCTTCAAGCGCTCGACGGGATGGACCTGGCTCCCTGTCGCATTGATATTGGCAAACTGGCGAACGGCTATATGACGTCAGGCAGCCAGCAGCCCGTTTCTGATTATGTAAAGCAGGAACTGGGTGAGCTGGCCACCGGTGGGCAATCCGGCAGGGCTACGGGTCAGGATGTTGTGCTTTATGGCTTTGGGCGTATCGGGCGGCTGATGGCACGAATTCTGATTGAACGGGCTGGTGGCGGGGCCGGGCTTAACCTTAAAGCAATCGTTGTTCGCAAGGGCAAGGCTGATAATGATCTGCAGAAGCGTGCCAGCCTGTTACGGCGGGATTCAGTGCATGGTTCTTTTCGTGGCACGATCAGTGTTGATGATGATAACGACATTATTTATGCCAATGGTGTGGGGGTTCAGGTGATTTATGCCAATTCCCCAGACAGCATTGACTACACCCGGTACGGTATTCAAAACGCCATTGTGGTGGACAATACCGGCGTATGGCGGGACGAGGCCGGTCTTAGCCAGCACCTCGAATGTAAGGGTGTCAGCAAAGTCCTGTTAACCGCGCCGGGTAAGGGTGACCTGAAAAATATTGTCTATGGCGTTAATAACCGGGATATTGATCCGGAAGATAGAATCATCTCGGCAGCGTCCTGTACCACCAACGCCATTACTCCGGTGCTGAAGGCTATTCACGATCAATACGGCGTTGTCAGTGGGCATGTGGAAACCGTTCACTCTTATACCAATGACCAGAACCTGATTGATAACTACCATAAAGGCTCCCGTCGCGGTCGCAGCGCGCCTCTTAATATGGTCATCACCGAAACCGGTGCCGCCAAAGCGGTGGCCAAAGCCCTGCCGGAACTGAAGGGCAAACTGACGGGCAGTGCCATACGGGTACCGACGCCTAATGTTTCCCTGGCAATCCTGAACCTGAACCTGGGGCAGACAACGACGCTTACTGAACTGAATACCTATCTGCGGGACACTTCGCTGTATTCATCACTGCAAAAGCAGGTTGATTTTATTAACTCCAGTGAAGTGGTGTCCAGTGACTTTGTGGGGAATCACAAGGCGGGCATTGTCGATAGCAAGGCGACAATTGTGGACGGTGACCGCTGTGTACTCTATGTCTGGTACGATAATGAGTACGGTTACAGCTGTCAGGTGAACCGGATTCTGCGGCAGATTTCGGGTGTTAATTATCCGATTGTTCCTGCTTGACATCCTCCCGTTACGCTTGACCTGTAGGTTGGGTCGAGTGAAACGATACCCAACAACCAGTACAACGTACTGGCAAAGCTTGCTGAGCCTTCGGCGCATTGTTGGGTATCACCCGTTCCGGGTACAAGCACTTCGTTCCACCCAACCTACCTTAAACGTCGATCTCATTGAAATAATGTAGTAGCTATTTGCGTAGCTGATTTTCCTGACTAATTTTGAGAGTTCTTTCCTGAGTAATCAGATCGTTCTTTGCTTTATACCAGTTTCGAGCCAGCTCCCTCAGTTTCTGGTTTCGGGGTGAGGCCATTGCTGCAAGGCTGAAGGAATGGGCAACCGAGCTGGCGAGACAGCGGAGCCTCCGGGCAAATTCAATCTGCCCGGCAATTGTATCAAAGTGTTCATCTGTAAGAATTGAGTGAACCAACTGAAAAAATTTTTCAGGGCTGAGCATATGATTCATTTCATCCATCCCCAGATGTGAAGCAATGGCGG